>CAYQVE010000136.1:5939-8517 GCA_964420785.1 uncultured Enterobacteriaceae bacterium | reverse complement strand
GACCCGGCGGAGATAGCGCGCGCTCTCAAGGAAAGCGGGCTGGAGTTGGTCCAGACGCGTTCGGGCGCCACGGTCGCGCCGGCCGTGGAGCTGGAGCAGAACTTTGTGCCCGCCAAGCGCGAGCGTCGACCCCCTCCTCCGGATCTCGACGAACCCTTGGTTCAGGTGGAAACCGGGCGCGAACCCCCGGCTTCGAAGGTTTGAACCCGGGCGACATCAATCCTTTCGCAGGGATTTCAGCAAGCCGCTTGCCGCGTCCTCGAGCAAGTCGAGCACGCGCTCGAATCCTTGCGCGTCGCCGTAGTAAGGGTCCGGCACGTCCCGCTCTTTGAAACGCTGCGCGTAGGACATCATCAACCTCAGCTTGTGGCCGGCTGACGACCCTGCCATGCGCGCGAGAATCGCGTACTGATTCTGGTCCATCGCAAGGATCAAGTCGAAACGCCGAAAGTCCGCGCCCTCGATCCTGCGCGCTCGCAGCGCGCTTAGATCGTAGCCACGCTTGGCCGCCGCCGCCTGCGCTCTGGGATCGGGCGGCTCTCCGACATGGTAAGCGTGCGTGCCAGCGGAATCGGCAGTCACCGCGCCCGCCATCCCCGCAGCGGCAGCAAGCTTTCGAAAAATCGCCTCTGCGGTCGGCGAGCGGCAGATGTTTCCCGTGCAGACGAACAAAACGCCGAACTTGTCATCGGACATCGGTCGTACCAATATAGAATCGGCTCTTCTGAGCGGAGCATGCGGTGGTGAGACACATTTTGGCATTCCTCAGCGCCGGGCTGCTTGCGCTCGAGCCGTCCGCCGGCCTCGCCCAGGACTGGCCCAGCAAACCCATTCGCGTGGTCATCCCTTTTGCCGCGGGAAGCGTTTCGGAGGCCATATTCCGGACCATATCCCCCGGGGTCGAAACGAACCTCGGCCAGCGTTTCATCGTGGAAAGCAAGCCGGGCGCCGATGGCGCCATAGGCACGGGCGAAGTCGTGCGCGCGGCTCCGGACGGCTACACCTTGCTGCTCGGGCCGACCGCCGTCTATGCCGTCACGCCTCACCTGTTCAGGAATCTCGGTTTCGACCCGCTGACCGCGCTCGATCCGATCTCTCTACTCGCCGAAGCCCCGCTGCTCGCAGTGATCGGGACGAACGTGCCCGCAAAATCGCTTAAGGAGCTGGCTGAATACGTAAGCGCCAATCGGGGCAAGTTCAACTACGGCTCTCCAGGCTCAGGCTCGCCCGCGCATCTCACCGGCGCTGCATTTTCACAGCAGACCGGAAACTCGATGGTCTACGTTCCGTACAAGGGCACGCCCCCCATGGTGCAGGCGCTGCTCGCCGGCGACATCCAGGTGGCCTTCCCCACCCTGACCGGGATCATCGGACCCGTAAAGGCCGGCAAGCTCAAGGTGCTCGCGGTAATGGCGCGCCAGCGAATGGCCGAACTGCCCGATGTCCCGACGACGCTCGAAGCGGGGTTTCCGCAGCTGGTCGGCGGCAACTGGTGGGTGCTCGCGGCGCCCCGCGGCACGAGCTCACGCATCATTGGGCGCCTCGCTGCAGAGTTCCGGAACGCCCTGGCGGAACCGGGCGTGCGCAAGCGCGTCAGCGACTTCGGTCACGTCGCGATCGGGCTCGCGCCCGCCGAGACTGCGGGCTTCCTCAAGTCGGAATCGGCGCGCTACAAGACCATCGTCGAATTGGGCGGCATCAAGCCGGAGTGAGCGCCATTCCCGGAAACGCGCGCGCCGAGAGGCGCGCCCGGCTCGCCACAGCGATGGCGGATGCAGGGATCGACGTCCTCGTCGTCGCCGGGAATCCGTGGCGCAGCGACTATCTGCGCTTCGCGGCCGACATCACCCCGGTTGAAGGGCACGCTTTCGCATTCATCGACCGCGATGGGCCGGTGCGGATCATCGTCGAATACCCGGCCGAGGCCGCGCGCCTGCGCTCGGAGCAGGCGGAGCTCGATGTGAGATGGTCGCTCTCCGCGATCGAAGAAACCGAAACCGCGATCCGCAGGCTCGGCAAGGGGCGGATCGCGCTCGCCCCGCGCGCCGCAGTGCCCTATCGCCTTGCAATGGGGCCGCTCGTCGCAAGCATCGCACCGGCGACGGCCTTGCTCGATCGCCTGATGCTCCGGAAGTCGCCGTCCGAGATCGAGGCATTTCGCCGTGCCGCCGTCCTTGCAGACGAGGGCTACGCCGTTTTTCGCGACGCGGCGCGCGTCGGGCGACCGGAATATGCGCTCGTCGCGGACGTCGAAGCCTTTTTCCGCTCGCGCGGCTGTCCCGAGAACTTCCAGATTCTCGGTTCGGGCGGCCGGGAGGTGCGCGGAATGCATCCGCCGACGGAGCGGCGCCTCGTACCCGGCGATCTGGTGACGACCGAGCTGACCCCGTGCGTGGACGGCTACTACGCGCAGATCTGCCGCACGCTCGTTCTCGGAGAACCGAGCACGATCCAGGAACGGGCCTTCGCTGTCCATAACGAGGCTCTACAAGCCGGCATGCGGGCCGTTCGCCCCGGCGCCAAGGCGGAACTGGTGGAAGTTCTGATGGAACTGGCTCAGGCGGACGGCAGGATTCAC
>CAYQVE010000136.1:1735-5929 GCA_964420785.1 uncultured Enterobacteriaceae bacterium | reverse complement strand
TTTGGACGCGGGATCGGGGGCCGTTGCCCCTGGGCCCAGGGGGAGGACTGTGGGGCGGGGGCAAACCGAGGTTTTTGGCGATCATGGCCTCGGGGATTACGTGACCTCGGAATAAACCCGCGTGCGTGGCCACGGTCTGGGCCTTTACGTGGACGGGCGACCCGCCGTGCTTGAGGATGTCGATCTGGATCTCGAGCCCGACATGACGCTCGTTGTCCATCCGAACACCTATCATCCGGAGGTCGGGTATTTCGTGCACGGCGATTCCGTGCGCGTAAGACCCGGTGGCTGCGAGGTCCTGACCCGGACTCCGCGGCGATTGTTTTCGGTACCCTAGGCTGAGCTGTGCGGCGCGGATTGATCAGCTGGTCGCGCAGCGAGGTGCCGCCCCCGGTCCTCGAGGGGCGCGTGGCGCGTTTGCAGGAGCAAATGCGCGCGGCAGGACTGGGCGTTGTGCTCATCTATACGTCCTTCGCGCGTCCGAGCGCCGTCGCTTGGCTCACGCATTTCGTTCCGTACTGGAACGAAGCGTTGCTCGTGGTCTTCCCGACCGGAGCGCCCCTGCTGCTGGCGGCGTTCTCCAAACGCGTGCACGACTGGATTCGAAGCGTCGGTCACTTGGGCGAAGTACGATCTGCGCCGGATTTGGGCCGAGCCGCCGCGGCGCTTCTCAAGGAGCGGCCTCCGGAGCCTTCGCGCGTCGGCGTGCTGGAGCTCGATGCCCTGCCCTGGCCGGTCGCCGAGCCCGTATCGAGACCGGAGCACGGCGGCCGGCTCGTCGATGTGACCGCCCTGTTTGCCTCGATCCGGCAACCCGCCGACGAAGCCGAAATCCGGCTCGCGCAGCGAGCAGCGGACATCACCGCGCAAGCGCTAGTCGCGGTTCCTTCCCGCCCCACGCGCGTGTCTGAGGTGCTCTCGGCGCTCGAGGCATCGGCACGCCTGGACGGCGCCGAGGAGGTTCTCCCGCGGCTCGCGCCGGATCTGCGCGCAGATGCGACCCTGCGTCGATTCGAAAGCGACGCTCCTCTCGGAGAACGTTTTGCGGTCGAGCTGTCAGTCGCCTACAAGGCAACATGGGTACGTGTTGCACGATGTTTCTGTAACGGCACCGTGCCGCGGAGCTGGCGTCTCGCGGCGGAGTGGTTTTCCCAAACGGCCGGGTGTCTGAACGAAACGAACCCTGCCCCAGATCTCGCAACTGCGAGCGGCGCGCCCCCGGGGACGCTGGCCGCATGGGCCGTGGAGACCTGCCTTGGCAGCCCGCCGCTTTCAGTCGCTGCCTGCGACCAGGCGTCCGCGCGGCCGGCGCTCCCTGCGGGTTCCCTTGCGACTTTGTCCTTGCGCCTGGGTCTGGACGACGGGCCCTGGCTGAGCGCTGGGCCTTTGATTCTCGGAGCTCGCGGTCAGCCGGCCCGGCGCCTCATCTGACGGTGAGGCGCCAAAGACGGTCCGCCTGAGCTCGGCGAGGCGATCACGCGCCTGAGCGGCTTTTTCGAACTCGAGATTGCGCGCATAGTCGAGCATCTCCCTCTCCAGGAGCTTGATCTCCCGGGCGAGCTGCTTCTCGGACATCGACTCGTAGCGCGCCTGTTCCTGGGCGGCTTTCAACTCCGTCTGCACGTCCTGGAAGTCGCGGGCGCCCTCGATCATGTCGCGTACCTGCTTGGAAATTCCGATCGGCGTGATGCCGCGCTTCGCATTGAATTCGACCTGCTTCGTGCGGCGGCGATCGGTTTCGCCGATCGCCCGCTTCATCGAGTCGGTGACCGTGTCGGCATAGAGAATTGCCATCCCGTTCAGATGGCGCGCGGCGCGGCCGATGGTCTGGATGAGCGAACGCTCCGAGCGGAGGAACCCCTCCTTGTCCGCGTCGAGGATCGCCACCAGCGACACCTCGGGCAGGTCCAGGCCTTCGCGCAACAGATTGATGCCGACCAGCACGTCGAATTCGCCCAGCCGCAGGTCGCGGATAATTTCTACCCGTTCGACGGTTTCCACCTCCGAGTGCAGATAGCGCACCTTTACGCCGTGCTCGGCGAGATAGTCGGTCAGCTCCTCGGCCATGCGCTTGGTGAGCGTGGTCACGAGCACCCTTTCACCGCGCGCCACGCGCAGATGGATCTCGGTGAGCAGATCGTCCACCTGTGTAGAGGCGGGCCGCACTTCGAGCATCGGGTCGACCAGGCCCGTCGGCCGCACAACCTGCTCAACGATCTGTCCCGAGGTCTTGCGCTCGTATTCCGCGGGAGTCGCCGAGACGAAGACGGTCTGGCGCATGACTTGTTCGAACTCCTCGAACGTGAGCGGTCGATTGTCCAGCGCCGAGGGCAGGCGAAAGCCATAGTCGACGAGATTCTCCTTGCGCGAGCGATCGCCTCTGTACATACCCCCCAGCTGCCCGATGGTGACGTGGGATTCGTCGATGAACATGAGCGCGTTAGGTGGCAAATAATCGATGAGTGTCGGCGGCGGTTCGCCCTCTTTCCTTCCGGACAGGTGCCGCGAATAGTTCTCGATGCCCTTGCAGAAACCCAGTTCGTTCAGCATCTCCAGGTCGAAACGCGTGCGCTGCTCGATGCGCTGAGCCTCCAGGAGCTTGCCTGTTTTCTGGAAGTGTTCGATCCGCTCGGCGAGCTCGATCTTGATCGCCTCGACGGCGCGCAGGGTCGTCGCTCGAGGCGTCACGTAGTGGCTCGAGGGATAGACCGTGAAGCGCGGGACCCTCTGGCTCGCGTGCCCGGTCAGCGGGTCGAATAACGTCAAGCTCTCGACTTCGTCGTCGAGAAGCGCGATTCGCAGCGCCGTCTCGGAGTTCTCGGCGGGGAACACATCGAGGACGTCCCCCCGCACCCGGAAGGTGCCGCGTCTGAATTCGAGCTCGTTTCGTTCGTACTGCATCGCCGCGAGGCGCGCGATCACGTCGCGCTGGGACGTCCGCTCCTTTTCGCGCACGTGCAGGATCATGCCGTGATAGTCGACGGGGTTGCCGATTCCGTAGATACAGGACACCGTCGCAACGATCACGGTGTCCTTGCGTTCGAGCAGCGACTTCGTCGCCGACAGCCGCATCTGCTCGATGTGCTCGTTGATGCTCGAGTCCTTCTCGATATAGAGGTCCCGAGAGGGAACATAGGCCTCGGGCTGGTAATAGTCGTAATAGGAGACGAAGTACTCGACCGCGTTCTCGGGGAAGGATTCACGCATTTCAGAATAGAGCTGGGCGGCAAGGGTCTTGTTCGGCGCGAGCACGAGCGCCGGCCGCCCGAGGCGCGCAATCACGTTCGCCATGGTGAATGTCTTCCCCGAGCCCGTGACACCGAGCAGCGTCTGGTACGAGAGCCCGTCGCGTATCCCCTCGACGAGCTTGTCGATCGCCTCGGGCTGATCACCGGCCGGAGGAAACGCCTGGGCCAGACGGAAAGGGCTTTCGGGGAAGGTGAGGATCACGGCTGCTGCGCTGCAATCGGTAGCATGAGGGCGTTCGAGTCTAGCACGATGAAAGCCCGCGCTACCTGGAGTCCGATCCGGCGTCCAGAAGCTGTATTACCGCGTCCAGAACGCCGCGTCGTGGTTCAGGCTTGCGACTTGAGACGAGCAAGCGCGCGGGCTCGCCACATCGGCCAGGCGCGACCGTAGTCCTGACCGGGAACGGAGGCGCGGACCTCCTGCTCGTCGAGATAGGTGATTTTGCCGCCGGTCCCCGCGATTACGATCGCCTGAAGCTGCATTCGTGCGCTCATTTCCAGATAGATGCTGCGCCCCACGGTCCGGGGCAGGCTCTCGCCCACGGTTACCGAGCCGTGCCCGCGCATCAGGGCCGCCGGGGACCTTCCCAAGGTCTTGGCGAGCGCTTGCCCCAGATACGGCGTCTTGACCAGCAGATCGGTGCCCTTCTCGGCATCCCGGATTTCGAAGTTCGGTACTCCCTCTCCCACGAACGCAGCCATGTGGAAGAGCGGCCGCATTGCGACCGTCGTGACGCTGAAAGGCACCACCGAGGGGGAATGATTGTGCACGACCGCGTTGACGTCCGGGCGCGCCTTGAAGATCTCGCCGTGAATGAAGCGCTCGCGCACCGATTCCCGCCCCCGAGGATCGATCGGATTGCTCTCGAGATCGTACTCCATGATGTCTTCGGGCATCACCATTTCCGGCGCACGGGAGCGCGATAGGAGATAGCGCTTGGGATCC
>CAYQVE010000136.1:0-1725 GCA_964420785.1 uncultured Enterobacteriaceae bacterium | reverse complement strand
GGGGGATGGGGCGTGGGCCTTGGGATCCCGGGCCGAGCGCAGGCTTACGTGTCCTTAGGCGTTGATCACGCCGTGCTCGGCCAGGATTCGGTACGCGGCGACCAAGTCTTCGATGTGGCTCATTAGTTCTCTTCTCCGTTGACCCGTGAAATCCGCTCGAGCTCAGTCCGCTTTGATGCCCGCGGCCGCGACCACGCGCGACCAGCGCGCCAATTCCTTCTTCACGAGGTCGCCGAAGCGCTCAGGTGTGCCGCCGGCGGCCGCCATGCCCTGTTTTGCGAGAAGCTCGCCGGTCTCGCTCTGCTTGAGCAGCGCGTTCATTTCCGCGTTTACCCTTGCGATGACCGCCTGCGGCGTCCCGGCGGGCGCAAACACGCCATACCATGTCTCTACCTCGAGATCTGCGAGGCCCAGCTCTTTGAGCGTGGGCACTTCGGAAAACGCCTGCGAGCGCTCAGCGCTCATCACGGCCAGCATGCGCAGCTTCCCGCTCTGGACGTACGGGGCCGCTGTTTGCAAGGACACGATCATGGCTTGCACGTGCCCGCCCACCAGGTCGGCCAGTGCGCCGCCCGATCCCCTGTACGGAACGTGCACGAGGTCGATGCGTGCGTCGAGCTTGAGCAACTCCATGGCGAGATGCTGCGGACCCCCGTTTCCGGGAGAAGAGTAGTAGAGCTTGCCAGGCTGGCCGCGCGCAAGCTCGAGGAATTCGCGCATCGATTTGGCCGACAATCGTCGCGTGACGATCACCGCCATCGTGCTGGTGGCGAGCAATATGATCGGCGCAAAGCTCTTTATCGGGTCGAAGGGCAGCTTCTGATTGATCGCCGGATTGGTGCCGAAAGAGGTCGCGGTACAGAGCAGCGTGTAGCCGTCGGGCGCGGATTTCGCGACAAAGTCGGTTCCTATGCTGCCCGAGGCGCCCGCGCGGTTGTCGGTGACGACAGCGATTTTCCAGCGCTCGGCGAGTTTCGGGCCGAGAATTCGCGAGAGGATATCGGCGCCCGTGCCTGGGGTGTAGGGAACGACGATTTGGATCGTACGGGCGGGCCACACTCCCGCATCCTGCGCGGGCGAAGAAGCAGAACCCAGGCTCAAAGCCAGTCCGACGGCCGCCACGACGCAATGACATGCTCTTTCACACGATGAGATCATCGGTGCGTTTCCTTGCTCGCGGCGACGTCCACGGACCCATTATGCCCAAGAGACATTGGTTCCGGCTGCAGCCTGGAAAAGCGGCCGGAGCGGTTTTTCTTTCAACTCGTCGCGTTGACCAGTCCCCCCGCAGGGAATTAGAATACGCGCCTTCCAATTTCTCCAACGACACGCTCGTCGGAGTCTCGAATCCCCGATAGCTCAGTTGGTAGAGCGACGGACTGTTAATCCGCAGGTCCCAGGTTCGAGCCCTGGTCGGGGAGCCACATTTCTCTACGCACCGCAAGACTCGCTCGTGCGGAAAAGGATATTGCGAGAGCCGGTTCGTATGCGGCGCGGACCCCCAAATAGCGCGGCCCGTTGGCCTTCATTCTGGCGAACATGGCTTCACCTTGCGAGCCTTGCCGAGGAACGCGGTGATCTGCCCGGCTATCCCCTTGTTTTCCTCGACCTTGCCGTAGTTGTCGACGAAGTTCACGAGTAGAGCGCGGCCGTCGAGGCGTTCCTGCGCGAGACGCCGACACTCACGCTCGGCTGCCTCACGCGCTTCCTGCTCGGCGCGCTGGC
>CAYQVE010000135.1:0-8546 GCA_964420785.1 uncultured Enterobacteriaceae bacterium | reverse complement strand
CGCACCACGTGCAGCGTCTCTTCGATCGTCGGCGCGGCGAGCTGGGACTCCAGCTCCGCCTTCACCGCCTTTGCTTCTCCGGCGAGCGCGGGATCGGACAAGCTGCGCCTGAAACGCACCGCGGTCTGGCGGATGGTCTCGATGCGCTCGCGGGTTTCGGGGCCGACCTGCTCGCTGATCACGTCGCCGAGAAGGCGGCCGAGCAAGCGCCGGTCCTCGCGCAGCACCTGCTCTTTCTCGTCCCCGGACTCCAGTGCGTTCGCGTCCATGCCCGGAAACTATACCCGGGCAGTCATGCCGGCGTGAAATTTACATCGGCACGGCGATCAGCCGGATCGCGCTACATCGGCGGCACCTGGCCGTGCATGCCGACGTAGACGCGCGCGGCGGTAAGGGTGCCGTCGGGCTGGCGCTGCGAGACTGCAAATACCGTGACGCCGGGCTTGAGCTCGCCGCGATCGGTGGGCGCGAAGGACACGATCACCGCACTTGCCGGAACCAGCACCTTCTTCTCGCCGCCCTTGTACTGCACCTTGAGGACGCGGTCCTTGCCCGCGTTGGTGACGTCGGCGATGTTGGCATTGGTCATCTTGCTGCCGGGCTTCAAGTCCCAGTCGGCATGCCCTTCGCCGACTCCGCGCATGCTCTCCGGGAAGATGTGCACCTCGAGCGCGACCAGCGCGCCGTCGCGCTCGCCGAGCGTCGTCGTGCCGATGAATTTTCCGCTCGCGACATCGGAGAGGCTCGCCTTCGAGACGCCGATGACCACGAAATTGTCCGCGAGCTTGACGTTCAAGCTGTGGCCGTCGTTGGCCCTGACCGTCAGGTTCGTGCGGTCGATTCTCTCCACGGCGCCCCGGATCCTCACCGGCGGGTTGGCGGGGGCCTGCGCGACGGAAGCGGCGGATACGGCGGCGATAAGGAATGCGGAAAGGGTGCGGATCATGGAATTGCCTCCCCCTACAGCGGGTTGTCCGGATAGATCAGCGTGCGCCACATGTGGGCGACGGGGCTGCCGTCGAAGCCCAGGCCCTCCTTCGGCTGCTTGAAGCGGCGGCCGATGATGTCCACGAAGGGATCGATGGCCACCTTCACGCCTATGAATGGTGCTGAGATTTTCGCTATCGCTCGCACGTGATTTCCGCCTATGTCGTAATCGGACGGACAAGCTGCGGATTCGTGCCGGCTAAGAAATCCGGTCTCGATCTTCTTTCTGTCCGCCGCCGGTCCGCTGCCAGTCGGCGCGGCGAAAGTGCGTGCGGCGCGCGGTGCCGTCGGCGTTTTGCAGGGCGTACTCGCGCAGGCGCGCGTTCAGCGCCAGGTGCAGCGCCTCGGGCAGCTCGCGCGCGGCAAGCTCGAAGCGCGCGATGATCGGATCGGCTTCTAGCGGGTCGCCGGGGGCAAGCCGCGCCCCGATGAAGTCCCCGGAGGGGGATGTCCCGCCGTCGTGGAAGTAGCCCTGGGTGCGTCTCCAAACCAGCGCCTGCTCGTTGGAGTGGATACTGTAGCAGAGCTCGAACGCAAGCAGTTCCTCGCCCGTCTGGCGCACGAACAGGTCGAAGTAATCGTCGTGGAACCAGCGCCGCTCGCTCGAGGGGTCGTCCTGCAATACGCCGCGGATCTCTCTCAGCACCGCAATGCTCCCGCTCATCGTCCCCGTAACCGTAACATAGGGAACAGGGCGCAGGCAAAAGTTTTGCAGGTCTTGTGATTCTATGATTCTTGAATCTCCGCAGGGCTCAAATCGCGCGTGCGCCCCGTCACGGACCAGCGGTGCCCGAACGGATCTTCCACCTGGGCATACCGGTCGCCCCAGAACATGTCGGCGAGAGGCATGGTGATCCTTGCGCCTGCGGCAACGGCCCGCTCCACCACCGCGTTGGGCGAACTGCGCCTAGGACCACAACTGCTTCGTCGCGAGCTGTGCGCCCTCGCGCAGCGCCTCGAACTTCGCCCACACCACGCTCGGGTGCACCTCGGTGTTGTACGTCGCCTGCGAGGAGAACCCGCAGTCGGCGCCGGCGACGACGTTTTCCCTGCCGACCAGCTTGGCGAAGCGCGCGAGGCGCTCGGCGATCAGGACCGGGTGCTCGACGATGTTGCTCGCGTGGGTGATCACCCCCGGGATGAGCGCCTTGCCCTCGGGCAGCCTGACCGATTCCCACAGGTGGTATTCGTGCTCGTGGCGCGGGTTGGCGGCCTCGAAGCTGTACGCGCCGGCGTTCACCTTGAGCATGTAGCCGACGACGTCCGCGAGCGCCGCCTCGTGGATGCGCGGGCCCTCGTTGATCCCGTAGCAGGTGTGGTAGCGCACCTTCTCCGGCGGGATTCCGCGCAGGGCTTCGTTGACCGCCTCGACGTACATTTCGGCGCGCGATCGCTGCCGCGATGCGCCGAGCGCGGAATCGCCGAAGACGTCGCACAGAAACGGGTCGTCCACCTGCAGGAGCAGGCCTGCGTCCACGACCGCCTTGTACTCGGTGCGCAGCGCCGCGCCCACCGCGTGGAAGAATTCCTCCTCGGTGCGGTAATGCTCGTTCGTTCCCACGCCGCTGGGCGCCACCGCCGGAACGAAAGCGTCGCCGGCGCTTGCGCCCTTCGCGGCGGCCTTGAGATTCTCGATATCGCGCGCCAACGCCCTCTCGCCGCAATACTTGACCGGCCCGGTGCAGACCAGGGGCACGATAGGCGCGATCGCCCCGCCCATCATCGCTTCCCTGAAGTACTTCTTGTAGTACTCGGGGAAGGCCGCGACCTCGGCGGCGAACAGCTGTCTCGTCTGGTGCGGCCGCGCCTCGAAGCCTTCGAGCCGCTCGCGCACGTAGCTGAAAAACCCGGGCTTGGACTGCTCGCCGTCGCTGACGATGTCGATGCCGGTTTCGACCTGTTTCTTCACGCACTCGGCGACCGCGCTCTTCACGCGGGCGTCGTACGCGGACTTGTCGTAGGCGGCGCCCGAGAGCTTCGCCTTCATCAGGTCGAGCAGGTCCTTGGGCCGCGGCAGGCTGCCGACGTGCGTGGTGAGGATGCGGCCGGCGCCCATGTCTGACGTCGAGGAAGCTGCGCGAGCGAGCTAGGCCCCGGAGACCTCGAACTCGACCGGGACGTTGTTGCGCGTCGCGTGCGAGTACGGGCAGATCTGCTCGTGCGCCTCGCGCGCGAGCGCGGCGAGCTCGGCCTGCGGCAGGCTCCTGTCCTGGACGCTGAGCTTCACCGCCAGGCCGAAGCCCCCGCCGTCGCGCGGGCCGATCGAGACCGCGCAGGTGATCCGCGCTTTCGAGGCGTCCTTCTTCTGCCTCTTGCCGACGAAGTCGAGCGCGCCGCCGAAGCAGGCCGCGTAGCCGGCGGCGAAGAGGTGCTCGGGCGTCGCCGTGCCGGGCTTGCCCGGGCCGCCCATCTCCTTCGGCACCGAGAGATTGGCCTTCACCACGCCGTCGCTCGACTCGGTGTAGCCGTTGCGCCCGCCGGTGGCGGTCGCCGTTGCGGTGAAGAGTGGCTTGATCTTGTCCATGCAAGTCTCCGGGATAGTAGGTAGTGCGTCATTATGAAGGGGCTAGCTTTCCGGGCCTGAGAAGCCTGTAGACCATCATCGCGTGGGTAACGATCAACGCCGGCACGTAGAAATTCAAGATGTACCAGTTGAAGCCCATGGGAAACTCGTACATCTTGGCGCCGATCCCGGCGCCCGTCGCTACCACGAGGTCGGCGATGCCGATGAGATTGAAGACCCAGGCGACGGCGAGCGCGCCGCGCCACTTTTGATGCAGAAAAATCGCCGCGACGAGCGCTGCGATCGCGGAAGCCAGGTCGCCGTATGCGATGGTGGCAGCCGCGGCCGCGGGAAGATTAGGCGACACCTGTCCGGGCACGAGCAGGGTGAGAGGTGCGTATCGGAACACGTGCACCCAGGCGAGCGGCAGCAGGTAGTCCTGGAGCGACGTTTTTGAAAGGCGCGGGGCGACGTACCACCGGGCGATCAGGGCGAATGCGACGAGGGAGAACGTCGACTGCAGATTGAGAATGTAAAACGGCGTCATTTTTCATCTCCTTCACCTAGAGTCCTCGCGCCGGAGGGAGCGCCAGCAGTATGTGGAAGGCTCAGGCCGGGTCGCGGAATTCCACGTCCCAGTGCGAGCCGTCGCAGAAGGGTTTGTTCTTCGACGCGCCGCAGCGGCAAAGCGTGTAGTGCTCGGTCGAGGCGCCCTGCCCGAACTTCACGCCCATGAGCTCGACGCCGCCCGTGATAGCGTAAGGCCCGTTGTCGGTCACGGTGACCATCGGCGCTCGCTCGGGCGGTTCGGCGTCGACGCCGTCGATCGCGTAGTTGAGCGCCCCGGACGGGCACTTCCTGATCGTCGCGACGATCTCCTCCACCGCGGCGCCGTCCGGCGCGATCCACGGCTCGTCGTGCATGCGGAACACCGACTTCAGCTCGTCGGTGCAGAACCCCGCGTGCGCGCAGATCGAGCGGTTGTCGAGGATCGTGATGCGCCTGCCTTGGTAGGCCTGGCGCTTGTCCTTTGCAGGGTCGGCGGTCTTGGCGTCCTTGAACCCGAGTCCCCGGTGGGTCCCGTCGCAGAAGGGTTTTTCCTTCGAGCCGCCGCGGCGGCACAGGGCGACTGCGCGCACGTTGGCGCAGGCTTCGCCCGACGCGCGCCGCAGGTTCGGCACGGGCCTCACTTCCATGTCGTTCAGGAGATAGTAGGGGCCGTTCGGGGAGCAGCCGATCCTCGGTTTGGGGTCCATCACGGAATGTTACCCCTTTGGCTTATGATTGCCGCAAGATGAGCCCGGCGGTCGAAGCGCCCGTCGAAAAGGGGGAATATGTTCGTCCTGTCGGTCGAGCTTCGCATCAAGCCCGAGAACGTCGAGAGCTTCATGGCAAGAGCGCTCGAGAACGCGGCCCAATCGCGCAAGGAGCCCGGCTGCCGCCAGTTCGACGTGCTGGTGGACCCGAAGGAGCGTACGCGGGTGATGCTCTACGAGGTATATGTGGACGAGAAGGCGTTCGAGGCGCACCAGCAGACCGCGCACTTCAAGAAATACCTCGCCGAGGCGGTGCCTCTGCTCGCCTCGCGCGAGCGCCGCGTGTGGACGCGCGCCGCGCCCTGAGCGGTGATCGGCCTTCGCGTGGAAGACACCGCGATATATCGTCGATTCATTTGGGGACCCGCCTGTCCCCGCCCGAGACGATCCTGAGCCGACCCGAGGCTTCGCGCCGCCGGGTCTCCTCGAGCGCCGCTGCGTGCTCCTCCAGGTAGGCCGTCAGTTCTTCCGCCGGCAGCGGCTTGCTGAAGTAGTAGCCCTGCATTTCGTCGCAGCCTCTGCGCTCGAGGAATCGCACCTGGTCCTGTGTCTCGACGCCCTCGGCGACGACTTTGAGCCCAAGGCTGGCCGCCATGGCGAGGATCGTCTCGGTGATCGCGACGTCGCTCGCATCCACGGGAATGCCCCGGATGAACGACGCGTCGATCTTCACGCAGTCGATCGGCAGGCGTTTCAGGTAGGCGAGCGAGGAGTAGCCGGTTCCGAAGTCGTCGATCGTGAGCCGCACGCCCATCGTCTTGAGATTGCGCAGCAGCTTCACCGCCTGCTGCGGATCCGGCAGCATCACGCTCTCGGTCACCTCGAACTCGATCCAGCGCGGATCCATCCCCGTTTCCCTGATCGTGCCCGCGACGTCCTCGAGCAGGGTGGCGCTCATGAATTGCCGCGCCGACAGGTTCACCGCCATCCGGAACATCGGCAACCCCTGCGCCGTCCACTTTTGTGCCTGCAGGCAGGCGGCGCGGAGCGCCCATTGTCCGATCGGGACGATCAAGCCGGTCTCCTCCGCGAGCGGGACGAGCTGATCGGGCAGGACGAGGCCGGCGGTCGGGTGCTGCCAGCGCAACAGACACTCGATTCCCGTCACGCGCCCGGACTGCGCTTCGACCTTGGGCTGGTAATGCAGGCTCAGCTCGTTGCGTTCCAGCGCGTGGCGCAGCGCGGCTTCGAGCTCGAGCCGCTCGACGGAGCCGGGGTTCATCCCGCTCGCGTAGTATTGGGCGGTGTTCTGGCCCTGCTGCTTCGCGCGGTACATCGCGATATCCGCGTTCTTCAGCAGGGCCCGCAGATCCTCGCCATCGACCGGAGAGACGCTGATGCCGATGCTCGCCGTGATCTGGAATTCCTTGCCGTACACCGTCATCGGCCTCGCCACCTCGACGAGGATCTTTTCCGCCACCTGGGCGAGGTCGCCCCGGCCCTGGAACGCCTCGATCAGGACCACGAATTCGTCGCCGCCCTGGCGGGCGATCGTGTCCGACCTGCGCACGCAACGCGCCACCCTGCCCGCCACGTTCTGCAGGAGCCGGTCGCCCGCCTCGTGGCCCAGGGCGTCGTTGATGTTCTTGAAGCGGTCGAGATCGATGAACAGCAGCCCGACGCCGCGTCCCTCGCTCTTCGCCGAGGTGAGGGCGCGATTGGCCCGTTCGGCGAGCAGCAGCCGGTTGGGCAGGCCCGTCAGAGGGTCGTGCGTCGCCGCGAACCTGACCACCTCTTCCGCCTGCCGCCTCTCCTTGATTTCCCGCCGCGCGAGCAGGATCAGAAGGCCGAGCAGGCCGAGGTTGAACAGCGTTGCGACCGCGGCGTTGATGACGCTGAGATCCGAGCTGCGCCTGGATTGCTCGGTGCGGCGCGCGAGCCGTGCATCCGCCGCGCCCAGAAGCTCGGCCGTGAGGAGCAGGATGCGGTGAATCGTCGCCGGGCCCGCCGTCGCGCGGATGTTTCGGATGGTCGCTGCGACGCCGTTCCGGCGGTGGATTTCGATCAGGGTGTCGAACCGTGCGATCTCCTCGCCGATCTGCGCGCCGAGCAACTCGATCTGTTGCGTCTGATCCGGAATCGCTCCCGACAATGCCCGCAGCGTTTCGACGGGCTTCGCGGCGCGCTCCAGAAACGCACGAGCACGTTCGAGACGATCCCGCTCGCCGCTGATGATGTAGCCGCGCAGCTCGATCTGCGAATCGGCCGCGTCACCCTGGACGTCCTTGAGGGCTTCGACGACCTTCAGCGTGTTTTGGGCGATCCGCGAGGCCTCGATCAGATTGGCGATCGTTCGATACGTCACGAAGGCGTTCGCGACGAGGATGCCGAACGCGACGAGCGAGCCGATGACGAACCGTCGCGAGAGAAAAGGCGGGCTTTCCGGCGTTTCCGTGTCGCCGCGCTCGGGCTCGGGTCCCCTGCGGCTCCCCTCGGGAATCCCGCCGGTGCGGGAAAGGGATTTCGGCTCGGAATGCATGGACCGGTGAGTATACTCGCAGGGCGCCGCCCCTCCCTTTGGCTTATGATTCTCCGCGAGCCGATAGGGAAAAAGTCATGAACCGCCTCACGTTTCGCGAACCGCTTGCGCTCGCCCTGCTGCTCGCGCTCCCCGCCTCCGCTCTCGCCCAGATCGCCGCGCCGCGGACGCTCGCGGAGCTCAAGGCCGAGGTGCAGGAGCGCGCCGACCGCCATGTCTATCCGGTGTCCCAGCTCGAGCCCGCCGAGGTGCGCGAAGCCCTCGGCGCGCTAAAGAGCCTCGACCGCGACGAATGGGCCGCGGCCTTTAGCGCGATCGGCGACCGCCATACGGCGCAAGCGCGGAAAGCCGAGTCCAATCCCGCCGAGGCGTCGAAGCACTACAAATACGCCTTCGAGTACTACCTCTTCGCGCGCTTTCCGCTGGAGAACTCCCCCGGCAAGGTCATGGCGTACGCAAAGGCGCTCGAAGCCTTCGCCGCCTACGCGAAGATCCCGTACCCGCCGATCGAGAGCGTGCGCATTCCCTTCGAAGGCAAGGAGATCGTCGGCTACCTGCGCCTGCCCATCAACGTGCGCCCCGCCCCGCTCGTGATCACCATCGGGGGCCTCGACGGCCGCAAGGAAAACGCCGCGTTCAGGAACGACGCCTACCTCGACCACGGCGTCGCCTACCTCGCCTTCGACATGCCGGGCACCGGTCAATCGACCATCCGCCAGGTCGTGCCGGGAGCCGAGCGCGAATTCACGCGCGTGCTCGACTACATCGCCACGCGCAACGACATCGACCCCAGGCGCGTCGTCGTCTACGGCGGCTCCTGGGGCGGGCACTGGGCCGCGCGCCTCGCCTACCTCGAGCGCGAGCGCATCCGCGGCGCGGTCGTGCAGGGCGGGCCGGTGCACGAATACTTCCAGCCCGAATGGCAGAAAAAAGCCATCGGCACCCGCGAATACCTCTTCGAGCTGTTCGAAGCGCGCGCCGCCATCTACGGCGCGAAGACCCTGGACGAATTCCTCGCCTACGGCCCGAAAATGTCCCTGAAAGACGCCGGCTGGCTCGACAAACCCTCCGCGCCCATGCTCCTCATCAACGGCATGCGCGATACGCAAGTGCCGATCGAAGACGTCTTCCTGCTGATGCGCTCAGGCTCTCCCAAGGAAGCCTGGATCAACCCGCAGGGCGGGCACATGGGGAGGAACAAGGAAATCTCAGATCAGAAGATATTCGAGACCGTGACCTTGCCGTGGGTCGTGAGGATGCT
>CAYQVE010000134.1:0-8605 GCA_964420785.1 uncultured Enterobacteriaceae bacterium | reverse complement strand
GGGTCCGCCGGCCGTCGCGGCCGGATTGCGCCTATTTTCATGGTTGGCTTCAACCGCCGCTTTGCCCCGCACGTCGTCAGGACGAAACAACTGCTCGAAACCATGCGCGAATCGAAGTCCTTCGTCATGACCGTCAACGCCGGTGCCGTGCCGCCGGAACATTGGACGCGCGACCCCGATTCCGGCGGCGGGCGCATCATCGGCGAAGCCTGCCATTTCATTGATCTGCTCCGCTTCCTCGCCGCAAGCCCGATCGTGGAACACCAGGTCGCCGCAGCGAGGACGGCGGACGCTTGCGTGACCATGTCGCTGCGGTTTTCCGACGGTTCGACGGGGACCGTGCATTACCTCTCGAACGGCCATCGATCGTTCCCCAAGGAGCGCCTGGACGTCTTTTGCGGTGGTCGCGTGCTGCAACTGGACAATTTCCGTACGCTGCGCGGTTTCGGCTGGCCGGGTTTCAAAGCCATGAGGTTGTGGAAGCAGGACAAGGGGCATAGCGCCTGCGTTGAAGCATTCGTGACCGCCGTACGGGAGGGCAAGGCTTCTCCGATTCCGTTGTCGGAGCTGATCGAGGTCGCGCGGGTGACGCTGGCGGCCTCGACGGCGGCCAAAGCTTGAGCCTGACGCTCTACTACCACACGCTTCGCCATCTCAGACCCAGCCAGGTTGTCGGGCGAGCCTGGTTTGCCCTTCACCGGCCACGGCCTGACACCTCACCCGCACCGCGCCGGAGACACATAAAGGCAGCGGTCTTTCCGCTGCCACCTCTGCGTGAAGGGAGCCTCGTTGAAGAAAACGTTTTTCGGTTTCTAAATATCGCGCGGCCGCTGTCCGTCGCCGCGGACTGGAACGATCCCGGCGCGGGCAGGCTCTGGCTCTACAACCTGCATTACTTCGACGACCTCAATGCGGCGGGGCGGGGACGTCGCAGAGCGTGGCACGAGAAGCTTATTGCCCGTTGGATCACCGAGAATTCGCCGGGCTTCGGCGCCGGCTGGGAGCCCTACCCGCTCTCGCTGCGGATCGTCAACTGGATCAAATGGGCGTGCTCGGGGTTTTCTCTGTCCGATGCGGCCGTGCACAGCCTCGCGGTCCAGGCGCGCTACTTACGCGGACGGCTCGAATACCACCTCCTCGGGAATCATCTCCTCGCCAACGCCAAGGCGCTGGTGTTCACCGGATTGTTTTTCGACGGTGACGAATCCAAGGAATGGCTAACCGCGGGTCTTGGAATCCTCGAAAGAGAGCTCACCGAACAGGTTCTCGCCGATGGCGGACATTTCGAACGCAGCCCGATGTATCACTCGATCGTCCTCGAGGACGTTCTCGATCTTCTCGCGATGGGCCGGGTATTCCCCTCGGTTGTGCCGTCCCAAATGTTCGAGCGCTGGACCGATGTCGCCGGCCGCATGTTCACGTGGCTCGCAGCGATGTGCCATCCGGACGGGCACATTGCGTTTTTCAACGACTCGGCTTTCGGAATCGCTTTGACGCTATCGCAGCTCGGCGCCTGTGCGCGCACGTTGGGCCTCCGGATTAGCGCGCCGCCCGATGAGGAAATTCTCCGATTGGAGCCGAGCGGCTATGTCCGGATCCGGCACGACCGGCTGCAGATCATATTCGATGCAGCACCCGTCGGTCCGGACTACATTCCGGGTCACGCGCACGCCGACACGCTCTCGTTCGAGCTTTCACTGGGCACCGTGCGCGTTCTCACCAACTCCGGCATCTCGACATACAACTTCGGGCCGCGGCGGACCTGGCAACGTTCAACGGCGGCACACAATACCGTCGAGATCGACGGTGAGGACTCGACTGAAGTGTGGAGCGGATTTCGCGTTGCGCGCAGGGCCCGTCCCTTCGATCTAACGGTTGAACGCTCGGAGGGTGCGCTTCACGTGGCATGTTCCCATGATGGTTATCGACGGCTGGAAGGCGAGCCGGTGCACCGACGGACAATCGTGCTGAAGGAACGTCTCCTGAGGGTGAGCGATTCGATTTCAGGAGCGGGTAATCATCGGGCAGCCGGCCATTTCCACTTTCATCCCGGCATCAGGGTCGAGGAAACGACGAACGGCGACTGGATGATCCTTCTTCCGCAGGGCGCCCAGTGGCGCATGGTCGGTAGAAACGGGCTGCAATTGATAAGGGAAGAAGGGGAGTACGCTCCGGAGTTCGGGAAGTCGATTGCACGGCCGGTTCTGGTCTGGCGAATCGAGGGGCAGCTACCCATCGCCGCAGTGGTCGAGATCTTCGAAGAAAGATAGCGGTTCATTGGACATCCTCTTCCTAACCGACAACTTTCCGCCTGAGACCAACGCTCCGGCCACCAGGACTCACGAGCACGCGCGGAATTGGGTTGCGGCAGGACATCGGGTGACCGCGCTTACCAACGTTCCGAACTTCCCGGCCGGAAGAGTTTTTCCGGGGTACCGGAACAAACTCTGGCAACGGGAGGTGATGGATGGAGTCCGCGTTGTGCGCGTCTGGACTTACGTGACGGCCAATGAGGGTTTCCTCAGACGGTCCCTGGACTATTTCAGCTTTGGGGTGACTGGAGTCGTCGGGGGATTATTCCTGCCCACTCCCGACGTGATCGTGGCGACTTCGCCCCAGATTTTCACGGCGCTCGGTGGTTGCATTCTCGCCTGGATAAGGCGCCGGCCATTCGTCTTCGAGCTCCGTGATCTGTGGCCCGATTCGATCGTGGCAGTGGGTGCGATGAGCGAAGGGCCCTTGCATAGCATGCTGAGACGGCTCGAATACTGGCTCTATCATCGGGCAGCAAAGATCGTAAGCGTAACCAATGCCTACAAACGAATTCTCGTCGCCAACGGAATTCCACAGGGGAAAATTGCGGTGATTCGAAACGGAGTCGATCTAGAGGCATTTGTGCCCGGCCCAAAGCCGGTGGAGCTGGCCCGGCGTCTCGGGCTGGAGGGGAAGTTCGTCGCCGCATACGTCGGCACGATCGGCATGGCACACGGACTGGATGTCCTCCTATCGGCCGCTGAACGTTTACGGGATCGCGGGGATCTAGCCTTCGTCGTGGTCGGAACCGGCGCCGAGCGTGCAAGACTCGAGCAAGAGGCTAAACGGCGTGGCCTCGATCACGTCCTATTCGTCGGTCCGGTGGACAAGGCAGAGGTAAAGCAATATTGGCGGCTGTGCGACGTGGCTCTCGTACTCCTCAAGGACGCGCCGCTCTTTCACCACGTAATTCCTTCGAAGATATTCGAGGCGATGGGTACGGGCCGACCAATCATCCTCGGCGTCCGCGGCGAGAGCCAGGACCTGCTAAAAGAGGCAGGGGCCGGAATTGCCATCCCTCCCGAAAATTCGCATGCCCTCGCAGAAGCAATACTGAAGTTCATGGATGGCCCCGCTCTTTGCCAGGACATGGGCGCCGCGGGCAGAAGATTTGTCGAGAGAAAATTCGATCGTGAGCGTCTTGCTTTGGAGATGTTGAAGGTGCTTGAAGAAACAGTCGGAGAGTGGAATCAAGCCGGGTCGCGGGCTTGATCGCCTTGGATCTTGTTGCGTCAAACCTTGCTGCGGCTCGAAAAAAACAGCCAGAGATAAGCCGTGACGTACGCGATGCAAAAAAGAATTGACGCCGCGACGAGCCACCGCGTCTCTCCCCAGAACAATAAAGCGGGCGCGGCACAACACAAGGTCATCAGCCAGCCGAAAGGCGCGACCCTGCTGTTCAGTCGGGTCAGCGACGTTGGGTCGGAGGTGCCTGTTTGGGCTCGCGTCAGCCGCATGTAGATCACCTGGTGCAGGTGCATGCGGTCCGGCTGCCCGGGCGATTGGCCTTGTATTACTTTCCTTCGATACATGGAAAAGAGCGTCTCGAATATCGGGTAGACGAGCAGCAGCATCGGGAACCACGGCGAGACTTCCGGGTGTCGCGCCACGAGGAGCACCGAGATCTCCGCCAGCCAGAAGCCCAGCAGGTAGGCGCCGCCGTCTCCCAGGAAGATTTTTCCCTTCGGGTAGTTCCAGGCGAGAAATCCGAGCAAGGCGCCGATCATCGCAAGCGCGGAGCTGAAGACGAAGTCGTCTCCTACCAGAGCCGAAACCCAGGCCATGGCGGCGAGCACGATGACCGCGTGACCGGCCGCCAGGCCGTTGTACCCGTCGATGATGTTGATCGAGTTGGCGACGCCGCCGACCGCGAACATCGTGAATGCAATCGCAAACGGCGCCCACTTGAGCAGCGTATCGAAACCGGGAACGTCGAGCCGCGGGATGACCGCCCCCAGCAGCCACACGCCGAATGCCGCGGCGAGCATGGTGAGCAGGAGCCGGGTCAGGACGCCTACGTTCTTGGTGACGTCCTCGGTGATTCCTCCCAGGAACGCGGGCAGGCCCGCGAGCAGCAGGTAGCCGAATTGCTCGCTCGATGCGCCCTGCGCGACCGCAAGCAGGACCGCTCCCGATACGAAAAGGCCGGCCATCACCCCCAGGCCGCCGATGCGAGGGGTGGGCGCCGAATGAAATTTCTGCGGACCTGTATTGACGGGGTCGTAGCTCCAATTTGCGTGAAAGGCCTCGTAACGCACGATCAGATGGCCGACGAAAACGGAAGTCAAGCCGGCCAGCAACAGGATCATGAGCCCGGCGAGGACTTGCCCGGATTCGAAACGCTGCGGCTTCGCTTGGAATGGACGCCTGGTGTCGGGCGGATAGCAGACGGCCGGAGCTGCGCCGTTTGCGCCCGTCAACCGCTCCGTTTCCCGGCAGGCCGCAAGGGCGAGCGCCTTGTTGTCCGATACATACGTCACGACTCCGTGAGGCAAGCGGGAACTCGGCATTTCAATGGGATCTTCGGAGAGCAGCTTCTCGTATGCGGGTTCGAGCTTGCCGGCGCATTGCCGCATCGCCACGCGACAGGCGGGACAGCTGGCTCGGATAGCCTCGGCGATCGTAGCGACAGCCGACTCGCAAGCTTCATTCCTGCGCAGACCCGGCTGCAGGAACTCGAGCCTGACGTCTTGCTGACTTTCCACCACCACGTGAGGGTAGTACACGCGGCCGTGGAGGAAATGCGCAGCAGCCACTGCCGCGACGAACAGAACCACGGCCATCGGGGCGTGCGTTTTCTTGCCGAGGTTCGGAGTAATCACCTTGTAAGCTTGCGCTTGCGGCAGCGCGGGAGGGTATAAGGGCTCATGATACTCAACCCCGGATTCCCGAAGGACGCGTCCTAACGCACTTGTTTCCGGCGGCAATTTTGGCGATTCCCCGTGGAGCATGAAAGGGAGTGGCTGCCTTGCAAGTCATTAAAATGTAACGTAAAACGTTCATGATTCGCGCTTCACTCGCGGTCCCGGTGTGCTTGAGCCCGCCCGCACGCCAAGGCCGCGGAATAGCGAAAGGCTCGCGGTGTTTACTCGAAGGGACGCTGGGTCGGGCTAGTGTTGCAAGGGCTTGACGGGATGTGCTAATGTGCGGGCACCATCCGATCTACCTTTCTTTTGGTTCCTATAGGGGGAGAGTTCATGAAAAAGCTGGTTGCGGCGATTTTCTTTGCAATGCTCGCGGGTAACGCGATGGCACAAGCGGGTGGTGCATCCTCGGGCGCCGGAGGCGGTGCGGCTAGCAGCGCGGCGGGTGCTACAGCAGGTACCGTAGCCACGGTTGCGGCGGCGGTCGCGGGAGTTGCCGCGGCGTCTGCGAATAACAGCACCAGCCACTAAGCGGTTTCCGAACTCAGTATTCACAAAACCCTGCCAGGAGAATCCTGGCAGGGTTTTGTTTTTTGGTAGAGTTGCTGCGACGCGAAGTCGCGGCGAGCGCGGGCACCCGGTCCCGCGCTCGCTGCGCTTCGGAGACGGAACCGCTCCATCTGGCGAGGGGCTATGGGATTGGGCTGGTATTGCGAGGACTTGAGTGTGTGTGCTAATGTGCTGGCAAAATTGAATTCGCGTCCGTGGCTTCTTTAGGGGGACTCATGACAAAGCTGGTAGCGGTGATTTTCTTTGCGATGCTCGCTGGCAACGCGATGGCGCAGGCTGGCGGAGCATCCTCCGGCGCCGGCGCGGCAGGTGCGTCGAGCGCGATGGGTGCCACGGTCGGCACGGTAGCCACGGGTGTGGCGGTGGTAGTCGGAGTTGCCGCGATGGGTTCGAGCACCAGCGCCGCCACCCACTAAGCGGTTTTCAGACCGGTACTTGCGAAACCCTGCCAGGGAAATCCTGGCAGGGTTTTGTTTTCTTGGTAGAGTCGCGGCACCGCGAAGTCGTCGCGGCGGCGCGGGCACAACGTTCCGTTCGCCGCGTTTCGGAGATGGAACCGTTCCATCCGGCAAGGGGCTATGCGCCGTTTTCTAGCGTGTTGGATGGGCGTGATCGCGTGGAGCCTGTCCTCCTCTGCGGCGGCGGGTCCGACCGGGCTCATCAACATGCCCGACGCCCGTTTCAATCCCGACGGAACTCTGCGCTTCGGCATGGCCTACGCGCCGCCGTATTTCGATCTTTCGGCGAATGCGACGCTGCTTCCCTGGCTCGAGACCAACCTCGCAATCACGCGGATCAACGGCGTTGCCGGATTCGCTAATCAAACGAGCACCGGTTTCGGACCCAGCTACGGAGCCTACAAGGACAGAAACGCGGGCATCAAGATCCGCCTCATCAGCGAAGAGGGCTGGTGGCCCTCGGTCGCGGTCGGCGCGCAGGACCCCTTCGGCACGAGCCTCTTCCCTCGGCAGTTCGCGGCCGCGACCAAGACCGTCGGCGACGCGCAGATCACGCTCGGCTACGGTCGCCAGCAGATCGATGGAGCCTTCGGAGGCCTCCGCTATTCGCCGTCCTGGGCGGGGAACTGGTCGCTCGTTTCGGAGTACGACGCGAGCGACTACAAGAACTTTCCGTTCGCCGAGCAGACACACTTGGCCGGGCGCCGGCACGGGATTTCCAACGCGATCGAGTATCGTCTCGGATGGACGACCGCCGCGGTTTCGAGCCAGCGCGGCGTAACCGGAGCCGCCGCCTACATTTCCATACCGCTCGAGCAGAAGGAATGGGTACCCAAAGCCGCGGAACCCGAGCCCTACGCCAAGGTGATTCCGCGGCCGACGCTTGCGCAGTGGGAGCGCGACGCAAGTTACAGGAAGCGCATGTACGAGGCGCTCTTCCGGCAGGACTTCAAGGACGTGCGCCTCCGCATGGAGCCGAACGCGCGCCTTTCGCTGGCGCTCACCAACAGCCGCATCTCCCAGATGAGCCGCGCGGTCGGCAGGGCGGCGAGGACTGCGCTGCTGCTCGCCCCCCTCGAAACCACGGAAATCCGCGTCACCTACACGACCAACGGCTTGCCCGTGGCGACCTATGAGCTCACCGATCTGCGCAAGCTCAATCGCTACTTCAACGGCCTGCTGAAGCGAAGCGAGCTCGCCGAATCCGTTTCCATCCGCTACGCGGACCCGTCTTCTTATTCCGAAAAGGACAAGGCCGACCTGATGGCCGCGCTCGAGGAACCCACCCAAGCCAGAGTCCTCTACGGCAGCGAGGGCAATTTCATCGGCTTCAGGAGCCAGGATGCCGGCTTCGATGTGTTTCAAGTCAGGCCCACGCTGACCACTTATCTGAACGGGCCGAACGTGTTCCAGTACAGCCTCGGCGTGCTCACCACCTACGACCGCGAGCTGGCCGAGCGCCTCTTTCTCAGTACCGGCGTGAATACCATCGTGTACGAGAACATCAGCCAGGCGCTCGGGGTGAACAACAGCACCCTTCCGCACGTGCGTTCCGATTTCGGCGAGTACGCGAAAGGCCCGCGCGTGAGAGTCGATCACGTGCTCCTCAACCGCGTCTATCAGCCCTCAGAGCGCACCTACGCAAGGCTCTCCGGGGGCTGGCTCGAGCAGATGTACGGCGGCGTGGGCGGGCAGTGGCTGTACGTCGAGCGCGGCGAGCCCTGGGCGTTCGACTTGAGCGTCGAGGCGGTCAAGCAACGCGACTTCGACGGCCGCTTCGGCTTCAGGGACTACCAGACCGTCACCGCGCTCGCGGCGGTGCATTACAGGCTGCCTTATCAGTCGACGTTTACGGTACGGACGGGTCGCTTCCTCGCCCGGGATTTCGGGGCGCGGTTCGAGATCAAGCGGCGCTTCCGCATCGGAATGGAACTGGGCGCGTGGTATACGGTCACCGACGTAGTGGACAAGGGAGTCGGAGGGGATGCGAACTACCACGACAAGGGCGTGTTCGTCTCGATTCCGTTCGAAGGCTTGCTCCCCAACGATACGAGGCTCGTAACGGGTTTCTCGCTCTCGCCCTGGACGCGCGACCCGGGGCAGATGGTCTACTCGCCCGTCGATCTTTATCAGATGCTCGAGAAGCCGCTGATGCTCGACATGCACGACCGCGACGGCCTGGTGCGCTTCGGCGACATGGAGGACGACTACAATCTTCCGTACCTGGGAAGTCCGTTCTGGGACCGGCCGTTCGAGAGCGTCGGCGGAACGATGCTGCAGGACTGGGGCCAGGGAACCAGCGCGCTGGGCGGCTCGGGCGCCTGGGAAACCGCTTTGTTGGGAGCTGGCGCCGTTCTCGGCTCCCGGTTCGTACACTGCGTAGTAGAGGTAAAGCTTCGG
>CAYQVE010000133.1:0-8727 GCA_964420785.1 uncultured Enterobacteriaceae bacterium | reverse complement strand
CATGGGCGGATCCCCGCTCGCCATGAAAGGGGTGGGCAACCGGCCGATCGGGGCGGCCGCGGTGTTGCGCGACAACACCCTGATCTACGGCATCGGGGGCGTCATCCTGCCTTTCATCGGGATCAAGCTGATTGACATGCTTCTCGCCGCAACCGGGCTCGCCTGAAAGGAACGGTCATGCTGAAAGATCTGAAACCTGCCGTGTTGCTGCTCCTCGTGATGACGGTGCTGACCGGCGCGGCGTATCCGCTGATCGTCACCGGGATTGCGCAAGCTGTGTTCCCGCGGCAGGCGAACGGGAGCCTGATCGAGCGCGAGGGAAAGGCCGCGGGCTCGGAGCTGATCGGCCAGCCGTTCGGCGCGCCGAAATATTTCTGGAGCCGGCCTTCGGCGACTTCGCCGTATCCGTACAACGCCGCCTCCTCGAGCGGCTCGAACCAGGGGCCGCTCAATCCGGCCCTCGCGGATGCAGTCGCCGCGCGCGTCAAGGCGCTGCGCGAGGCCGATCCGGGAAACACGGCTCCCGTCCCGGCGGATCTCGTCACCGCTTCGGGAAGCGGCCTGGATCCCCATATCAGCGCGGCGGCGGCGGAGTATCAGGTCGTGCGCGTCGCCAGGGCGCGGGGTAATACGCCGGACAGGGTGAGGGCGCTCGTCGCCGGCTCGACCGAAGGCCGGCAGCTCGGATTCCTCGGCGAGCCGCGTGTCAACGTTCTCAAGCTCAACCTCGCGCTGGACGCGCTCCGGTAGCGCGACGGGCATCCTATACTTGCGGCCATAATGGCCGAACAACGCCCCGATCCGGACACCCTGCTCGCGAGGGTCCAGCGCGACGAAGCGAAGCGCAGACGCGGCCGGCTGAAGATCTTCTTCGGTGCGGCGGCCGGCGTCGGCAAGACCTACGGCATGCTGCTCGCCGCGCGCGAGAAGCGCGCCGACGGGCTGGACGTCGTCATCGGCATCGTCGAGACGCACGAGCGCGCCGATACCGCTGCGCTTCTCGAAGGCCTCGAGATCCTCCCCGCACGCACGGTCGAGTACCGCGGCGCGCAGCTGCGCGAGTTCGACCTCGACGCCGCGCTCAAGCGCCGCCCGAGTCTCATCATCGTCGACGAGTTCGCCCACACCAACGCCCCCGGCTCGCGCCACCCCAAGCGCTGGAACGACGTCGAGGAGCTGCTCGATGCGGGGATCGACGTGTATACGGCCCTCAACGTCCAGCACCTGGAGAGCCTGAACGACGTCGTCGGCGGCATCACCAGCGTGCGCGTGCAGGAGACCGTGCCCGATACCGTGTTCGACCGCGCCGACGAGGTCGAGCTGGTGGACCTCCCGCCCGATGAGCTGCTCGAGCGCCTGAAGGAAGGCAAGGTCTACCTTCCGGCGCAGGCGAAAGCAGCGGTCGAGAATTTCTTCCGCAAGGGCAACTTGATCGCGCTGCGCGAGCTGGCCCTGCGCCGCACCGCGGAGCGCGTGGACGAGCAGATGCGCGTCTACCGCGAGGACCAGGGCATCAGCGAGGTGTGGCAGGCGGGCGAACTGATTCTCGTGTGCATCGGCCCGGGCGAGCTCGCCGAACGCCTGGTGCGCGCCGGACGCCGCTTCGCCGCCGCGCTTCATGCCGACTGGATCGTCGCCTACATCGAGACCCCGCCGCTGCAGCGCCTCCCGGCCTCCGAGCGCGACGCCGTCATGGAGAATCTGCGCCTCGCCGAATCCCTGGGGGCGACGACGGTGACGCTCAACGCACAGCAGATGTCGGGCGCGATCCTAGAATACGCCCGCGACAAGAATGTCACCAAGATCGTGCTCGGCAAACCCACGCGCAGCGGCTGGCGGCGCTGGCTGTTCGGCTCGGTGGTGGACACGGTGGTGCGCGAAGCCGGAAACATCGACATCTACCTCATGGGTGCCGAGGGTCCCGAGGCGCGCGCGCCCGCGCCTTATCTCGAGCGCAGCCGCGCCTACCTCGGCCTGCCGGAGGCGGAGCGCGCGAGCGCGAAATCCCGCTGGCCCGGATACGCCGTCGCAGTCGCGGTCCCGGCCTTGTGCACGGGCATCGGCTTCGTCGTCTCGGGCCCCAACGAGCTCATCAACCTGGTGATGGTGTACCTGCTCGGCGTGATGCTGGTCGCGACCCGTTCCGGCCGCGGTCCGTCGGTCCTCGCCTCGGCGCTCTCCGTCGGTGCGTTCGATTTCTTCTTCGTGCCTCCCGAATTCACCTTCGCCGTGTCCGATATCCGCTACGTCGTCACCTTCGCGGTAATGTTCCTCGTCGGCATCGTCATCAGCAATCTCGCCGCGAACCTGCGCACGCAGGCGAGGGTGGCCGGCTACCGCGAGAAGCGCGCCGCGAGTCTCTACGCCATCAGCCGCGAGCTCGCCGCCGCGCACCGAGAGGACGAGATCGTGCGCGCCGCCACGGGCCAGCTCGGCGCCGAGTTCGGCGCGCAGTGCGTAATCCTCTTCCCGGACGAGTCCCGCCGCATCGTCTATCCCAAGGGCGAGAGCCAGCCGCATTCGCTGCACGGCGCCGATCTCGGCGTCGCGCAGTGGGTATTCGATCACGGGCGCATCGCGGGCCGCGGCACCGACACCTTGCCTGGGGCGGACGCCGTCTATTTTCCGCTTCAGGGCGCTTCCGGTCCGATCGGCGTCCTCGCCCTGCTGCCTTCCAGCCTGCGCCGCGTGTTCCTGCCCGAGCAGCAGCGGCTGCTCGAGACCTTCCTCAACCAGACGGCGCTCGCGATCGAGCGCGTGCGGCTCGCGCAAGCCGCGCAGAACGCCCAGATCAAGGTCGAGACGGAGAGCCTGCGCAATTCGCTCCTTGCCGGGATCTCGCACGACCTGCGCACGCCGCTCGCGGCGATCGTAGGCGCGGCGAGCAGCCTCGCAGAGGAGCCCGAGCGGCTCAGCCCGGAGGCGCGGCGCGAGCTCGCGCGCACCATCTACGACGAAGGCCAGCGCATGGCCACGCTCGCCAACAACATCCTCGACATGGCGCGCCTGGATGCCGGCGCAGTGACGCTCAACCGCGACTGGTATCCGCTCGAGGAAATCGTCGGCGGAGTACTCACGCGAATGCGTGCGCGCCTGGAAGGGCGGCCGGTAAGGATCGCCCTGCCCAAGGACGCGCCGCTCGTAAAACTGGATGCGGTGCTGATCGAACAGGTGCTGACGAACCTGATCGAGAACGCGCTCAAGTACACGCCGGCCGGAACCGGAATCGAGATCTCCGCCGAGTTCGCGTCCGAAGCCGCGACCGTCAAGGTCGCGGACGAGGGGCCGGGCATCCCGCCGGGGCTCGAGGAGAAGCTATTCGACAAGTTCTACAGGGCGTCGCCCGACCGCGCACAGAGCGGCGTGGGCCTGGGACTCACCATCTGCCGCGCAATCGTCGAGGCGCACGGGGGAACGATACGCGCGGAGAATCGCTCCCCGCGCGGCGCCGCGTTCAGCTTCACGCTGCCGCTCGACGAAGCGCCGCCTGCGATCGAGAGGGAGGAAGCGCCACTGGTGAGAGCGTCGTGAGCGCGCCGAAGAGCGTGATCGTTGCCATCGAGGACGATCCGCAGATCCGCCGCTTCCTGCGGACCGGGCTGGAGTCGCACGGATTCCAGATCCACGAAGCCGACACCGGCAAGCTCGGCCTGATCGAGGCCGCCAACCGCAAGGCCGACCTCGTGATCCTCGACCTCGGCCTGCCCGACATGGACGGCGTCGAGGTCGTGAAAAGACTTCGCGAATGGAGCGCGCTGCCCGTGATCGTGCTCTCCGCACGCGCGACCGAAACCGACAAGGTCGCGGCGCTCGACGCGGGAGCCGACGACTACCTCACCAAGCCTTTCGGCCTGGGCGAGCTGCTCGCGCGCATCCGCGTCGCGCTGCGCCACGCGCAGGCGAACGCGTCGCTCGACAGGGAGGGGAGCTTCGCCGTCGCCGGCCTCAGGGTGGACCTGCCGCACCGGTGCGTCTACCGCGACGGGAGCGAGGTGCACCTGACGCCGATCGAATACCGGCTGCTCACGACCCTGGTGAAGCACGCGGGCAAGGTGCTCACTCACCGGCAGCTGCTGAAGGAAGTCTGGGGACCCGGCCACGTCGAGCGCAGCCACTACCTGCGGATCTACATGGCGGGGCTGCGGCACAAGCTCGAGACCGACCCCGCCCGGCCGCGGTTCCTGCTCACCGAAACGGGAGTCGGGTACCGGCTGGCAGCCGACTAGGTTCTAATTCGCCTTCACGCCCGCGGCGCGAAGCAGCCCGCCCAGGGTGGCGAGATCCTCGCGCATCTGGGCGTCGAACTGCTCCGGGCTCATCGGCATGGGTTCGGCGCCGAGCTTGGCGTGGCGGTCGCGCACGTCGGGCGACTGCAGGGCGCGATCGAATTCGGCGTGCAGCTTGTGGATGATGGTCCGCGGCGTCGCTCCCGGCGCGAGCACCCCGATCCAGAAGTTGAACTCCGCGCCCGGCACTCCGGCCTCGGCCACGGTCGGCACGTCGGGCAGGTTGGGGGCGCGCTTCTTGCCGCTGACGGCGAGCGCGATCAGCCGGCCGTCGCGGATCGCGGACTGGGCGGCCGAGATTCCCACGGTGCCGAACTGGGTGCGACCCGCCATGGTCTCCGTGATCATTTCCGGAGCACCCTTGAGCGGCACGTGCACCGCCTTGATGCCCGTGACCGCGAGGAGCTTCTCGGCGTTCACGTGAGACGCGCTGCCGATTCCGGCCGACGGATAGTTGAGCGTTCCGGGTTTCGCTTTGGCGAGCGCGATCAGCTCCTGCACCGACTTCACCCCGAGCGCGGGCGAAACGAAGAGCACGCTGGGAAGATTTCCGAGCGGGATCACCCCGGCGAGGTCCTTTGCCGAGTCGTAGGGGAGATTTTCGTAGATCACCGGATTGACGGCGTACCCCGCCGAGACCACGACAAGCGTGTAGCCGTCGGGAGCGGACTTCGCGACCTGGGCGATCCCGATGGTGCCGCCCGCGCCCGGGCGGTTCTCGACGACCACCGGCTGCCCGAAACTCCCGGCAAGCTTGTCGCTGACGCTGCGTCCCATGACGTCGGTGACGCTGCCCGGGGTGAAGGGCACGATGATCCTGATCGTGCGGGACGGGAAGGGCTCTTGCGCGAAGACCTGCGAGGCGAGCGCGAGGAGCGTCGTCCCCAGAGTCAGAAGACGTAGTTGCCGTAACGCCATGAAGCCTCCCTGTCCGGTTCTCAAGCCTCGGGGCCGGCGTAGGCGCCGGCCGTGTGCGGAAACATCAGCTTGACGATCTTGAACTTCGAGATGTCCACCGTCGCGTCCATGTGCAGGAACACGGCCGCGTCGCGCAACAGCTTCTCGACGCCGAAGTCGAGCATGATGCCGTTGCCGCCGTGCAGCTCGACCGCGTGCTGCGCCACCTTGAAGACTTCCTCGGAGGCGAACAGCTTCACCATGTTGCACAGCTCTTCGGCGTCGGGCGCGCGCTCGTCCACTGCCCGCGCGGCCTCGTGAAGGAGGGCGCGCACCGCGCGCAGCTTCGTCGCCATCTCCGCCAGGCGCAGCGCGACCGCCTGGTGCTTGATCAGGATGCGCCCGCCCTGCACGTAGTTCTGCACGTACTCGGCGGTGCGCTCGAATGCAGCCACGCCAACACCGAGATTTTTCGATGCCTGGATGATCTTGCCGGGACGGAAATAGACCCCGGTCTTGGCGAGCGCGTCGTTCTCGACGAGCAGGTGGTCCTTTGGCAGGCACATGTCCTCGAACACGAGCTCGCCGTTGTTCATGAAACGCCCGCCGAGCGTCTCGTTGCAGCGCGCAATGGTGAGGCCGGGCGTGCCGCGCGGCACGAGGAAGCTGGAGGTGCCCTGGAGCATGCCGACCTTCGGATTGGTGTTCGCATAGACGACGTACAGGCTCGCGTCGTAGCCGTTGCTGATGAACTGCTTGCGCCCGTTGAGCACCCACTCGTCGCCCTTGAGCACCGCGCGCGTCTGCATCGCCGCCTCCGGCGCGTTGTACGGCAGCCAGCGGTCGGAGGCGCCGCGCGGCTCGGTGAGGCAGTGCGCGAGAAGAAACCCCGGGTCCTTCACGATTCGCGGAAACCAGATCTCCTGCAGATGGCGCGGCGCGACGTTGCGGAGCAGCACCGAGACCTTCCATATCTGAACCAGCTTGTCGGAGAGCCCCGAGTCGCCGCGCGCGATCTCCTCGGAGATGAGGGCGAAAGTCTGCACCTCGTGAGCGGGATCGAGCGGCACGCCGCCGAACTCCTCCGGGACGCCTAGCGTGCGGATGCCGATTCTGTCCGCCTGCTCGAGGATGGAACGCGGCAGGCGGGCGTCGGGGTCCATCAGCCACTCGCGCTGCCAGTTCTGGCGGATGAACGGCGTGACGAAATCGTTGACGAAAGCGCGGCAGCTCGCGCGCATCATGCGCTGCTCTTCGGATAAGCTGCGATCGATCGTGTCCATGACGGGCGTCTGCTAGTGGGATGTCGAAAGCATCGCGGGGTCCCTCAGGTCAGCGGAACAAAATCATATTCGCCGATGCCCTGCAGAACCAGGAACGTCGCCGAGCCGTCGCCGCCGTTTATCACCAGGTGCGGGCGTTTCGGCCGCACCGAGAACGTTTCCCCGGGTCCGAGGCGGACTTCCTCCTTGGGATCGCGGAGGAAGATGCGGATCCTTCCATGGAGGACGTAGAACGCGTCCTGGATATTGTTGTGATAGTGCCAGGGTACCTTCTGGCTCGGCGAGATCTGAATCTCGTTAATCCGGAATCCGGGGCGTTCGGCATGCGTCGCCCGCCGCTCGACCTCGTAGAGATGGCTCGCATCCTTCACCGCTTCCATGACCAACCCCTCGAATCGAAATCACCAGGCACCCAGTATATCGCCGCGGAGGGACGGGACGCTGGCGCCTTGGCTACGGATTTCGCGGGATGGCGAGCGCCTCGCCGGTCTCGAGGAGGGACTTGAGGCTGCTCAGGATCTCGGGCCAGCCTTCCTTGACGGCCTCAAAGGTAAGGCCGCCCCTGGGGAATTGGTCGTGAGTTACGGTGAGCTTGCACACCAATCCCATCGGCTCGATCTCGTAGGTCACGCGCGAGGGCTTGTCTTCGATGAATTTCGGCTCGAAGCTGTGCACCAGTTTCTTCCGCGGATTCACCTCGATCACCACGCCTTCCACGCCGGCGCCGGGCCGTCCGTGGAGCTCGGCCCGGTGCATGTAGTCAAACCGGCCGCCCCGCCTGAGCTCGGCCCTGAGCTCGAGGCCCACGTAGTACTGACGCGTGAATTGGGGCAGCGTCAGCGCGTTCCAAAGCGCCCGCGGAGTGGTGCGGATGTAGATGACGTTGACGAGGACTATTTTCGTGCGCTCCCCAGCACTTCCGGATTCACGACGTTGATCGCCTTGCCGGCGACGTACGCGTTGATCTGGTCGAAGATCTCGGCGAACGCGATCTCGTGATCCTCACGCGTCACGTAGCCGAGGTGGGGCGTGCATATCGCATTGTCCATGTTGAGCAGCGGATGGCCGGTGTCGCGCAGCGGCTCTTCCTCGTAGACATCGACCGCCGCCTTGCCCGGGCGCCCCGCCTGGAGGGCGGCGACGAGCGCGCCGGGCTCGATCAGCGGCGCGCGGCTGGTGTTGACGATCAGGGCCGTCGGTTTCATCCGGGCGAGGTCGCGAGCAGTCACGATCCCCCGCGTGGCCTCGATCAAGCGCAGGTGCAGCGAGACGACGTCACTCTCCTCGAAGAACGCCTCTTTGCCGGGCGCGGCGACGTGACCGTCCTCGCGCGCGCGCAGCCGCGACGCCTCGCGCGCCCAGACGAGCACTTTCATGCCAAAAGCCTTTCCGTACCCCGCCACGACGGCGCCGATCCTGCCGTAGCCGAAGACTCCCAGCGTCTTTCCGCGCATCGTGTTGCCGACGCCGGTCTGCCAGTTTCCGGCCTTGAGGGAAGCCGCTTGCCTGGGAATCTCGCGCATGGCGGAAATGATGAGCCCCCACGTCAGCTCCGCGGTCGCGTAGGACGGCATGCCGAAATGCTGGTTCGATGACAGGACGATGCCGAGTCGCGTGCAGGCGGCGACGTCGATGTGGGGATAGACGCTGCGCTGGCTGATGAGCTTGAGCCTGGGCAGGCGCTCGAGCAACGGTGCGCGGATCTTGGTGCGCTCGCGTATCAGCACCAGCGCCTCGGCGTCCTTCAGGCGTCCGGCGAGCGTATCGGTGTCCTGGACGTGATCGTTCCAGATCGTGACCTCGTGGCCGGCGAGCCTGCTGAAGGCATTCAGCGTGCGAAGAGTGTCGTGATAGTCGTCGAGGACGGAGATTTTCATGAATCTTGCGAGTGGATCTTGGGTGAGCTGATCCGGGCATTCCGGAGAGTCGGGGCTTGGATGGACAGAAGTATTTTCGCTATCCCCTTGTCAACGACGCCCGTAACCCTCATATTAGCAACGTCGAATTCGATTTGGGTCAGTCGGCGGCGTCCCCCAGTCGCCGCTTCTGGTTTCTCCCACGGATAATTTGATGCCTCGCACGCATCCGTGCGCGGCGACCCATCTATGGGGTTTCACGCTTTGCGGGCTCCGCTCGCCGCAAGATCCTGAGCCGGAAGGAGTATTGGCATGACCAAAGAAGCGTTGATCGAAATGGAAGGCACCGTCGACGAGGTGCTTCCCGATACGCGCTACCGCGTGACCCTGGAGAACGGCCACATG
>CAYQVE010000132.1:0-8767 GCA_964420785.1 uncultured Enterobacteriaceae bacterium | reverse complement strand
CGAGCACTTCGAGCTTTACCAGATCGTGGCCGTCGAGCAGCTCGCGCGCGAGGCGGAGCGTGCGCACCGCGTCCTCGGCGTTGTAGCAGCCCGCGGTGTTGGGGAGGATCGTGAACCGGGAAGGCGGCAACGCGTCGAGGAGCGACGGCTCGTCCGCGCTCTGGCCGATGTTGGTGCGGCGGATCGCGACGGTGACGATTTCGGCGCCGCTCGCCTCCACCGCGCGGCGCGTCTCGTCGAAATCCTTGTACTTGCCCGTTCCGATCAGCAGGCGCGAGCGATAGGCCCGCCCGGCGACGAGCAAGGGATCGGCGATCTGTTCCGCCAGGCGAGTCGGTGCGTTCATCGTGCTAGCCTCCGCCGACCGCGACGACGATCTCGAGCGCATCGCCCTCGGAAAGCCGCGTGACGGCGTAGCGGCCGCGCGGCACGATCTCGCCGTTTCTCTCGACGGCCACGCGCTTTCCGGTGAGCTCGAGCGAGTCGAGGAGCTGCGCGATATTCGCGCCGGGCTCGAGACGCTGCACTTGACCGTTTACCGAGAGGCGGATCACTTGGAATCCCCTGGGGCGAGAGGGTAAAATTATCTTACCATGCGGGTGTAGTTCAATGGTAGAACGAAAGCTTCCCAAGCTTAAGACGAGGGTTCGATTCCCTTCGCCCGCTCCAAATCAAATGCCCGCGTCCTTCGACGGTAAGCTGGTCGTCGCCATCTCATCCAGGGCCTTGTTCGATCTGGAGGAGTCGAATCGGGTATTCGAAGAGCAGGGCGTGACCGCCTACTACCGGTATCAGCTCGAGCACGAGAATGAGATCCTCGCGCCCGGCATTGCGTTTGCGCTGGTGAGGAAGCTCCTCAGGCTCAACACGCTCGCGCCCGCGGGAGCCCGCGTTGAAGTGATCCTGCTTTCGCGCAATACCGCCGATACCGGCATGCGGATCATGAACTCGATCGAGCACTACAAGCTCGACATCTCGCGCGCGGCCTTCACCGGAGGGGAGAACACCTATCCCTACGTGCCGGCGTTCGACGCGCACCTGTTTCTCTCCGCGAATCCCCTGGACGTACGCAAGGCCCTCGACGCCGGGCACGCGGCCGCGACGATCCTGCCTTCCAACGTCGGGAAGAACGTCGAGGTGACCGAGGGGCTGCGCATCGCCTTCGACGGGGATGCGGTGCTGTTCTCCGACGAGGCCGAGCGCGTCTACAAGCGGGACGGGCTCGACGCCTTTACGGCGAGCGAGGTCACCGCGGCCAAGCAGCCTTTGTCGGGAGGTCCGTTCAAGGGTTTCCTGGCCGCGCTGCATCGCATCCAGTCCGAATTCCCCGCGGACCGCGCGCCCATCCGGACCGCCCTGGTGACTGCGCGCAGCGCGCCCGCCCACGAGCGCGTCGTGCGCACGCTCCGCGCCTGGAACATACGCATCGATGAGGCCTTGTTTCTGGGCGGGCTGGACAAGGGACCGTTCCTGAAGGCTTTCGGGGCGGATATTTTTTTCGACGACCAGCGCGGCCACGTCGAGTCGGCGAGCCGCCACGTCACGACAGGGCATGTGCCGTTCGGCGTCGCCAACGAATAGGAAACGGAGCCTGGCGTGAAAGTCTTCAAAATCCTGCTGCTCGCCGCCGGCGGGCTCCTCGCGCTGATCGTGCTCGTGATCGCCATCGTCGCCGCGACTTTCGATCCCAACAAGTACAGACCCGAAATCGCCGCGGCGGTGAAGGACAAGACCGGACGCACGCTCGCGATCGAAGGCAATCTCGCCCTGACCTTCTTTCCGGGCATCGGCATTGCCGTGGGAAAGACATCGCTGTCCGAGCCGAACGGTAGAGGGATCTTCGCCCGCTTCGACGACGCCAGAATGTCGCTCGCGCTCCTGCCGTTGTTTTCCAGGCAGGTGGTGATCAACCGCGTGACCCTGTCGGGACTCACGGCCGATCTCGTCAAGCGCAAAGACGGCAAGACCAATTTCGACGACCTGCTGAACTCGCCCGAGCGTGCGGCGGCCGTCGAGCTTGGGCCGAAACCGGCGCCCCGGCGGGAAGCCATGCACCTCGGCATCGCGGGAATCGATATTCGTTCGAGCGCGATCGGCTGGCACGACGAGTCGACCGGGAACCGTTTCAAGGCGAGCGTCGCCGCGTTCAAGACCGGGCGAATCGCGAGCGGAGTGCCGGGAAAGCTCTCGCTTTCCGCGAGGGTCGAGGCGACTCAGCCCAAGGCCGACTACCAAGTGCGCCTGTCCGGCGACTACCGCCTCAATTTCGAAAAGCGGACGTTCGCGTTCTCCGGGATCGACCTCAAGATATCGGACGCCGCGCCGGGCTCCAAGGCGCCTCCGCTTTCGCTGAAGGGGGACGTGGAGTTCGATGCTTCGCCTCAAGCGATCCGTTTCACGCTCGCCGCGGACCAGGTGAATCTCGACCGCTATCTGCCGCCACCTCCGCCGAAACCGGCGGCCGCCGCGCCGAAGGGCGCGGGCGCGTCCTCGACGAAACCCGAGGAGCCGATCGATCTTTCAGCGCTGAAAGCGCTCGACCTGAAGGGCGACCTGAAGATCGAGCGATTGATCGCATCGAACGTGAAACTGGAGAGGGTGCACCTCGGCGTAAAGGCCGCGGGCGGCAAGGTCGATGCCGAGCCGCTGACGGCCGATCTGTATCAGGGCAAGCTCTCGGGCGCTGCGAGCGCTAACGCCAATACCAATCGCTTCGCGCTCAAGGCGGACCTCGGCGGGGTCACGTTGGGGCCGCTGCTGAAAGACGCGCTCGACAACAATCTCCTCGAAGGCCGAGGCAGCGTCGCGCTCGACGTGCAGACGGGCGGCACAACGGTGAGCGCCATGAAAAAGGCGCTCTCCGGCAACGCCAGCCTCGCGCTGCGCGACAGCAGCCTGAAGGGCGTCAATCTGGGCGAGTTGCTGCGCAAGGCGAAGTCCCTCCGCGGATCGAGTCCTCCGGCGGGGCAGGGGGCGGCCCCGGCCGAGCGGACCGATTTCACCGAGCTCGGAGCGAGCTTCGTCATAAGAAACGGCGTCGCGCACAACGACGATCTCTCGGCCAAGTCGCCCCTGCTGCGCCTCGCCGGTTCGGGCGACATCGACATCGGAGCCAATTCGATCGATTACCTTGCCAAGGCTTCGGTAGTCGCTTCCTCGGGCGGTCAGGGCGGCAAGGAGCTCGCCGATCTGCGCGGGGTCACGGTGCCGGTGAAGATCACCGGCCCGCTCGATGCGCCGCGCTTCCGCGCCGATCTGGGTGCCACCGTCGGCGATGCGGTGAAGCAAAGAGCCGAGGACAGGCTGAAAGAGCGTGCGCAGGACCGGCTCAAGAGTCTTCTCAGACGGTGAGCGCTCTCGCGAGCCGGCTCATACGCTGGCAGGTCCGCCACGGGCGTCATGACCTGCCATGGCAGAGAACCCGCGATCCGTATCGGATCTGGCTCTCGGAAGTGATGCTGCAGCAGACCCAGGTGGCGACGGTCATCCCCTACTACGAGCGCTTCCTCGCGCGCTTCCCGGATGTGAAATCGCTCGCCGGAGCGCAGCTCGACGACGTGCTCGCGCTGTGGAGCGGCCTGGGCTATTACTCGCGGGCGCGTAACCTGCACGCCGCGGCGCAGGTCCTAGTCGAATCGTGGGGCGGCCGGTTTCCTCGCACGCGCAAGGCGCTTGCATCGCTGCCGGGGCTGGGCCGTTCGACCGCGGCTGCGATCGCCGTGTTCGCCTTCGGCCAGCGCGAAGCGATCCTCGACGGAAACGTGAAACGGGTGCTCGCGCGTCATTTCGCGGTGCGCGGCTATCCCGGAGAGAAGCGGGTCGAGAAGCGCCTGTGGATGCTCGCCGAAACCCAGCTGCCGGCCAGCCGCATCGAGCGTTACACCCAGGCGCTGATGGATCTGGGCGCGGGTGTCTGTACTCGAGCGCGGCCGGCTTGCGCGCGTTGTCCCCTTAGGGCGAGCTGCGAGGCTCGCTCGGAGGGAAAGGTGGAAGCGTATCCACGGCAGCGGCCGCGCAAGCCGGTGCCGCTTAGGAGAACCGCGATGTTGCTGCTTCTGCGCGAAGGTGAAGTGCTGCTGGAGAAGCGTTCGCCGGTCGGATTGTGGGGCGGGCTATGGTGTCTCCCGGAGATTTCCCCGGGTGCCGATCCGCGCGATTACTGCAGACGCCGACTGGGAGCGAGGCTCGCCAGCGCAAAGCGCCTGCCGCTTTTGCGGCATGGTTTCACCCATTTCACCCTGAATATCACGCCGGTCGTCTGCCACGTGGCGAGCGCATCGCCGTGCGCCTCGGAGCCCGGGCAAGTTTGGCTTCCTCTCGAAGAAGCGGCCGGGGCGGCGGTACCCGCGCCGGTGAAGAAACTGCTCAATTCTCTGCAGGCCGCTTAGTGGCCGCCAGACCGCGGCTTTCGAGAAATCGCTGCAGGATGGAAAGCCGCCCGAGGCTGTCGGTCAGCTCGAGGAGCTTCTGCTTGGCGACCAGGGGCACCGGGAGGATTTCGGTCAGGCGGTAGCTTACCCACGCGGCGTCGTCGAAGGCGTACGGCTCGGCGAAAATGGGCTTGCCTTGGTCGGCGACGACCATCTCCAGAAGCCGCGCGCAGGCGGCAAACTTCTCGGGAAGCGCGACGCTTGCGTCGGGCTCTATCAGCTTTACGTCGGCCGAGATCAGACCCTGCGTATTGATCTCACGCTCGAGGATGCGAAACCGCTGGCTGCCGCGGGTCTTGAGGTTCAGGATGCCCTGCTGTTGCATGTCCCATTCTTGTATCTTCGCAAGGCACCCGACTCCTTCAGGCACCGCGGGCGCGCCGACCTCGGACCCTTGCTGGATGAGGCACACTCCGAACGGTTCATCGCGTTTGAGGCATTCGCGCGTCATGTCCATGTAGCGCGCTTCGAACACGCGCAGCGGCAGCAAGCCTCCCGGGAAAAGCACCGTGTTGAGCGGGAAAATCGGGACGCGCAGCGAATCCAAGAGCGAGTCCGCCTTAGCGCTCTTCGCCCCAGCGGCGCATCAGATCGTGCCTGACCCCGAGGTGATCGAGTATTCGCGCGACGATGAAATCGACCAGGTCCTCGACGCGCTTGGGGCGATGATAGAAACCGGGATTCGCCGGAAGGATGACCGCGCCCGCGCGCGCGAGCTTGAGCATGTTCTCCAGGTGCACGGCCGAAAACGGCGTCTCGCGCGGGACGAGAATCAGCTTGCGGCCTTCCTTCAAGGTGACGTCGGCAGCACGCTCGATGAGATTGTCGGAGAGACCCGCAGCGACCGCGGCGAGCGTGCCCACGGTGCAGGGGCAGATGACCATCGCGTCGGGGGGATTCGACCCGGAAGCGACCGGGGCAAACCAGTCCTCGCGGCCGAACACGCGCAGTTGGCCGCGCTTTGCCGAATAGCGCTCGCCGAACATGCGCTCGGCGTCGGAGGCGCGCGGCGGCAATGCGATGTCCAGCTCCTGCTTGGCGACGACGTGGGCGGCCTGGGAGTAGAGGAGGTAGACGCGGGCTTCGGCGTGTATCAGGGTTTCGACCAGCCTCAGGCCGTAGGGCATTCCGGAAGCCCCGGTCAGCGCGACGGCAACAGTCGGCTTCATGCCGCGGGGACGAGGTGCCGATGACGAATCAGCACCGGCGTCAGGCTGCGAAAATGAGCGCCGAGGCGCTCGACGAGATACACCGAGCGGTGCCGGCCTCCGGTGCAGCCGACGGCGACCGTGAGCGAGCTGCGGCTGTCCTGCCCGTACGCGGGCAACCAGCTCTCGACGAACCGGCGGATGTCCCCCAGCATCGTGCCGACCTTCGGCTCCCTCTCGAGAAACGCGACCACCTCCGCGTCAAGGCCGGTAAGCGGTCGCAGCCGCGGGTCGTAATGCGGATTGGGCAGACAGCGCACGTCGAACACCAGATCCGCGTCCAGGGGAACCCCTTGCTTGTAGCTGAAGGACTCGAACAGGAGCATCGTCGTTTCGGTGCGGATGTCGAGCCATTCCTTGATCCAGTTGCGCAGTGTATTCGGCAGCAAATCGGTCGTGTCGAGCCGATAGCCGATTTCACCCACCGGAGCGAGAACCTCGCGCTCGCGCGTCAGAGCCTCCTCGAGTGTGCGCGTCCCGGTGGCGAGAGGATGGCGCCTGCGCGTCTCGGAAAAACGCCTGATCAGCGTATCGTTTTTTGCATCGAGGAAAAGCAGGCGCAGATCCACGCCCTGGGCTTTCAGCGCGGCCGCACATTCCGGGACGAGCTCGAGCGAGTCGCCCATGCGGGCGTCGATGCTCATCGCAACACGGTTGTGGCCGGCGCTGCGGAGCAGTTCCGCCGACTGCTGGAGCAGTTGCCCCGGGAGATTGTCGACGCAATAGTAACCGCTGTCCTCAAGGGCGTTGAGGGCGATGCTCTTCCCGGAACCCGACAGCCCGCTGATGAGGACGAGTTGCATTTCGATACCTTAGCGGATTGACGGAAGCCATGCAAAATCGGGTGGCGGAAAGATGATCGCGCGTTGAGCCGCCATCAGGTCGGCTCGAACGCGAGAAATTGAAGCGGCAGCTTGCTGGTCCGTTTCAATCTTTCTTCATCTCCGCCTGCTGCCTCTGCATGAATTCGGCCGTCGAGTGAATTCCGCGAAGCTGCAGAATGTAGTTGCGCACGGCAGCCTCGAGCAGCACCGCGAGGTTGCGACCTGCCGCGACGGGAATGACGACTTTCCGGACGATCACGCCCAGGATATCTTCCGACTGCTCGTGCAGCGGCAGTCGCTCCGACTCGTTCGCCCCCGGGCGATCGAGATGCACGATCAGCCGCAAGTTCATCTTCGGGCGCACCGCGGTCTCGCCGAATATCGTGCGGATGTTGAGCACACCCAGGCCGCGCACTTCCAGAAAATCCTTCAATACAGGCGGGCAACGGCACTCGAGAGTGGACACCGCGATGCGCGAGACGTCGACGACATCGTCCGCAACGAGCCCGTGTCCGCGGCTGATCAGCTCCAATGCGAGCTCGCTTTTCCCGGCGCCCGAGTCACCCGTGATGAGCACCCCGAGTCCGAGCACGTCCATGCATACTCCGTGGCACTGCGTGGTCTCTGCGAGCGCCTTGCCGAGATAGCGACGCAGCTGGTCGATGACTTGCGCGCCGGGCAGATCGGTGGCGAACACCGCCGTGCCCGAGGCGTCCGCCGCCTTCAGCATGCGCACATCGGCGGGCGCCCCGTCGGCGACGACGATGGCTACCGGGTGGACCGCGAACAGGTTGCCGAGCGTCTGGAAGAGTTCGGTCTCCCCGAATGCGGCGAGGTGAGCGGTCTCGTGGTTGCCGAGGACCTGGATGCGGTTGGGATGGATGAGATTGAGGTGCCCTACGAGCGCCGCGACGCCGCTGCTGTCGCGCCAAAGCTTGGTCGCGCCGCCGGCCTTTCCGCCTATCCAGGCGAACCCGAGCTTGTCGCGATTGTCGTCATACAGCTGCGCGACGCTGATCTGCAACATGAGGCTGCCAGGCGGTGATGTGCTGATGAAGCGTACCCGCGTCGGTATCGGTCGAAAGTTTCTCGCGCAGCTCGCGGTCGCTCAGCATCTGTGCGAGCTCGGACAGGACGCGCAGGTGCTGCTCGGTCGCCTGTTCCGGCACCAGCAGCAGGAACACGAGACTGACGGGCTTGCCGTCGGGGGCGTCGAATGGAACGGGTTGTGCCAGGCGCACAAAAGCCCCGACTGCTTCCTTCAGCCCCTTGATCCTGCCGTGCGGAATGGCGAGTCCCTGCCCCAGTCCGGTCGAGCCGAGACGTTCGCGGGCAAACAGGCTGTCGAACACCAGGCTCCTGGCCACCCCTTGGTTGTTCTCGAAGAGCAGGCCGGCCTGCTCGAACATGCGTTTCTTGCTCGTCACATCCAGATTCAGGAGGATGTTCGAAGGGGGTAGGAGTTTGGCAACTAGGTTCATCGAATCGGCCAGTTCGGGACTCGCGCGCGCGGAAATCGTAACCGGCTCCCGGAAAGGCGTGGAATTCTACACTATCGGCTCAGGGCACTGTTGAACGCACTTCCGGCGTGAAATTGTCGCCTCCAATGCGAGTTTCATTGGGGCGTTTTTCTGCGACCCCAGATCGGGGAGTCTAAGGCGCGTTCCACCTTTCGATAACCGTTAACCCGGGGGGGAATGGTGCTTGAGCGCATCGTGCGGATGTGCATGCAAACGGTCTTTGTGCTTCATGATCTGGCGATCGAGTTTGTCCGCCACGGCGTCGATCGCGGCGTACAGATCCGGGTCACCGCTCCTGACGAAGATCTCCTTCCCGGCGAGGTGACAGCTGACTTCCGCTTTTCGTGCGAGGTGGTCCACGGCCAGGATCACGCTGACTTCGATGACGTGATCAAAGTGCCGCCGGATCCTGGAAAGTTTGCTCTCGACGTAACTGCGGATCGACGGCGTGACCGCCATGTGACGCCCGCTGATGATGAGATTCATGCGAGGCGGGTCTTTGCGTCAAAGGGACTTTCTCATGCTCACGGAAGGTATCTGCAGCGACTCGCGGTACTTGGCGATGGTGCGACGCGCGACCACGATGCCCTGCTGGCTGAGGATCTCGGAGATCTTGCTGTCCGAAAGAGGTTTTCGGGCGTCCTCCGCCGCAACCAGCTGCTTGAGCAACGCCCGGATAGCGGTCGCCGAGCACGCGCCCCCCGTCTCGGTGGCGACGTGACTCCCGAAAAAGTACTTGAGCTCGAAAATGCCGCGCGGCGTGAGCATGAACTTCTGCGTGGTCA
>CAYQVE010000131.1:0-8771 GCA_964420785.1 uncultured Enterobacteriaceae bacterium | reverse complement strand
GGGCGAAAAAAAAGTGGTTGAGATCGAAGCCATCTCCACCGGCTCGCTCAGCCTCGACATCGCGCTTGGCATAGGTGGCCTCCCACGCGGGCGCATCGTGGAAATTTACGGGCCCGAAAGCTCGGGCAAGACGACGTTGGCGCTGCATTGCGTCGCCGAGGCGCAGAAGAATGGCGGCGTCTGCGCGTTCGTGGACGCCGAACATGCGCTCGATCCGATCTATGCGCGCAAGCTCGGCGTTGATCTCGACGATCTCCTGGTCTCCCAGCCAGACACCGGTGAACAAGCGCTCGAAATCACCGACACGCTGGTGCGCTCCGGCGCCATCGATGTGCTCATCGTGGATTCGGTTGCGGCGTTGACCCCGCGCGCTGAAATCGAAGGTGAGATGGGTGATCAGCTGCCCGGCTTGCAAGCGCGGCTGATGAGCCAGGCGCTGCGCAAGCTGACGGCGTCAATCAGCAAGTCGAAGACCCTCGTCATTTTCATCAATCAGATTCGGATGAGGATCGGCGTCATGTACGGCAACCCGGAGACGACAACGGGGGGCAATGCGCTCAAATTCTATTCCTCGGTGCGCCTCGACATCCGCCGTATCGGCCAGATCAAGGAACGCGATGAAGTGATCGGCTCCGAGACCCGCGTGAAGGTCGTGAAGAACAAGGTCGCGCCGCCGTTCCGCGAGGCGCTGTTCGATATTCTCTACGGCGAAGGGGTGTCCCTCGAAGGCGAGATCCTGGAGCTCGGTGTCGGCTGCGGCGTGGTCGATAAATCCGGTGCCTGGTACCAGTACAAGAAGGACCGCATCGGCCAGGGCAAGGACAACGCCCGCGACTTCCTGAAGGAAAACCCGGAGCTCGCCGCCGAGATCGAGGCGAAGATCCGCGAGAAGCTCGGCATCAAGGCCCCGGAGGCATTGGCTCCCGTCACCGCCGAGGTGTGAAAAAGCAGCCGACGCTGCGCGAGCGGGCGCTGAGGCTGCTCGCGCGGCGCGAGCACAGTCGCGCCGAGCTGGCCCGCAGGCTCCGGACGTACGCCAGTGCGGCGGAGGAGCTCGAAACCCTGCTCGAAGACCTGTCGCGACGCAGGCTCCTGTCGGACGAGCGCTACGCGGAATCGCGCGCTCACTCGCTTTCGCGCAAATACGGTTCGGCGCGCATCGCGCACGAGCTGCGCGCCCGGGGCGTTGAAAAGGAGCTCGCCTTGGCGGCTTCGAAGGTCGTCCGGGAAACGGAGCTCGAGCGTGCGCGCGAAGTCTGGCGGAGAAAGTTCCGGGATCCGCCCAGGACCCGCGGGGAGCGGGCAAAGCAGATGCGCTTTCTGCAGTCGCGAGGGTTTTCCTTCGATGCGATTCGCGCCGTCGTCGTCGACCCCGGCGAGGATTGAATTCGCCTAGAATCCCGGCTGGGGACCGGGACAGGCATGGGGCAACCAGGGGAAGGCTGGCTCGACGAGACGCGCTCCGCGTATCTCTACCGCGTGATCGCGGAGGTCGAGCGCGGCTCGCCGCGCTCGGAGCTGTTCCAGGAGCTGGCGCGCGAAGCCGAAGGGCAGGCCGCGATCTGGGCGAAGAACGCAGGGCTCGCATCGGTGCCCGCCTTCGTTCCGGACCTGCGCACCCGTATCGTGGCAGGACTGGTTCGGCGGCACGGCGCGCGCGCGATGCGCGGCATCCTCGCCGCCATGAAAGTGCGCGGGCTCTCCGTATACAGCCACGCCGCGCCGGGACACCCGTCGCCGACTTCGGTCGAGGAGATCGGCAAGCGCCACCGCGGTTTCGGCGCCGGCGGAAACCTGCGCGCGGCGGTCTTCGGGATCAACGACGGGCTGGTGTCGAACCTGAGTCTGATCCTCGGTGTCGCAGGAGCATCCTCGAACACGGGATTCATCCTGCTCTCGGGCGTCGCCGGGCTGCTCGCTGGCGCTTTTTCGATGGCCGCGGGAGAGTACGTTTCGGTGCGTTCGCAGCGCGAAATGTACGAACATCAAATTGGGCTGGAGCGGGCCGAGCTCGGCGAATATCCCGCCGAAGAGGCGGAGGAACTGGCTTTGATCTACGCGGCGCGCGGGATGAATCGCGCGGACGCCCGCGCGCTCGCGGAGCGCACCATCGCCGATCCGCGCCTGGCGCTCGACACGCTCGCGCGCGAGGAGCTCGGCCTCAATCCCGAGAACCTCGGCTCGCCCTGGGGAGCGGCGCTGTCCTCGTTTTTTTCGTTTGGCGCAGGAGCGCTGGTGCCCCTGCTGCCGTTTCTCTTGGTGCGCGGCGGGGGCGCTCTCATCGCGGCGGTCGCAATGACCGCGGTCGCCTTGTTCGGGGTCGGCTCGATGATCAGCCTCTTCACAGGCCGCAGCGCGGTGCGCGACGGCCTGCGCATGCTCGCGATAGGCGGCGGCGCGGGGACGGTCACCTACTTGGTCGGCGCGCTGCTCGGCGTGAGCCTCGCCTGACTGGCCGCGAAACCGGAAATGGAAGCAGGGTTCGTCGTTCGCAGTCTCGCCGGGTTTTTCCTCCTGCACGCCGTCGCGTGGGCTCTGAGCGAAGACCGCAGAACCGTCGCCTGGCGGCCGGTCATCGCCGGCATGCTACTGACCTTCGGGCTGGGACTGTTGCTCTTGAAGGCGCCCTACGCCAAGGACGTCTTTCTCGCATTAAACGGCGCGCTCAACGCGCTTGAAAAGGCGACCCAGGACGGGACCGCGTTCGTTTTCGGTTTTCTGGGTGGCGGACCCCTGCCGTACGCCGAAACCTATGCCGGTGCGAGCTTCGTGCTCGCGTTCAGGGCGCTGCCGCTGGTGCTCGTGGTGAGCGCGCTGTCGGCGCTGCTCTTTCACTGGCGGGTGCTCCCCTGGATAGTGAGGGGTTTTTCGTTCCTCCTGGAGAGGACGATGGGTGTTGGCGGCGCGATCGGCCTGTCCTCTGCGGCGAACGTGTTCGTCGGCATGGTCGAGGCCCCCCTGGTCGTCAAGCCCTACATCCGGAACATGAGCCGCGGTGAGCTCTTCATTCTCATGAGCTGTGGCATGGCGACCATCGCCGGCACCGTGATGGCGCTCTATGCGAGCATCCTTTCGAAAGTGATTCCGGACGCGCTGGGGCACATCCTGATCGCGTCGATCATCAGCACTCCGGCGGCGATTGCGATCTCGGTGCTCATGGTTCCGGGGAAGGCGTCGGCCACGGAGGGAAAACTCGCATCCCAGGCCGCCGCTTCGAGCATGGACGCGGTGACTCGTGGGACGGTCGATGGGGTGCAGCTCCTCGTCAACATCGTCGCGATGCTGGTCGTGCTGGTGGCGCTGGTGAGTCTCGCCAACCAGGTTCTCGCGCTGCTTCCAGGTGTCGCGGGGACCCCGGTCACGCTACAGCGCTTGTTCGGCATCGCATTGGCGCCTCTAGTGTGGATCATGGGCATTCCCTGGGCGGAGGCGACGACCGCCGGGGCCTTGATGGGTACCAAGACCGTGCTCAACGAGTTGCTCGCCTACGTCGACCTCGCGAAGCTCCCCGAGAGCGCGCTCAGCCCCCGCAGCCGACTGATGATGACCTATGCGCTGTGCGGCTTCGCCAATTTCGGCAGCCTCGGAATCATGATCGGGGGCCTCGCGACCATGGCGCCGGAGCGCCGGGACGAGATCGTTTCGCTGGGCGCAAAGACCATCGTCTCCGGAACGCTTGCGACCTGCGTTGCGGGCTCGGTGGTGGGCATGCTGTATTGAGCCCGTGCGGGGAGTCTTACCGGAGAATCGCCTTCACCTTCTCCCAGTCGTTGGGAAAGAGGGCGAGCATTCCCGGCTTGTCGGCGTCGAGCACCGAATAGTCGAGCGCCAGAAACTCCCCGACGATCGCATCGTACTTCTCCTGCAGGACTCTTGAATCGGGGTCGAGACCGCGCACCATCCCCAGGCCGGTCGGTGCCGCGCCGATCACTTTCACGCTCAGATCGGGGCGATATTTCCTCAGGAGGAGGATCAGGCGCCAAATGTCGCCGCTCCAGAACGTGGTTCTGCGCTCTCGTTCGGCGGTGTGGCGGGACAAGGGGTAACAGTCGTGAATCAATATCGTCGACCGTGACGTGCAGTACCTCTCGATATTCATGAAGTCGCGCAGTGCAAATTCGAATTGGTGCATCCCGTCGATGAAAGCGAGATCAATAGGCAAACCGCCGAATTCCGCGCGCACGTCGTGAGCGGCGAAGTACTCGTCGCTCGTGGCGGCATGAATGCTCGTGCCGGGAGCGAGCCGCTCTGTGATCCTCGGTTCGGGGTCGATGCCAATCGCGCGCGTTTCCCGCCGGGCGAGCGCGATCGATTGCCCGGTCTCGACGCCGATCTCCAGGTAGGTGCGCGGACGCAAGTGCGAGTGGAACATCGAGATGACTTCGAGATAGAAAGGTCCGGGAAAGTTGAGGTTCGCGAGGAAGCTATGTGCGGGGTGCAGCCCAGGGTCCAGCGCGAGCGCTGTTTCGCAGCATTTGCGCGCGGCCTCGCTCGCGCCGAGCTCCCGGTGCGCCACGGCCGCGCCGAAATGGCACTCGGTATTTTGCGGGTCGAGCATGCGGGCACGCTCGAAATGCTCGAGCGCCTCGCGAAAGCGTCCCGTCCGCAAATCGATCCCGCCCGCGTAACTGTGCGCCTGAACGTGTTCGGGTTCTGCGCGCAGCGTGCCGGCAAAGCGCTCTGCGGCGACAGCAAGCTGGCCCGCCTTGTACGCTTCCACCCCGGCTTCGAAGTCGATCTGCCCGGCCAGGCGGACCTTCGACGCGAATAGATCCTTCAGTATCCGTTCCAGCATACTGCGCTAAGCTTAACTCAATACGGAAGAGTCGTTGCACGAGCCGACAAATCGGGCGAAAATCAGACGCTTCAAGGAGTTGTCTCGGGATTTCATGAAATCGTCCGAAATCAGGGCAAAGTTTCTGAAGTTCTTCGAAGAGCGCGGACACGCGGTCGTCGCCTCGAGCCCGCTCGTTCCGGCAAACGATCCGACGCTCCTTTTCACCAACTCGGGCATGGTGCAGTTCAAGGACGTGTTTCTCGGCAGGGAAACCCGGGCGTACAAGCGCGCGACGACCGCGCAGCGGTGTCTGCGGGCGGGCGGAAAACACAACGATCTGGAGAACGTGGGCTACACGGCGCGCCACCACACGTTCTTCGAGATGCTCGGCAACTTTTCATTCGGCGACTATTTCAAGCGCGACGCGATCCGCTATGCCTGGAACCTGTTGACGGAGGTGTACAAGCTGACGCCTGAACGCTTGTGGGCGACGGTGTATCACGAAGACGACGAGGCGTACGATCTATGGACGAAGGAGATCGGCGTGCCGAAAGGGCGCTGCATCCGCATCGGCGACAAGCCCGGAGGCCCTAAATACCAGAGCGATAACTTCTGGCAGATGGCCGACACCGGCCCCTGCGGTCCCTGCAGCGAAATCTTCTACGATCACGGGCCCGGGATCCCGGGCGACCCGCCCGGCTCGAGCGAAGCCGAAGGCGATCGCTACATCGAGATCTGGAATCTCGTTTTCATGCAGTTCAATCGGGACGACAAAGGCGCGGTGGCGCCCCTGCCCAAACCCTGCGTGGACACGGGCATGGGCCTGGAGCGAATCGCGGCCGTTCTCCAGGGCGTGCACTCGAACTACGAGATTGACTTGTTCCGGGACCTGATACGCGCCGCGGCGCGGGAGACGGGGACGAAGGACCTCGTGAACAATTCGCTGAACGTGATCGCCGACCACATCCGGGCGTGCGCCTTTCTTGTCGTGGACGGCGTCATACCGGGAAACGAAGGACGCGGTTACGTGCTTCGCCGCATCATCCGTCGCGCCATCCGCCACGGGTACAAGCTCGGGCGTAAAGAACCCTTCTTCCACCGCCTCGTCGCGGACCTGTCGCGCGCGATGGGCGAGGCCTATCCGGAGCTCCCGCACGCGAAGGAGCGCGTCACCCAGGTGCTCAAGGCCGAGGAGGAGCGCTTCGCAGAGACGCTGGAGAACGGCATGAAGGTGCTCGAGGGCGCGCTGCATCGCGAAGACCGCATGCTCGACGGAGAAACCGTGTTCCAGCTCTACGACACCTTCGGTTTTCCCGTCGATCTGACCGCGGACATGGCGCGCGAGCGCGGCATCATGGTCGACCACGCGGGATTCGAGGCTGCGATGCAACGCCAGCGCGAGCGCGCCCGAGCCGCGGGCAAGTTCAGGATGGACGCGGGCGTCGAGTATTCGGGCCGCGCGACGGAGTTCCGCGGCTACGACAGCCTTGCGCTCGACGACGCCAAAGTGGCGGCGCTCTACCGGGAAGGGACTTCGGTGCCGGCCATCGGGGCGGGGGAATCGGCCATCGTGGTGCTGGACAAGACTCCGTTCTACGCCGAATCAGGGGGCCAGGTGGGCGACGCGGGCGAGATCGTCGCGGCGGGCGGCACTTTCGTAGTCTCCGACACGCAGAAAATCCAGTCCGAGGTGTTCGGTCATCACGGTGCGCTCGCGACCGGCCGGCTCGCCGTGGGCGACGGGGTGGCGGCGCGCGTGGACGCGGCGCGGCGCGCGCGCACCATGCGCAATCACTCGGCCACGCATTTGATGCACAGGGCCTTGCGCGCGGTGCTGGGGCCGCACGTGCAGCAAAAGGGGTCGCTCGTGGACGCCGAGAAGACGCGCTTCGACTTCTCGCACGACTCAGGCCTGACCGACGAACAGCTCCGTCGCATCGAGGCGATGGTCAACGCGGAAATTCTCAGAAACGAGGCGACTTCGGCGCGCATCATGAAGTTCGACGACGCCGTCAAGGGCGGTGCCATGGCCCTGTTCGGCGAGAAGTACGGCGACGAGGTGCGCGTTCTGGACATCGGCTCCTCGCGCGAGCTGTGCGGCGGCACGCACGTCGCCCGCACCGGCGACATCGGCTTCTTCAAGATCACATCCCAGGGCGGCGTGGCGGCGGGCGTGCGCCGCGTCGAGGCGACCACCGGCGAGGGCGCGCTCGCCTGGGTGCAGGCGATGGAAGACGAGCGCCACTTCGTCGAGGGCTTCTACCAGGCGTCGGGCGAGGCGCTGAGAGAAAAGCTGAAGGCGGAGCGCGAGGAGAAGAGGGCGCTGGAGAAGGAGCTCGCGCGCCTCAAGTCCCGGCTCGCGGCCAGCCGCGGCGACGACCTCGCGGCGCAGGCCGTCGAGGTCAAGGGCATCAAGGTGCTCGCGGCGTCGCTCGACGGCGCCGATGCGCGGACCCTGCGCGAGACGCTCGACAAGCTCAAGGACAAGCTGAAATCCGCCGCGATCGTGCTCGGCTCGACCGAAGGCGGAAAGGTCAGCCTTATCGCCGGGGTGACGCCGGACCTCACCGCGAAGCTGAAGGCGGGCGAGCTCGTCAACTACGTGGCGCAGCAGGTGGGCGGCAAGGGCGGCGGCAGGCCGGACATGGCGCAGGCGGGCGGCACCGACCCCGCAAAAGTCCCGGCCGCGCTCGGTTCCGTGCGCCGGTGGGTGGAGCAGCGGCTCTAAGCTTTCCCTCTGAGGCAAGAGCTCACGAACCTCTTGCGGTCCTCGCCTCTCATGTTTCTCAGGTTCGCCTGCGTGTTGCAGTACGCCGTGCGGTCCTGCTGCTTCTTCTGGGCCTGCGTCGGCGCCTTCTTCTGGGCCTTCGTCGCTTTCTTCTGGGCCTGTGTGGTCGCCTTCTTCTCGGTCGGCGCCTTGCCCTTGTCCTGGCCGCAGGCGACCGCCGCTACGGCGAGCGCGATGCAAAGCAGCAAAGCGGGTAGTCTTTTCATCGGTTCCTCCTCGTGATGAGTTGAACAGGAAACCGGGCCGATACGCCCTCGTAACGGTATCACGGTCCGCATACCTGCGGTGCTTCGGCTAAAATCCAAGCGTTTCAGTTCGTTAGATATTTCACACAAGCAGCAGCGGAAATGCACTTCAAAGTCGACGACGTCAGAATCCGGGAGATCAAGGAGCTCGCGCCGCCCGCGCTCCTGCTGCGCGAATTTCCCTGCTCGGAGAAAACCGAGGAACTGACCTACAACACGCGGCAGGCGATTCACCGCCTCCTTCACGGCTCGGACGACAGGATTCTCGTCATCATCGGACCGTGCTCGATCCATGATCCCAGGGCGGGCCTCGAGTACGCGCGCAAGCTCGTCGAAATGAGAAAAGAACTCGAGCGGGAGCTCGTCATCGTCATGCGGGTCTATTTCGAGAAGCCCCGCACCACCGTTGGCTGGAAGGGACTGATCAACGATCCGGACCTCGACGGCAGCTTTCACATCAACAAGGGGCTGCGCCTCGCGCGCGAGCTGCTCATGGACATCAACGAGACGGGGCTGCCCGCGGGCACGGAGTTTCTGGACATGATCTCGCCGCAGTACTACGCGGACCTCGTGAGCTGGGGTGCGATCGGCGCACGCACCACGGAATCGCAGGTGCATCGCGAGCTCGCCTCCGGGCTGTCGTGTGCGGTCGGCTTCAAGAACGGCACCGACGGGAATGTGCGCATTGCGGTCGACGCGCTGAAGGCGGCGCGCACTCCCCACCATTTTCTTTCCGTGACCAAGGAGGGGCACTCCGCCATCGTCTCGACCAACGGCAACGAGGACTGCCACATCATCCTGCGCGGCGGAAAACATCCGAATTACGACGCAGGAAGCGTCGACGCCGCGGCCAAGGAACTGGCCGGCGCCGGGCTCGAGCAGCGCCTCATGATCGATTGCAGCCATTCGAACAGCCAGAAGATGTATCAGCGCCAGATCGACGTCGCGCGCGAGGTCGCGC
>CAYQVE010000130.1:8460-8852 GCA_964420785.1 uncultured Enterobacteriaceae bacterium | reverse complement strand
CCCTCGTGAAGACGCCACTGGAGACCTGGCGTCAATACGGACCACTCTTTCGCGAGCATTCCACCGCCGTGATCGCACCCGAGCTGCTCGCCGCGCTAGCGCAGATCGAAGGCGCGGGCAATCCCGTCGCGCGGCCGCGCTGGAGCTGGCGCGCGAGCTGGAATCCCTTCGAGCTGTACCGTCCGTCGTCGAGCGCAGTAGGAATGTTCCAGATCACGGACGCCGCGTTCCGGGACGCGAAGCGCTACTGCATCCACGACCACGCGGTGGTCGAAGACGGTCCATGGTACGACCCTACCTCGTGCTGGTTCAACGGCCTCTACCCCCGCGTCGTGCCCAGCCATGCGATCGAAATGACGGCCGCGCCGCCCCACCCCCCCCCCCCGAACCTC
>CAYQVE010000130.1:0-8450 GCA_964420785.1 uncultured Enterobacteriaceae bacterium | reverse complement strand
CCGCGTCGCGAACATGCTCGCGCGCAGCGCGGCGACGCTCGAGCAGAAGCAGGATCTCGCCGCCGTCATCCACCTCTGCGGCCCCGCGCGGGGCGGCGCTTACGCACGCCGCGGCTTTCAGCCCAACGGGCAGCGCTGCGGCGCCCACGGTCTGGCCGGCTACCTCGCGCAGGTCAACGCGCTGAAGCGGCTGTTCGTGCGCCTGGCGGCGGCCGATTGAGCGTCCGCGTCTCGGGCGGCCGCTACTGGAGGTCGATTTCGAAATTCCGCGGCCATTCGGGGCGGATCTCCAGCTGGAAATACACGCGGCCGATTTCGCGCCCGTCGGTGGTCTCGACCTGCACTTTCCATTCGCCCGGCTGGTAGTTCGACTTGAAACCGTAGCCGCGGAAGCCTTCCGCGCGCCCGCCCAGAATCTTGATGGGAATCGTGTCCTGCAGAGTCCACCCGCGAGCTTCCTCCTTCAAATACCAGCGCACCTGCACCTGGTCGGAGAAACGAGTGGGCGAGAAAATGCGGAAGAACACGTACACCTTGTCGCCGGGCTGTGCGAGGAACTCCTGGTCCCCGTGGTGCCAGATGCGCCACGCCGGACGCTCGTGGCTCAGGCGGTAGGTATCCTGCGTCTTCTCGACCGCGTGATAGATTCCTATGAACGGGATCGAGAGCGGCACGGGCGGAATCAGCCTGAAGAAATAGAAAACGAGAAACCCGGTCAACACCGCGCCCAAGGGCACGAATATCTGCCTCCTCGCCCGCGGAAAGAGATCGGGCGTGCGTCGCCGGAGCCACCAGAGCGCGCCCGCCACGGGCAGGCAGCCCACCAGCATCGACAGGAGAAACACCAGCAAGCCGATCGAGCCGACGAAAATGGGTACGACGTTGGCGGAGAAGGACAGGACGCAAAGGCTCAACAGGGCGAACTTGAACGAAAGCCCCAGCGCCTTGAAGCGCTCGGATTCGTTGGCCCAAAGGAGAAACACGAGGAAGACCAGAAAGGAGAACGAAACCAGAAGCGAGGAGCTCTTGAAGAAGAAGATCGTGTAAACGTTGAGAAGAGTCCCCAGGAAAAAGTGAATCAGCGCCGTGCGGTATTGGTAGTACCAGCGTTTGAGAACGAAAATGCTGCCGGTCTCGGGAAGCGGTTTGCCTTCCTCGAGGAACATCTGAGTGAGCGCCATCAGGATGACGGTGAGATAGAGAACCTGCTGGCCGATCGCGAGCCAGGAGTCGGCGCGCTCGACGGTGACGATGTCGAAGAGGAAGCCGCAGATGAACGATAGGACGGCGATCCTCTGCTCGTTCCTCTGGTAGTAGAGCCTGAGGCGGCCGAGCGCGCCGGCGGCGGGTGCCGCTTCAGTCAGTTTGGGTTCCGCAGTTTCCACAATTCCATCAGCTTGCGGGCGAACACGGTGCCCAGCGCGTCGTCCTCGTGCATGAAATAGACGTAGGCGCGCTCGAGGCGCAGCGCCGCGATCCGCTCGGCCCAGTCGCCGAGATCCTTGTCTTCGTAATGGGTGCGCCGCAGGCGAAGGTAGCCGCTGCCGGCGGTCGCGACGATGGGCGGCGAGTCGCCTTCCTCCGTGTCGGTATAGCAAAGCATCGCGCCCTTAGCGCGCAGCGCCTCGTAGACCTCCCCGTCCTGCCAGGACTCGTTGCGGAACTCGAAGGCGGCAGGGCGCCCCGCGGGCAGCAGCGCGAGGAAATCGCGCAGCCGGGGCAGGTCCTTCTTCAGGTAAGGCGGCAGCTGGAACAGCGAGGGCCCGAGCTTGCCGCCCAGCGCCTGGGCGCGGCGCAGGAACTCTGCGACGTGGGTCTCGCAGTCTTTCAGGCGCAACTCGTGGGTGATGCGGCGCGGCGCCTTGAGTGTGAAGGAGAAACCTTCCGGCACCTCTTCGGCCCAGCGCGCGAGCATCGTCTCGGCGGGCATGCGGTAGAAAGTGTTGTTGATCTCGACCGTCGCGAACTGCCCGGCATAGTAGCGCAGCATCCCGTCCGCGGGATGCTTTTCGGGGTAGAACTTGCCGAGCCACTCCTTGTAGGAAAAGCCGCTCGTTCCGGCGAGTAGCTGAGTCATGGGCGGATTGTCCAGCACCCATGCGCGATCCGGCAAGCTAGAATCTCGCGCATGCCCAAAGCCAAGCGCGTGGTATTGGCCGACCCGTCGGCGGCGGCCGCGCTGCTGGACGAGTACTCGAAGAAGCGCGCCTTCGACGCGACGCCCGAGCCCGCGCCCGCCCCGGCCCCCGGCGAAGGGCCCCTCCTCTTCGTCGTCCAGATGCATTCGGCAAGGCAGCTGCACTACGACTTCAGGCTGGAATGCGACGGCGTGCTCAAGTCCTGGGCCGTTCCCCGCGGCCCCTCGCTCAACCCGGCGGACAAGCGCCTCGCGGTCATGACCGAGGACCATCCCTACGACTACGCCTCGTTCGAGGGCGTGATTCCCCCGAAGCAGTACGGCGCGGGCGAGGTGATCGTTTGGGATTGCGGCGTGTATACGCCGGACGAGGACCGCAAGGGGCACTCGTACCATGACCGCTCGGAAGCCGAGCGCCAGGTGCGGGACGGCATCGCCAAGGGGAAGCTCTCCATCACGCTTCGCGGCGCAAAGCTCAAGGGTTCCTTTGCGCTGGTGCGCACATCCAGGAATCCGAAGGACTGGCTCCTCATCAAGCACAAGGACCGCTTCGCCGCCGAGACCGACGTCACGGAGAAGAACCTCTCGGTCCTGTCGGGGCTCGCGGTCGAGAACCTCAAGGCGCTGCCGGTAAAGCGCATGCCGGCCTCGCAGCTCACGCCCTCGGGAAGGCACGAGGCGCTGCCGGCCAGGCTCCTTCCCATGCTCGCCGAGTCGCGCGAGGCGACCTTCGCCGGCGCGGGTTGGATGTGGGAACCCAAGCTCGACGGCTACCGCGTGCTCGCCTTCGTCGACGACAAGGAGGTGAAGCTGCGCTCGCGCCGCGGCCTCGACCTCACCGCCTCGTTCCCCAAGCTCGTCGCGGAGCTGGTGCAGCAGCAGGCGAAAGGCATCGTCCTCGACGGGGAAATCGCGGCGTTCGGCGCCGACGGCCGTCCCTCTTTCGCCGCGCTCCAGGAGCGCGTGCAGCTGAAGACCGAGCGCGAGATCGCCGCGGCCGACCGCGCGGCGCCCACGGTTTTCTTCTGCTTCGACCTGCTGCACTTCGCGGGAGTCGACACCCGCGGGGCGCCTTACGCGGACCGCAGGCGCTGGCTCGAGCAGTGCCTGCTGCCCTCGCCCCATGTCCAACTGGTGCACGCCGAGGAAGATGGGGAAGAGCTCTACAAGGCGGCGCTCGCGAGCGGCTTCGAGGGCGTCATCGCCAAGCGCAAGGACAGCCAGTACGAGGCCGGCAAGCGCTCGCAGGCCTGGCTCAAGATCAAGCCGACAAGGAGCGCAGAGTTCGTGGTCGGCGGCTTCACCAAGGGAAAGGGATCTCGCGCGCCGCTCGGGGCGCTGCTGCTGGGCTATTGGAACGACGGAAAGCTGCACTACTGCGGGCACGTCGGCTCGGGATTCGACGACCGCACCCTGGCGCAGGTAAAGGCGCGCTGCGAGAAGCTCGCCACCGGCGAGCGCCCGTTCGCCGAGGAGCCCGAGCTGCACAGCCCGACGACATGGATGAGGCCCGAGCTCGTCGCCGAGGTCGAGTTCCACCAGTGGACCCCGGACGGGCAGCTGCGCGCGCCGGTGTTCCTGCGCCTGCGCGACGACGTCGACGCCAAGTCGGTCCGGCGGACCGAGGTCGCGGTGCGCGTGGTCGCGGAGGCCGCCGCCAGCTCGGGCGACAGCGAGATCGACGCGGTGCTGCGCCAACTCGACAACAAGAAGACCGCCCTCACCATCGCGGTGGGGCGGCACGCGCTCAAGCTCACGCACCTCGACCGCGTCTACTGGCCCGCCGACGCGGCGCTGAAGCAGCCGGCGATCACCAAGCGCGACCTGCTGCGCTATTTCGCGCAGGTCTCGCCCTTCATGCTCGCGCATCTCGCCGACCGGCCGCTCACCATGATCCGCATGCCCGAGGGCATCGCCGGCGAGCGTTTCTACCAGAAGCACTGGGATCCGGAGCTGCCTCCCTTCGCAAGGAAGATCACGATCTTCTCGGAGCACAAGGACGAGCGGCACGACTATCTGCTGTGCGACAACCTCGCGACGCTGCTGTGGCTCGCGCAGTCGGGCACGCTGGAGTTCCACGTGTGGCATTCGCGCGCGAAGCCGGGGCCCGACGCGGCCACGCAAAGCACGGATTTCTCGGGCTCGCTCGCCGCGCTGGAGGGCTCGATCCTCAACTATCCCGACTACGTCGTCTTCGACATCGATCCCTACATCTACTCGGGGAAGGAAGCACCGGGCGACGAGCCGGAGCTGAACACCGTCGCATTCGAGAAGGGCAAGGGGGTCGCGTTCGCACTGCGCGAGCTGCTCGCGAGCATGAGCCTCGAAGCGGTGGTGAAGACCTCCGGCAAGACCGGCCTGCACGTCTTCGTGCCGATCGAGCGCACGCTCGATTTCGACGCGGCGCGCAAGGTGAGCGAGATGGTGGGGCGGCATCTCGTTCGGCTCCGCCCCAAGGATGTCACCGTGGAGTGGAGCGTCCCCAAGCGCACCGGCAAGATCTTCATGGACTACAACATGAACGTGCGCGGCAAGACGCTGAACGTCGCGTATTCGCCGAGGGGCGCGGCGGGCGCGCCGGTGTCGATGCCGCTCACCTGGGAAGAGCTCGCCGGCGCGCACCCGCTCGATTTCAGGATCACCAACGCCCCCGAGCGGCTCGCCCAGACCGGCGACCGCTGGCGGGACGCGCTCACCCGCAAGCAAAGCCTGGAGCGTGCGGTGGAGCGCGCGAAGGCGTGAGGAGTTGAAAAACCCCGTATGAACCACTACTTGCGCAACGAAGCTGACTATTCACTATAATATCGTCCCCTTCAGGGAGAGAAAGCCATGCCTGCACGATCGATCGCTACGCTGACGGTTTCGTTCGGAATGGTCTCGATTCCGGTGAAGCTCTTCTCCGCCACCGAGGCGAGCCGCGCGATTTCGTTCAACCTGCTGCACAAGACTTGCGGATCGCGGCTCAAGCAGCAGTACATCTGCGTGAAGGAAGAGGTCCCGGTTGCCCGCGAGGACATGGCGAAGGGCTACGAGTTCGAAAAAGACCAGTACGTGATGTTCTCGCCCGAGGAGCTGAAGGCGCTCGAGGAAGCGGGCACGCACACGGCCGACATCGCGGAATTCGTGCCGGTCGAATCGATCGACCCGGTGTACTTCGACAAGGCCTACTACCTCGCCCCGGACAAGGGCGGAGCGAAACCCTACGCGTTGCTCGCGCGAGCCCTGCGCGAATCGAAGCGCTGCGCGCTCGGGCGCTGGGCTGCGCGCGGCAAGCAGTACATCGTCATGATCCGGCCGGTCGAGGACGGCCTCGTCATGCAGCAACTGCTCTACGCCGGAGAGGTGCGCTCGATCAAGGAGATCGAGATCCCGAAGACGGAAGTGAAGGACGCCGAGCTGAAGCTCGCGCAGCAATTGATCGAGCAGCAGGCCTCGGAAAAGTTCGACCCCGCCGCCTACACCGATGACGTGCGTGCGCGGATCGAAACCGCGGTGCAGAAGAAGGTGGAAGGCCAGGAGATCACGATGGCCGAGGAGCCCCAAGGGGGCGCGGAGGTCATCGATCTGATGGAAGCGCTGCGTGCGAGTCTCGACAAGAAAAAGACCCCGGCGCCCGCGAAGGCGCCCGACGCGGAGGCGCGCAAGGCGCCCAAGCATGCCCAGCAGGCGGAGCCCGCCGCCCGGAAGGCCGCGAAGAAATAATACTCACCGCCGATCCGTCCCGCAATGCATCAGTACGGCGCGCGCGACGTCGAGCGGCTGCTTCATCTGCCCCGCAGCACGATCCGGAGCCTGGTCAGCGCAGGTTTCGTTTCGCCTGCGCGCGGCCCGCGCAAGTCCTACCTGTTCTCGTTCCAGGACCTGATCGTGCTGCGCACCGCGCAGGCGCTCGCCGCGGCGAAAGTGCCGCCCAGGCGCATCACGAAGTCCCTGAGAGAGCTTCGCCGCCACCTCCCCGACGCCATGCCGCTCTCGGGCCTCTCGATCGGCGCAGTGGGCGACCGCGTGGTCGTCTCCGAAGGCGCGAGCCGCTGGCAGGCGGAAACGGGACAGTATCTGCTCGCCTTCGACGGCGATCCGTCCGACGGCTCCCTGAGCGTCGTCGAGCGCAACGACGCCGGAGCCGCGGCGGGCGCGGAGGACTGGTTCGAGCGCGGGTGCAGGCTCGAGGGCCGCGATCCCCGCGCCGCGCGCGAAGCCTACGGGCGCGCGCTCGGAGCGGACCCGACGCACCTGGCCGCTCGCATCAACCTGGGAAGGCTCCTGCACGAAGCCGGCCGCCTCGTCGATGCGGAGCGCGTTTATCGCGAGGCGATCTCGGCCTGCGGGAGCGATCCCTTGCTGCTCTACAACCTCGGCGTTCTGCTGGAAGACTTGGGCCGCAGGAGCGAGGCGATGGAAGCGTACGAAAGGGCGCTGCATCGCGATCCGCGCCTCGCCGACTGTCATTACAATCTTGCGCTCCTGTGCAAGAGCCTCGGCAAGCCCCGGCACGCCATCCGGCATATGGCGCAGTATCGAAGGCTGGTCAAACCGCGTAGATGAACGGGCGCAGACCCGGCATCTTGAGGCCGATCCTCGCGGGCGCGGTGCCTGTCCTTGCAATTTCCTGCGCGGCGCTCGCAAAAGCCGCGGAGCCCGATCCCGTTCGCACCCGGCGTGGGTTTGAGATTGGCGGACAGCTCGCGCATTATCACTACGAAGAACCGGACTTCGCGAAATTCATCGGCAACCGAGGGGGCCTTGTCGGCGCCTACACGTTCCAGCCGCGCTGGAATCGCGCGTTTTTCAGGGTCGACGGCCGGGGATCCTACGGCGCGCTCAAGTACCAGGGCTCGGGCACCCAGGATTCCGTTCCCGACCTGATCATCGAGACGCGAGGCGTCGCCGGCCTGGACTTTCTTCCGGGGAACCGCGTCTCCTTATCGCCCTATCTTGGCTTCGGCTATCGCTATCTCTATAACGACTCGAGGGGCTACACATCGACCAACGCGGCGGGTTACCGGCGTTACTCCAACTACCTTTATGCGCCCGTCGGCTTGACGAGTCGCATTCACATCGCTGACCGGTGGGTCCTTGCTCCTACCTTCGAAGCGGACATTTTCCTGATCGGGAAACAGAAATCCCAGCTCAGCGACGCGAATCTCGGTTTCAACGACGTGACCAACACGCAGAATCGGGGCAGCGGGCACCGCTTTTCTCTGATGCTCGAACGGGATCACTTCGCGTTCGGCGCCTGGTGGCATTACTGGGACATCAAGGATTCCGACGTGCAGCCCATCGGGCTCGGCCGGGCCGGCCTCGAGCCCGCAAACTGGACCCGCGAAAGCGGGATCGAATTCAGATATCGGTTTTAGCGCGCCCCGCCCACTCTCCTCCGAGCACCTTTTCGGCCCAGAACAATCCCGCGATGGTCTTAGAGTCCGTGATCTTCCCCTCGCGCACCCAGGCGAGCGCCGTGGCGAGCGGCAGCGTGAACACCTCGAGGAACTCCTCCTCGTCGAGCTTCGCGCCTTCGTGCTCGAGCCCGTTCGCGAGGTAGATCTCGATCCGTTCGTTCGAGTACGCGATCGCGATGTTGATCGTCGCCACGTGGCGCCAGCGCGCGGCGGTGTAGCCGGTTTCCTCCTTGAGCTCGCGCCGGGCGGTCGCGAGCGGATCTTCGCCCGCATCGATCTTGCCCGCAGGGATTTCGATCATATCGCGCCGAAGCGGATAGTGGTACTGCCGCTCCATCACAAGCTCGCCCGAGTCTGTGAGCGCGATCACTGCCACCGCGCCGGGGTGCTCGATGTATTCGCGCTCGGTCGTGCTTCCGTCGGGCAGCCGCACCGTGTCGCTGCTCACCTTGAGCAGCTTGCCGTCGTAGACCAGCTTGCTCGAAAGCCGGTGCTCGCTCAGGTTCTTCACGCTCCGCAGGCTCCGCTCACAGGCCCTTGATCGCGTAGAAGCACAGCTGCATGAGCGGCTGAGGCAGAACGCCCAGCACGAGCACCGCAAGCCCGTTCGCCGACAGGAGGATGCTTACATCGAGCTTCGCGTCGATCCGTCCCGCGTCCTGCGGCTCGTCGAAATACATGAGCTTGACGATGCGAATGTAGTAGAACGTCCCCACCAGCGCGAACAGCACCGCGACCACCGCGAGCCACACGCGCCCGGCCCCGAGCACCGCCGGGAGCACAGCCAGCTTCGCGTAGAAACCGACGGGGGGCGGAACCCCCGCGCGGGAACCCGGACCCCTCGAGTGCAATGCCGGCCGTCATTTCCGCGCTTGCACAACGACCGGCGCTCCGGCAGCGGCCGCGTCAGCCTG
>CAYQVE010000129.1:4416-8864 GCA_964420785.1 uncultured Enterobacteriaceae bacterium | reverse complement strand
GTTGCAGCCACCCGTTTCGGGGAGCGGCCGTGAAGGCCTTCCAGCAGTGGCCAGGAACGGCGATAGCTCATCCGGAGCTCACGCGCCGCCCGCGACAGCGAGCCGCTCGCGGCGATCTGCTCGAGGAGTGCGATCTTGCCCGGGCCGACGGCCAGCTCGCGGCTAAAATCGACCCGAAACCGCACCGCTGGTGTGTGCATGGCTCACCTCGAGCGCGATGGTACCGCGTGCCGGCCACGGTGCGGTGGCGGCGGCCGCCGGAGTTGCAGCCGGGAGCTCGCTTCTGTCACGATATGTTCGATCGAATATAACGACAATCTTGCAACCCAACTGGATGAGACCCATGAGCCAGCCACGGCAGCGCGCTCACCTGTGCACGCTCCTGTTCATCGCCGGCACGGCGCTTACCGGCAGCGTTGGGCACACCGCCACGATCTTCAGCCAGGACAACGCCCAGGTTGATCTCTACGGCATCCTGGACGCCGGTATCGGCTACCTCGAGCATTCCTGGCCGGGGAGCGATGTGTTCGCATCCACGGTCAACCCCTACAACCTGAACGCATCCCCGCACAGTTTCACCGGCATCTATACCGGTGGCATCTCCATGTCGCGCGTGGGACTGCGGGGCGAGGTGCAACTCGGCGGCGGCCGAAAGGCCTTCTTCCGGCTGGAGACTGCCGTCAATGTCACCACCGGTGTGCTCAGCAACAACGGCCAGTCCATCTACAACAACACACACGGACTGAAAACGGCCAATGCCGCCAGCGCCATCAACGGCCAGTGGGACTCGCGCTGCGCTTATCTCGGTGTCTCGGATCCGGCCTTCGGCTCGTTGCAGTTCGGACGCACCATCAACCTATCCCTCGATCAGGTGGTCGAGTACGACCCGGTGCAGGCGGCGCTGCTGTATTCGCCGCTGGGATTCTCCGGCGGCATAGGCGGTGGCCTGGGTGCGACGGAGAACAGCCGCCTCGACACCAGCCTCAGGTACGAGAACAAGATCGGCGGCGTCAGCCTCGGCGCGCAATACAAGCTCGCCGGCGACAGGAATTCGCAGGGAGCAGGCTACGGCTGGGTGGCGATGCTCGGCTACGGCGCAGGTCGCTTCAGCTTCAAGGGCACGTTCTCGGAGCAGACCAACACCGTCACCTGGCCGGTGCAATACTCCAATGTCGTGCCGCCGGCCGCCAACGTGCAGGTCGAGAACACCAGGGGATACATGGTGACCGGCCTGTACAAGCTCACGGATGCGGTGACGCTGAAGGCGGGCTATGAGAATCTCACGGTCTCGGCCCCTTCCAACAGCAATCTCACCGGTATCCAGGACTACTTCGGCATCATCCTGCCGCGCCCGGCGGTCAATGCCAGCGGCCAGCAGCATTTCTGGCTGTGGTGGGCCGGCGGCGACTACCACCTCACCAGGGACCTCGACGTAGGCGTGGGTTTTTACGACATCGATACCTACAATCAGCCGGAAATCGGCAAGGACTACCTCGCCAACGCCTACTCGCTGCTCGCGGACTACACCTTCAGCAGCCGCTTCGACGGCTACCTGGGCGTCATGGTCATGCACTACAGCGGGCCCGGACTCCTCAACCACGCTCCGATCGACGCCTACAGCAGCAACGGCCTGTACGGGGTGGGGCTGCGCTTCAAGTTCTGACTCGGCCGCGTGAGGTTCGAGCCGCGCTCACGGCTCCGGCGGCGGCGCGTCCGCCGCCCCGGGCACGCCGATCTGGTAGTCCAGCTCCGACGCGCGGATGAGCACTTCGTAGCGCGCCGTGGTCTCGTCGATCAGCGCCGCCGTCAGTTCGAGCTGCGCCTGGCTCAACTCCACGATCGAGCTGCTGCCGGCGCGGTAGCGCGCATCCGCCAGCTCGTAGGCGGTGACGGCATAGCGGCGCAGCTGTCCGGTGGTGCGCCAGCGCTCGCGCGCGTTGTTGAGGCTGAGCCATGCGATCCGCACGTCACGGCTGACGTTGTCCTCCATGGTGCGCAGCGCCTCCGCCGCCGCCCTGGCGCGCAGCTCCGCCTCGCGCTGGCGGGCATGGTAGAGCCCGCCGGCGAACAGCGGCACCGTCACCTGGATGCCCCCCGCGCTGTAGCTGTCCGGCAGCCGCGCATCGTGCGAGGTCGCGTCGCCGGCGGCGAGCACCGCGGAGATCGTCGGCAGCCGCCCGTCGCGCAGCGAGCGCGCCAGATGCAGCGCCGCGTCGCGCTGATCGCGCAGGCTCGCCAGCTCCGGCCGGTCGCGCAGCGCCTGCTCGATGAGCGGCGCCACATCCGCCGCCGCGGGCACTGGCACCGAGGTCTCGTCCGCGAGCGTGAACGGCCGCTGCTCGCGGTAACCGAGCACCGCCGACAGCGCCGCCAGAGTCGAATCCACATTGTTCTGGGCCTTCTGCAGCAACAGCCGCGCGTCCTCGAGGCCGACGCGCGCAAAGCTCACATCCAGCTCGGACTTCAGCTTGTTGGCGGCCAGAATGCTCACGCGATCGAGCAGCAGCTGGCGCGTGTCGAGAGTCTGGCGCGCCACCGCCTGCACGCCCTGCGCCTGCAAGGCACCGAAGTAATTGCGATCGACCTCGAGCAACACCTGCTCGCGCGTCGCGAGCGCGCTTTGATCAGCCGCGCTCGCCTGCAGGCGTGCGCTCGCGGCCAGGTTGGCGGTGCGCCCGAAATCGGTGATGAGCTGGCTGACGCCGGCGCCGACCGCGGTGCGGCTGAACACGCTGGGATTGTTGAGCCCGCCGGCCATGAGGCGGGTGTTTTGCGAGCCCGCGTGCGCCTGCGAGCCATAGAGATTCACCTGGGGCAACAGGCCCGCGCGTGACTGCACGAACACCTGGTGCTCCGCCTGCGCCCGGTAGTTGGCGGCGGCAATGTCCGGATGGTTGCGCAGGGCGATGGCGCGTGCCTGCGCCAGAGTCAGGGGCTGCGCCCGCGCAGGTTCCGCGGCGCCTGCCGCTGGTGGCGCGACTGGTTGGATTTGCGCCAGCATCGGTCCCGGCCCCACCGCGACCGCACCCAGCGCGGCGATCACGCGCCAGCGCCTCATGCCCTGACCTGCTGTTCCTCGCGACGGTGCACGATGTAATAGGCCGTGGGGACGATGAACACCGTCATCACGACTGAGACCGCCAGGCCGCCGATGATGGCGAGCGCAAGCGGAGCATATGCCTCGCTGCCGGTGCCCAACTTCGCCGCCATCGGCAGCAGTCCCACGACAGTCGCCAGGGAAGTGATGAGCACGGGCCGCATGCGCACCTGGCATGCCTCGCGGACGGCTTGAGCGACCGGCCGGCCCTCATCCCGCAGCCGCTGTATGAATTCAAGAATCAGAATGCTGTTTCCCACGACGATTCCGACGACCATCACAACCCCCATCAGCGACATGACGTTGAGCGTCGTGCCGGTCAGGAACAGGATCAGCAGCACACCCGCGAGCCCGGACGGCACCGCCAGCAGGATGAGGAGCGGATCGAGAAAAGAGCGGAATTGCGCCACCAGGATCAGATAGACGAGCAGCACCGCGAGAATCAGGCCGAACCCGAAGCTACGGAAGGAAGCACGCATGCCCTCGACGACCCCGCGCAAGGTGATGCGGACTGCAGCGGGTATGGCTGTCTGCTCCACGATGCCTTCCACCGCCCTGGTCAGCCGACCCAGATCCTCGCCGACGGGGGCGACGTACACATCCATCACTCGCCGCAACTGGTAATGATCCACTTCGGCCGGAGACTCGATATGGTGCACCGTGCTGACCGCACCGAGACGAGTCGGCAAGCGCCGTGTGCCGCCGCGCAGCGGAATCGCCTCCAGGTCGGCGAGGCTCTTGACCGTGCCTTCCGGATACTGCACGGTCAACAGGTAGTCGTTGCCTGACTTCGGATCCACCCAATAGCTGGGAGCGATCATCTGGTCCGAGGTCAGCGCGGTGATCACGTTCTGAACGACCTCCTTCGGTGACAGATCCAGCTCGCTCGCGCGGATCCGATCCACGTTCAACTGCAGCGCCGGGTAGTCGACGTCCTGGCGCAGCAGTACATCGCTCACGCCCGGGACTTCGCGAACACGACGCACAAGCTCCTCCGCCACCCGATGAGAAGCCTGCAGGTCCGAGCCACTGACCTGGATATCGATGGGCGCCGGATATCCCAGATCGATGATCGCATCCACCAGTCCGCCTGCCTGAAAATAGGCGCTCAGTTGCGGAAGCTCCTGACGGACCCGGCGTCGTACGCGGGCGATATAGTCGTAGCTGCTCGTGCGATGGCCGGGTTTCAGGCTCGCCTGAACGGTCGCGGTGTGCTCCGCCGAGTTGCTGGTGTAGATCGAAGAGAAATCCGGTGTTACACCGATATTCGATAGCACCACGTCCAGCTCATCGGGCGGCACCTCCTGCCGGATAATGTCCTCGACCCTCTGCACGAGCGCTTCGGTCGCTT
>CAYQVE010000129.1:0-4316 GCA_964420785.1 uncultured Enterobacteriaceae bacterium | reverse complement strand
GTAGGATGCGGATAAGGACAGCACCACGGCGATCGCCAGCGCGCTGAATAGAAATTTGCTCACGCCGTAGAGGAAGAAAACCGGAAAGAAGACCACCGCCGTCGCGAGCGTTGCCGCCAGTACCGGCAAGGCAACCTCCTGGCCACCTTTTTCCGCCGCCGCTTCCGCAGGCTCGCCCGATTCCAGATGGCGGAAAATAATTCTCCAGCACGACCACGGAATTGAAGATGAGCCGGGAGAAAGCGAGCGCGAGCCCCCCGAGGATCATGGTGTTCAGCGTGTCGCCGCTGGCGGCGAGCCCGATGAAGGCCGCGAGCACCGACAGCGGGATGGACAGCAGCACGGCCAGAGTGGCGCGCGCGCTGCCAAAGAACATCAGGATGAGGCCGGCCGTGAGCAGCAGACCGACCGCGCCGATCAGGACCAGGCTGCCGATCGCGCTCTTGACGAAGATCGACTGATCGAAAACGACCTTCGTGACGAGCTGTTTCGGTACGTCGAGCAGATCGGCTACCGCGTGCCTGATTCCCTGCACCACTGAAATCGTGCTGCCGCCGCCCTGCTTGAGCACCGGCAGATACACGGATGGCTGCCCATCGACGCGCACTATGTTGTACTGGATCTGAGACGCATCGCTCGCGTGGCCAACGTCGGCCACCATGACGGAGGCGCCGTGCTCGGTCTTCAGCGGTAGCCGGTTGATCTCGCCGACGTCGTTCAACTGGCTGTTGGCGTAGATGTTGTAGTCGAACGGTCCAATACGCACATCCCCCGCCGGGAGTATCAGATTCGAGTCGTTCACGGCGCGCACGACGTCCATCACGCTCAGGTGGTAGGCCTCGAGCTTCAGCGGGTCCACATACACCATGATCTGACGATAGCGGCCCCCGAACGGCTGCGGCACGGATGCGCCCGGAACGCCGGCGACCTGGTTGCGCACGGTGTACTGGCCGTAATCGCGCAGCTCCGCCTCATTCATTCCCTGCCCTTTCAGGGTGATCAGGCAAACGGGCAGGCTGGAGGCATCGAACCTGAGCACGACCGGCGGCAGGGTCCCCGGTGGAAGCCGGCGCAGATTGGCCGCCGCCAGATTGGCTATGGTCGTCACGGCCGAGTCCGGATCCGTTCCGGGCTGGAAGTAGACCTTGATCAGGCTTACGCCCGGCAGCGAGCGCGACTCGATGTGGTCGATACCGCTGCCGAGCGTGAAGAAGCGCTCGAACCGTCCGGTAATGTCGTTCTCGATCTGTTCGGGCGGCATGCCGGAATAGAACGTCGCCACCACCACGACCGGAATGCGAATTGCGGGAAAGAGGTCCACTGGCAAACGCACCACGGCCGTGCCGCCGACGACGCACGTGATCAGACACAACACGACGATCAGATGCGGATGGCCTATGGCGAATTGCGGCAGCGAGGGTCTCATGGCAGCGGTCACCCCTCGATTCAGGTCGGTGCGCGCGCACCGGCAGCCGCTGCCGCAGACAAATGCTCCCGCCTTCGGTACACCAGCAGATAGGCCGCCGGCACGATGAACACGGTAAGCACCACTGAGAGCGCGAGCCCGCCGATGATCGCGCGGGCGAGCGGCGCGTAGGCTTCGCTGCCCGTGCCCAGTTTCGCGGCCATGGGCATCAGGCCGATGAGCGTTGCCAGCGAAGTCATCAACACCGGCCGAAGGCGCACGCGGCAGGCCAGCGCCACCGCTTCGCGCAGCGGCTTGCCTTCCTCGCTCAGGCGGTGAGTGAACTCGACGATCAGAATGCTGTTTGACACGACGATGCCGACCATCATCACGACCCCCATGAGTGACATCACGTTCAGGGTCGTGCCGGTCAGAAACAGAATGAGCAACGCTCCGGCGAGCCCGGTCGGAACGGCCAGCAGAATCAGCAGCGGGTCAACGAACGAGCGGAACTGCGCCACGAGGATCAGGTAGACGAGCGCAACCGACAGAATGAGACCGAAGCCGAAGCTGCTGAACGAAGCCTGCATGCCCTGCACGGAGCCCCGCAGGTTGACGCGCACACCGCTCGGCAGCTGCATGCGCTCCAGGATTCCGTTCACGCCGCGCAGCACACCCCCCAGATCTTCCCCGGACGGCGCCACGTACACGTCGACGACGCGGCGCAGCTGATAATGATCGACCTCGGTCGGCGCCTCGATGTGGCGGATGCGTGCCACCGAGGACAGCTGGGTGGGCTGCCGCAAGCCTGGGGCGCGCAACGGGATCGCGCCCAGGTCTGCAAGACCCCGCACGTAGTTTTCCGGATACTGCACCGTCAGCATGTAATCATTGCCGCTCTTCGGATCGACCCAGTAGCTCGGCGCGATCATCTGGTTGGAGGTCAGCGCCGTGATGACATTGTCCACGACTTCCTTCTCGCTCAGGCCGAGCTCGCTCGCACGAATGCGGTCGATGTCGACCTTGAGGGCCGGAAAGTCGATATCCTGCGGGACGAGCACATCGCTGACGCCGCGCAGAGTGCGGACCTGGCGGGCGATTTCCAACGCCGTGCGGTGCGCCGCGCGGATGTCGGATCCGCTCACCTGAATGTCCATGGGCGCCGGCATGCCAAGGTTCAGGATGGCATCCACCAGGCCGCCGGTCTGGAAATAGGCAGCGAGCTGCGGCAGCTCGCTGCTCAGCCGGCGCCGGACCCGCTCCATGTGCTGAAAGCTGCTCACGCTCCGCTCGTCCTGCAGTCCGACCTGAACGAACGCCGTGTGCTGACCCGAGTTGGAGGTGTAGATGGACGAAAATCCCGGTGTCACGCCGATGTTGGCAACGATGACCTTGAGCTCCGACGGCGGGACGACCTCACGGACGATGTGCTCCACCTTCGCCACCAGCTCCTGGGAGATCTCCAGACGCGTGCCCGTCGGCGCTTTGAGATTGGCGACGAACTGCCCGGGATCGGTCCGTGGGAAATAGGCTACGCCCGTGAGCGGATACAGGCCGAGGCTCACAATGAAGACGCCGGTGATGCCGAGGACGGTCGCCGCCGGGCGCAGCAGCGCAATCCCCACGGCATGGTCATAGTCGTCGAGCATCCGCTTGAACCCGCGGTTGAACCAGCTGTTGAACCGCCCGCCCCAGCTTTGGGAGTGCGCGACCGCCTGCCCGTCCCCGGGCGGCTGATGGCCCTTGATGAAGTTCGCGCAGAACAGTGGCACCACGGTCATGGCGACGAAGTACGACGCGAACAGCGACAGCACCACCGCCAGCGCGAGCGCCGTGAACAAAAACCGAGGGACGCCGTAGAGAAACGTCACGGGAAAGAAGACGACCACCGTTGTCAAGGTCGCCGCCAGCACTGGCAGGGCGACTTCCCGTCCGCCTCGCTCCGCCGCGACTTCCGGCTTCTCACCCAGCTCGATGTGCCTGAAGATGTTCTCGAGCACGACCACCGAATTGTCGATCAGGCGGGAAAAGGCGAGCGCCAGCCCGCCGAGCACCATCGCGTTCACCGTGCTGTCTCCGAACGAGAGCGCGATGAAAGCTGCGAGGGCCGACAGCGGGATCGACAGAAACACCGCCAGAGTCGCCCGCATGCTGCCGAGAAATATCAGGATCATGGCGCCCGTCAGGATCAGGCCCGCGGCGCCCTCGTGGATCAGGTTCTCGATGGCGCTCTTCACGAATGCCGACTGATCGAAGACGACCTTGGTAACCAGTTGCGCCGGCACATCGAGCAGGTGCGAGACCGCGTTCTTGATTCCGTTGACGACGGCAATGGTGTTGGCGTCTCCGCCCTGCTTCAGGACCGGCAGATACACGGAAGGCTGCCCGTCGACCCGCACGATGTTGTACTGGATCTGGGAAGCATCCTGCGCATTGCCGACATCCCGGACGAGCACCGACGCGTTGCCGACGGTCTTCAGCGGCAGACTGTCGATGTGTCCGATATCGGTGATCTGGCTGTTCGCATACAGGTTGTAGTCGTGCGGACCGATCTTTACGTCGCCGGCAGGGAGAATGAGATTGGCGTTGTTCACGGAGCGCACGACATCCATGACGCTCAACTGGTGCGCCTCGAGCTTCAGGGGGTCCACGTAGACCATGATCTGTCGGTAGCGTCCGCCGAAGGGCTGAGGCACCGATGCGCCCGGCACGTTCGCAACCTGATTGCGCACGTTGTATTGGCCGAGATCGCGCAGCTGCGCTTCCTTGAGCCCCTGCCCCTTCAACGTGATCAGGCACACGGGCAGACTCGACGCGTCGAATTTCAACACCACCGGCGGCAGCGTCCCCGGCGGTAGCCGGCGCAGATTGGCCATCGCCAGGTTTGCGATAGTGGTCACCGCGGAGTCGG
>CAYQVE010000128.1:0-8904 GCA_964420785.1 uncultured Enterobacteriaceae bacterium | reverse complement strand
GCCTTGACTAAGGGGGAGACCATGACACGCACCGCGTTTGCGATTGCCTTGCTCTGCACGCCGCTGGTTGCCGCCGCGCAGTGGAACCTGCCGCCCGAGAGCCAGCGCTGCCCGTCGAAGTGGGGCGCGGGCGACGAGCGCGGCTCGGGCAACCACATGAAGAATCCCGAGGTCGTGCTGCGCGGCGCGCGTCTAATCAAGACGGGCGAGGTGATCGAGCTAGGCTACGTCCTCGGACCCGGCATGGCGTTCTTCGGCACGCGCATCTTCAATATGCACACCAAGCGCACCTTCATGAACGCCGGAAGGAACACGCGCGGCAGCAACGAGGAGGTGGTGACCTCCGAGATCGGCCAGGTCGGCACCCAGTTCGACGGCTTCGTGCACCAGACTCACGGCGATTCGCACTATAACTGCTTCAAGACGAGCGAGATCGCGACGCGCTCGGGCTTCACCAAGCTAGGCGTCCAGAACGCGCCGACCTTCTTCGCACGCGGCGTGATGCTCGACGTCGCGGCGCTCAAAGGCGTGGAGATGCTGGGCGACACCTACGAGATCACCGTGGCCGATCTGCAGCAGGCGCTCGAGCGGCAGAAGCTGAAGCTCCTGCCGGGCGATGCGGTGATCATCCACACCGGCTGGGGGAGGCTCTACGGCAAGGACAACGCGCGCTTCGTGAAATCCACCCCGGGCGTGGGAGTCGCGGCGGCAGAATGGCTCGCAAAGCAGGATCCGCTGCTCGTCGGCTCCGACAACTGGCCGGTGGAAGTGGCGCCCAACCCCGACAAGGACCTGAGCCTGCCGGTGCACCAGATCTTCCTCGTGGTGAACGGCATCCACATCCTGGAGAACCTGAAGCTCGACGAGCTGGCCGCCAAACGCGTGTACGAGTTCGCGTTCACCATGCAGCCGCTCAAGATCTACGGCGCTTCCGGCTCGACGGTGGCGCCCGCGGCCATCCGCTGATCAGGGCCGCCGGAGACTAGCCCGCCGAGCGCGGGGGGAGCGCGCTCGTCCCGCGCCGCTAGGCCAGTTTTTGCGGCCCGCCGATGATGAGTCCTTGAGCGAAATCCACCTCGATCAGGCGCAACGAGTCGAGTACTTCATGGCTCTCGACGAATTCCGCTATGGTCTGGATCTCCATTGCGTGACACTTCTGGTTTATCGCTTCGACCTTCTCGGAAGCCGCGAGGCCCCGGCCGACGTCTTTCACCGTGCCGTAGGTGAGCTTGACGAAATCGGGCTTGAGCACCTTGAGGAAGCTGAACGAGCCCTCGCTACCGTCGAAGCCGGCGAAAGTGAAGCGGCAGCCCAGCGGAGCGAGCTGCGCCTGGATATTCTTCAGCTGCTCGGCGTGCAGCAGAGCCGTGTCCCAGCCGAGCTCGAAAGTGAAGAACCCTTCGGGAAGCTTCGCGCTCTGGATGTTCTTGGCGACGAAGTCCGCGAATTTGGGCTCGCGCAGCGTGTCCTCGGAAAGATTGACGCCGTTTGCGGGTACCGGCGAGCCGGGCGTCGTCCGGGCGCGGAATTCCTGCATCCAGCCCGCAAGGCGGCTCACGACCCAGCGATCGACGTACGGCAGCAGCCGGTACTCCTGCAGCATGGGAAAGAACGTTCCCGGGGGGAGGAGCTTCTCTTCTTCCTCGCGAAAGCGCACGAGGATCTCCTGGAACGACCGCTCGCCTCCGGCGAGCGGTAGGATTTTCTGGGCATAGAGCACGAAGCCGCCCGTCTTCAACGCCGAAATCAGCTTGTCGGCGATGTTCTTCTGTATCGTGCTCTCGTCTTCCATCTGCAGTGTCATATTGCGCCGTCCCGTCCCGATTCGGGGGTTTTCCAGGGGACGAAAGACGCAAGAATTGTTCCTGAACGGGATGGTTCAGATGCGCGCCGCCTCGCGCGGTGCCTCCTTCGCTAGGCCACCGATCGCCTTGTTGATCCGTGGCATCACTTCGTTCGCCATCAACTCCATCGAGCGGCGCGCGAGCGGCGGGTCCACCCAGTCCATCCCGGCATAGACGATCTCGCCGAAGTCGCCCGAGCGCTCGCGCAGGGCGAGCAGCTGGTCCACGACCTTGTTCACCGTCCCGCAGAGCACGAGCTCGGCGAGCAGCCGCTCGAGCGTCACAGCGCCGTCGTCCTCGCTCTCGCGCAGCTTGAAGATGACCTGGCGCCCGGCGCGCATCATCTTCTCGCGCAGCTGCTTCCAGTAGAAGCGGTAGGGGCTGGCGGGATCCTCGCGGGCGTAGCGCTCGGCGACCTTGTCGTCGTCGGAGACGAAGATCGTGCGCGCGATGCGCCACTCAGCGGGGTCGGGTATCTTCCCGGCGCGGCGCTTGCCTGCGGCGTAATTCCCCCAGTGGCTGGGCAGCCAATGCGGAAGAAGAAAATTTGCCGAGAGCGGGTGAAAATCGCGCTCGCCCATGGCGATCACGCCCTTGGAATGCGGCGCCACCACCGTGCCGACGATCTCGGGACGCGGCTTCTGCCAGGGCTTGTACATGATCCCCCGGCCGAGTCCCGGTACGAAAGTCTTCCCGGTCGTCACCTCGTAGCGGTTTCCGGGCAGATCGATTCCGTAGGGCGCATCGCGCTCCCAGATCGCGAGGATCACATCGATCGCATCGGCGAACATCCGGTTGCGGTCCTCGGCGAGGATGCCGAGCGCCTCGGCGTCCGAGGAGAGCGCTCCCGGGCTGACGCCGAATATGAAGCGTCCCTTCGCGAGGTGGTCGAACATCGCCGCCTGCGCGGCGATCACCACGGGGTGCGATTGCGAGAGGTTGGAGGTCCCGGTCGCGAGCTTGATCGTCCTAGTCTCGCCGATCAGGGTGGCGAGGAAAATGAAGCCGTTGGTGACGTTCTCGCAGCGGTCGGTGAGGTGCTCGCCGACGAATGCGTCGTGGAATCCCAGCCTGTCCGCGAGGACGATCGCCTCGCGGTCCTCCTGCAGCGTTTGCGCCGGATCGCGTTGCGGTGGATGCAGCGGCATCGTGAAGTAGCCCAATTGCATGGCCGGAATGTGCCGCATCGGGGCGCGGCAGTCAAACGCGATTGCCTGTCCTGCCGCCCGGTACGTTAGAATCGCGCGAGCCTTTAACAGAGCGGGCTTCGGGACATCAGGGAGACCCATGCCCCTTTTCAGACGCAAGGACACGCGATATTTGGGCTACCCGGTGCAGCCGGCGGGGGCGCTTCCGGCGCAGGCAGGCCGAGGGTTCTCCCGGGATCCAGGCGGGAACGAGCCTCGCCCCGCCCAAGTCAGGCCAGGGATACGATTCGATGAGCCGACCGTGATCAAGTACTTGTCCATGGCGGGAGGGGATCCCGAGCAGGCGGCGCGGCTGCGCCGCTTCATGCTCGCCTCTGCCGCCTACGCGATCTGCATTCCCCTGGTCTGGCTCGCTTCTAAATTCAACCTGATCGCGCGGGAGCCCGCCTGGCTCCTCGTCGCGATGATGGTCGTGGTGAACCTCGGGCTCTATGCGGTGTTTCGTACCGGCCTGAATCGGAAATTCACCGACCCAGACCTGACTTGGCTGCAAGTGTTCGTCGGAAACGTCGTTGTGATGTACGCCGTCTACAGCTTCGACCAGGGGCGCGCCGTCGTGCTCAACTTGAGCCTGGTCGTGCTGACTTTCGGCGTGTTTCGCTTCACCACCCGCGAGTTCGTCAAGACCGCGCTGCAGATCCTCGCCGGCTACGCGGCCGTGATCAATCTGCTGATGTATTTCAAGCCGGAGACGGTGAACGTCTATCACGAATGGTTCCAATGGGCGGGGCTCGCCGCTGTGCTGCCGCTGTTCGCCGTCATCGGCGGCAGAATCAGCGGTCTTCGCCAGCGCCTGCACGCGAGCAACGAGGAGCTCCGCTCCGCTCTCGGCAACGTGCGCCAGATCGCCACGCACGACCATCTCACCGGCCTGCCCAACCGCGTATTGTTCAACGAGGAGCTCCACCGAGCGCTCGCCAGGGCCGAACGCCACGCGAGGCCGGTCGCGCTCTTCTTCATGGACCTGGACCGTTTCAAGAACATCAACGACACGCTCGGCCACCAGTTCGGCGACCGGGTGCTGCAGGAAGCCGCCAGGCGACTGGCAAGCTGCGTGCGCGAGGGTGACATCATCGCGCGCCTCGGCGGAGATGAGTTCGTGCTGCTGGTCGAAGAGCTGGGCGACCCGGCCGCGCTGACCGAGATCGCGCGAAAGCTGCTCGCGGCCGTGTCCGAGCTCCGCAAGATCGACGGGCAGGAGCTCAACGTCACGCTGAGCATCGGGGTCTGCACCTATCCGGCCGACGGCCGCGACTCGAAGACCCTGCTGTCAGGAGCGGACATCGCCATGTACCGCGCAAAAGACCGGGGCCGCAACGGGTTCTGCTTCTACTCCGCCGAGCTGCAATCGCACACGCCGGAGAAGCTCGCGCTGGAAGCCGGCCTGCGGCACGGCCTGGAGCGCGGCGAGTTCCGCGTGTACTACCAGCCCAAGATCGAGATGACGACCGGCGCGATCACGGGGGTCGAGGCGCTGCTGCGCTGGCAGCACCCCGAGAAGGGCCTGCTCCTTCCGGAGAAATTCATCCAGCTCGCCGAGGAAACGGGATTGATCGTTCCGATCGGCCTGTGGACGCTGCGCGAGGTCTGCACGCGCGCCAAGGCCTGGAAGGATGCCGGCCTGCCGCGAATGCCGATCGCGGTCAACCTTTCGGCAATCCAGTTCCGCGAGGAGCAGCTCGTACCCCAGCTCGCGGAAATCCTCAAGGCCACCGGGACTGAAGCCGGCGTCCTCGAGCTCGAGATCACCGAAAGCACGGTGATGCGCGATCCGGACCAGGCGGCGAAGCTCATGCGCAGTCTGCGCGCGATGGGCGTGCACCTCACGATCGACGACTTCGGCACCGGCTATTCGTCGCTCGGCTATCTCAAGCTCTTTCCGATCAACAACCTGAAGGTGGACAGGAGCTTCGTGCGCGACCTGCCGCATTCCCAAGACGACCTCGCCATCACGCGCGCGGTCATCGCGATGGCCCACAGCCTGGAGAAGAACGTGATCGCCGAGGGCGTCGAGCTGCGCGAGCAGCTCGAAGTGCTGCGCAAGGAGGGCTGCGACGAATTCCAGGGCTTTCTGTGCCGGCCGCCGCTCGCGGAGGAAGAACTCATCCGCTTCATCCGGGAAGGCGGCACGCGCGGCACGCTGAACTAGCGCGCGAACCCCGACCCGTCGGGTCGGGGTTTCCCGGTGAAACCTGCGGCGACTTTAGGCCGGTACGGGTTCCTTGGGCTTCACTTCCGGGGCAACCGGCTTCGCGGGCGCGGAGGGCTTGGCTTTGCTGTCGTCGGCCGCTTTCTTTCTGCGCGCTTCCTCGGCTTGGCGCGCTTTCCAGTACATCTCGTCGAATTCGTAGCACATAAGGACTCCTTTCGCACTAAGTGATCGGCAAGTCTCCCTTGTGGCGCTTGGAGTTGTTCGGTCCATGCTACTCCCGCCGTCCGTGAAGTTCAACGGGAACGATCATCAAGCGTCCCGGGCGCGAAAACCTGTGCTACCGTTACAGCAAAATCAATCCTCTCCCAGCGCCATGAAAGAGAAACCGTTTGGCGCCGTCCGGCTCGCGGCGCTTCTCGCCGGCGCGCTCATTCTCGGCGCCGCCCTCGCGCAGTCCCCGGGGTATCCCGCGAGGACGATTCGCCTGGTGGCGGGCACCGCCCCGGGCGGCATCACCGACTACCTCGCGCGCATGTCCGCCGAAGGCCTGTCGGTCCAGCTCGGAGCGCAGGTCGTGGTCGAGAACAAGGCGGGCGCCACCGGCAATCTCGCGATCGAGCACGTGGCGAAATCGGCGCCCGACGGCTACACGCTGCTGCTCGTGGCGGGCGGAAACGTCGTTATCAGCCCTTTCCTGTACGGTTCCCTGCCGTTCGATCCTCTCGACGATATCGTGCCGGTTTTCAACGTCGCCGGCGCGCCGCAGCTCCTGGTCGTGCCCGGGACGCTTCCGGTGAGCGACCTGCGGGAATTCATCGCGCTCGCCAAGGCGAATCCGGGAAAGATGAATTACGCGTCGGCGGGTCCCGGAAGCACCACGCACCTGGCCGCCGATCATTTCGCGCGGCTCGCGGGCGTGCAGCTCGTGCACGTCCCCTACAAAGGCGTGGGGCCGGCGCTCGCCGATCTCGTCGCGGGCCGCGTGCAGATGCTCTCGGTGGGCCTCTCGCCGGTGCAGGCGCACCTGAAGAGCGGCGCGCTCAAGGCGCTCGCGGCGGCCTCCAAGAGGCGTCTTGCCGCCTTGCCCCAGGTGCCGACCTCGGAAGAGGCCGGACTGACCGGCTACGAGATGACCACCTGGTTCGGAATTTTCGCGCCCAAGGGCACGAGCCCCGGGATCGTGAGGCTCGTCAATTCGAAAATGCAGGCGGTGATCGACGATTCGAAGGCGAGGCAACGCCTGCTCGAATCCGGTATCGAGCCCATCGGCGGCTCCGTGGAGGCGTTTGCGGAGCTGGTGCGCTCCGACACTCGCGCCTGGGAACGGGTCGTCAGGGCCTCGGGCGTGAAGCTCGACTAGAGCTCGTTTCCGGAAACGAGGGAGAAGGCGATGAAGATCTGCCATTACAACGAGGGCCTCGCGGGAGCCGTGGTCGGGGAAAGGCTGTATCCGATAGGCGACGCGCTCATGAAAGCGGGGCATCTGAAGCCGGGCCACACCATGCTCGAAGTGATCGAGCGACTCGCGAACGAGCCTGCGGCGACGAAGTGCGCGCGCTTCGCGGCGCAGACCGGGTCGTCCGTGCCGCTCGCGCAGGTGAGGCTGCTCGCGCCGCTCCTCGACCCGCCCGCGATCTGGGCTGCGGCCGCGAACTACAAGGCGCACCAGGCGGAGATGCGGGAAAAAATGGGCTCGTCCGACCGTTCGGACCTCTCCAAAGACGAGCTGATGGCGGAATTTTTTCTCAAGCCCGCGTCCTCGATCATCGGCCCGGGCGGGACCGTGATCCTTCCGAGAATATCCAAGGACGTGGATTTCGAATGCGAATTGTGCGCGGTGATCGGAAAGACGGCGCGCCACGTCAGCGAAGACCAGGCGCTCGACCACGTTTTCGGCTACACGATCTGCTGGGACTTCAGCCAGCGCGATCCCTGGGGGCGGGGCAGGCAGAATACGCGCAACATCCGCAAAGGCTTCGATACCTTCACCGGCCTCGGCCCGTGGATCGTGACGCGCGACGAGATCGACGATCCGCAGAACCTGACGATCCGCGTCGAGCAGAACGGCAAGCTCGCCATGAGCGCGCACACCGGCGACATGATCTGCAGCCTTCGCGAGCACATTCGCTTTCTCTCGGGTGTGATGACGCTCAAGCCCGGAGTCCTGATCACCACGGGAACGCCGGCGGGCGTCGCGAAGCTCGCCGACGGCGATCACCTGAGAGGCAGCATCGGGGGGATCGGCGAGATGGAAGTGGCGGTGCGCGCCGAACGCTAGGGGCGCGGTGACTGTCGGCGCCGCTATGGCGTAGACTGGCGATCGAAATCCGAGGAGCGGAATGAAAGCGTTTTGTGCCGTGCGAACGCGCAGGATCGCCGCCGGAATATTTCTCGGTCTCTACGCCGCGCTCGCGTTCGCGCAGAGCGGCTATCCGAGCAGGCCGATCAGGCTCGTCGTACCCTGGCCGCCGGGACAGGCCACGGATCTCTCGGCTAGGCTGGTCGCGCAGAAGCTCTCGGAATCGCTCGGGCAGCCCCTGGTGGTCGACAACCGCCCCGGCGCGGGCGGGGTGATCGGCTCCGACGCGGTTGCGAAATCCGCTCCCGACGGCTACACCCTGCTAGCGGGCTCCTCCGGCCCGATCTCGATCAACCCCATCGTGCAGAAGGTCCCTTACGATCCGGAGCAGGCGTTCGCGCCCGTGAGCCTCATCGCGACCGTTCCCTACGTGCTCGTTGCGAACCCCGCGTTTCCCGCGGCAGGCATCCGCGAATTCATCGCGAGCGCGCGCGCGAATCCGGACAAGTACAGCTTTGCGTCCTCCGGAACCGGGGCGACGGCGCACCTGGTGGCGGAGTTCTTCAACTCGATGGCCGGAATACGCGCCACGCACGTACCCTACAAGGGCAGCGTTCCTGCGATCACCGACCTGTTGAACGGCAACGTGACCTACGCTTTCGAGACGCTCGCCGCGACGGCGGGTCACGTGAGATCCGGGCGGCTCAAGGCGTACGGAATCTCGAGCGCCCGGCGCAACGACGCGCTGCCGGAGGTCGCGCCGGTCCACGAAGCGGCCGACCTGCCTGGCTTCGAGGTGGTCGCCTGGATCGGTTATCTCGCCCCGGCCGGCACGCCTCCTGAAACGCGCGCGCGTCTCGCCGCCGAGGTGCGCAAGGCGGTGCAGGCGGGCGACGTGCGCGAGCGCTACGCCGCGCTCGGGATGGATCCGGTGTCCAGTTCGCCAGAGGACCTCGGCGCGCTCTTGAAGCGCGAGCACGAGCGCTACGCGGCTATCGTGAAAAAAGCGAACATCCGGATCGATTAGGAAAACGATGCGCTTGCCGCCGCGCAATTCCCGCCGGATCGCAGCCGCGTGCCTTCTCGGCCTCGCTCTGGGCGCAGGCGCCGCGCCCTGCGCTGGGCAGAGCGCCTATCCGAACCGCGCGATCCGGATGGTCGTGGATACCTCCCCGGGCGGGCTCACCGATATCCTCGGGCGCGTGGCCGCCGAGGGCCTCGCGCAGCAGCTGGGTCGGCAGGTCGTCGTCGAGAACAAGGCGGGCGCATCGGGCAACGTCGCCATCGAATACGTGGTGAAATCGCCCGCCGACGGACACACGCTGATGATCTGCGCGGGGGGAAACCTCTTCATCAAGCCTTTCCTCGAACATTCGCTCGTTTTCGATCCGCTGGTCGACC
>CAYQVE010000127.1:0-8941 GCA_964420785.1 uncultured Enterobacteriaceae bacterium | reverse complement strand
AGGGTGCGCGACTCGGTCAGGAAGGACGGACACTCCGCCAGCCTCATGGTCGGCAACGAGCCGAACGGCCAGTGGATGCGCAACTCCGCCGTGGACAACCCGCAGTTCCTCGCCACGACGATCGGGAACTTCCTGGGTTGGAAGGATACGACACCACGGAAGAGCTATGCGGAGGCGCGTCCACTCGTGCTCGACGAGGGAGAATACTTCTTTCGAAGCCAGTGCAGCGTCTGCCACACTATCGGGCAAGGCGACAAGATGGGACCGGACCTCGCGGGGGTGACCGCACGGCGGGATCGCGCCTGGCTCAAACGTTACATCATGGCGCCGGACAAGCTGCTCGCCGAGGGCGATCCGATCGCCGTCGCCCTCTTCGAGAAATACCAGTACGCCCGGATGCCCAACCTGCGCTTGAGCTCAGGCGAAGTGGCCGCCGTGCTCTCGTACGTGGAAGCGCGGAGCGGCGCTGCACGCGAGCAGGTGCGCGAGGGCCTCGGGTCCGCCCGATAGAGCTCACTGATTAGGATTTTTTCGGCGGTTCCTGAAGGTCGCGAATCTCGGTGTTCATGCGAACATCTTTGCGGCGGCGCTTGGCGAGGAGCTTCCCGGTCTCGAAATAATCGCCTTTCACCGCGAGCTCCGCCGCGCGCTCCAGCTCGTCCGGCCATTCGCCGAGCGTGTACCCGAACCACGGCGACTCGGGCTTGAGCTTGGGCAGGCCCAGCTCCTCCCAGATTATCTTCGCGCGCTCCATGTACTCGCGCTTGGGCAGCGAGATCGGAGGGAAATCCTCCTTCATCGTCGCGTCGATCAGCACCGAAGCGTCTTCGCCGTCGTTTCGCTTGCTCCTCGGGCCGTGCCCCTGGTCGCGATGATGAAGGATCTGAAGATCAAGCGCCGGATTCGCGCGGTAGGACATGGCCCAAAGCAGTGCGTCCGCGTTGTCCGGGTCGATGTCCTCGTTTACGGCGACCACGTACTTGCCCGCCGCGCGGTTCCAGGCAGCGGCGCCGTAGAGCGCGCGCCAGATCTCGGTCCTCGGTGCCTTGCGGTCCATGATGAGCACGACCACCTTGCGCAGATTCGTGAGCGGCTCGTGCATCGAGACGTGCTTCACGCCCTGGATGCCGAGCGTATTTCTCAGGTGGTGGGTAAACAGAGGCTCGAGCGCAACGCGCTTGATGAGGCTCGACTCGCTCGGGGTCACCTGCGAGATGATGGAGGTGAGGATCGCGTTCTTGCGCCGCGTGATGCAGGTCACCTCCATGAAGGCGTTGTATTCCTGGAGGTTGACGTGCCCGTGCGACTCTCCGAACGGCGCTTCGGGCTCGAGACACTCGGTGTCGATGTAACCTTCGACCACTATTTCCGCTTCGGCCGGGACGAGCAGGTCGACGGTCTTCGCTTTTACGACGTTGATCGGCGCGCCGACGAGCCCTCCGGCGACGTGCAGCTCGTCCAGCGCCTCCGGCACCTTCTGCGCCGAGGTAAACGCCACGCACGGCGGCGCGCCGAGGATCACTGCGGCAGGCAGCTTCTCGCCGCGCGCCTTCATCTTCTCCCAGTGGGTGTAGATCCCCGGCCGCAGCTCGAGCGAAGGATTCATCCCGAGCCGCCGCGGCGCCTTCACCTGCCCGCGGTAGATGCCCATGTTCTGCACGCCGGTGTCGGGATCCTTGGTGATGTACTGCGAAAGCGTGGTGAACGGCGCGATGTCCCAGCCAGGCGTCGAAATGGGAATCGGGAGACCGTCGAGACCCATGCCGGGTTCGTCGAGAGCGGAGCCCTGTATCACGACTTCGTGGCACGGTGCGTCTTCGACGATTCGCGGCGCGATCGGCTTCGCCATCGCGCGGTTCCAGGTCTCGTTGATTCGGTCGAGCGCGCAGCCCATGCCGATGCGGTAGATTTCGCGGCTCGCGGCGAGCGCGCCGACCACGACCGGGATGTCGTATTTGCGGCGCTTGGCGTCGGTCACTAGGGTGAACAGGAACGCCTTTCTGTCGGGCTCCTCGATACCGCCGCGGAATTGCCAGCGCACCAGCGGATGCATCTCGGTGTCCTTGTTGATCGGCCGATCGACCGTTATGAGCAGTCCCGCGCGCTCGAGAGCCTCGAGGTGCTCGTGGAGGTCGGGATAGGGGCGTCGCGCGGCGGCGCCCGTGTCGCCGCGCTTCGGTTCGGCCGTCGAGCTGATTTTGGATTTCTTCGCCATAGCGGGCGCTTTCACTGCAGGAAGTATATCAACGCGACGACGGGAACACCGCCACGCCGAGCCGGTTCGCCAACGCCAGGAGCTCGTTGTAAGTTGCGCGTGGGATCGGGACGCCGTCGCGGCTGCGCCGCTCGAATGTGCGGCGGCCGCGCTCGCCGGGCATGAGAATCTCCCCCGCGTTGCGATCGACAGGCAGGGATTTCAGCGCTTTCACCAGACGGTCGACTTCGCGTCGGAAATTCTGAGGATCGCCGAACTGCGCCAGGTCGATCGCCATCACGAATCCGTTTTGCCGGTGCCGGCGCCCTTCGGGAGTGCCTTCCAGAGACTCGGCGAGCAGGGGGTTCGACGCGACAAGGCTCGTGATGCATTCGATCATGAGAGACAGGCCCGAACCCTTGGGGCCGGCCATCGGCAGCGGAATCTGCGCAGCCTGCGGATCGGTCGTCGGGTTGCCGTCCTTGTCGAGGGCCCAGCCCTCGGGTATCGGTTCGCCCGTTCTCTTCGCCTGGTTCAGTTTCCCCATCGAAACGACGCTCGTCGCCATGTCGAGCACGACGGGCTCTGCTCCCGGGACCGCGATCGAGATGGGGCTGGTGGAAACGCCCGCGGCGCGCGTGCCGTGATAGGCGACATTGGGCCAGGACGCGGCAAGCGCGATCGCGGCCATGCCTTCGCGAGCGGCGGCGAGCGTGTAATAGCCGAGCGCCGCGGTGTGCGTGGTCGCACGGACGAGCGCAAGCCCGACGCCAGCGTCCCGGGCCTTGCGCACGGCCTCGGTCGTTCCCCGCATCATCGCGACCGGACCTGCCGCGCGGTCGGCTTCGATCAGGACCGAGGCGGGCGTCTCGGTGCGGACCGCGATCGCGGGCCTCGGGTTCATGTCGCCAGCTTCGATCAGATCGACGTAGCGCGGGACTCTCATGATGCCGTGCGTGTCCACGCCGCGGAGATTCGCCCAGACGAGGACATCGGCGACGACTGCCGCGTCGACTTTCGGCATGCCCGCGCGCGCGAAGACGTCCGTCGCGAAGCGCTCGAGCGCCTCGGCCGGGGCGGTCAGCGCTGCCTGGCCGGCGCGCAAGTCATTGCTCATTCCGCGATCAGACCCGCGCCGGGAAGTGTTTGTCGAGCCAATTGCGCACTAGGTTGACCACCAGCGTGTTCCCCTCCGAGAACATGAAATGATCGACGTCGGCGATGAGGTGGAGATCGGTCGGCTTTCCCGCGCGCTCGAAAAGCTCGACCGACTGTTCTGTCGGCGTCACCGAGTCGTTCGCCGAATGAAGCAGAAGCAAAGGCCGCGGCGCGATCCTTCCGACGACATCGTTCGCGTTGAACGCATACATGGTTTCCACCACTTCGAACGGGAATTCCATGATCGAACCCGGCGCGAGATTACCGCGCAGGCGCGGCGGGATGGGAACGATGTCGTAGCGCGGCACGCTCATCGGCTTCCCCGCACGTTTGCGGCGCCTTCCTTCCTTCATCATGGCGGTGAACTTCTTCCAGGCCCGGGGCGAGGCGTGCTGCCTGCGGAATTTCTTCGCGCCGTTTCCCCAACCCCCTGAGGAGATGCAGGCAGCGACCCTACGGTCGACCCCCGCCGCGTATAGGGCGACCGCCGCGCCGAAACTCTGGCCGACGACGCCGACGCGTTTCGGGTCGATGTCCGAGCGGCCGGCGAGGAACGAAAGCGCGTTCCTCGTGTCTTTGACCTGCTCCTTGCAGATGACGCGCCCGCGCTCGCCTTCGCTCTCGCCGCAGCCGCGGAAGTCGAAGCGCAGCGCCGCGTAGCCGAGGCCGGCGAGCATTCTTGCGACCGTCGTACCGCCGCCACCGTCTTTGTTGCTGCCGAATCCGTGTAGGACGAGAAAGGCGGCGCGCCTCTCAGCCGGTCCCGCATCGGGCTCGTGAAGGATACCCGCGAGCTTCAATCCGTCCGATACAAAGCTGACCCGCTCTTCCATTGCCTCGACCCTCTAGCAATTCGAGCGGCTAATTATAAGTGCGGCGGTCTCCGCCAAGGTACAATCGCGCACGGGAGTCGCGATGAGCCAGTACGCACCGATCGACGTTCACGCGCATTATTTTCCGCAAAGTTTCCTCGATCTGATCGCGAAGCACGGTCCCAGCCATGGCTTCGAGTACAGAATTGTCGAGGGCAAGGGTCCGCAGTTCAAGCACGGCCATCTCATGACCGGGCCGGTCGGCCCAAAATTCGTCGACTTAGACACCCGGCTCGAAGCGATGGATGAACAAGGCGTCGAGGTCCACGCCCTGTCGCTGTCACAACCGATGGTGTATTGGGCCGAAGGGGAGCTGGCCCAGGGAATCAGCGTAACCTACAACGACGAGCTTGCGCGGGCGCACGTGCGTCATCCGAAGCGGCTCGTCGGGCTCGCGACGCTGCCGATGCACGAGCCCGCGCTCGCGGTGAAGGAAGTCGAGCGCGCCGCGAAGCTTCCCGGCATGCGCGGTTTCTATGTCGCCACACAGATTCGCGGAAAAGACCTATCCGATGCTTCATTCCTGCCTGTCTATGAGCGCATCGAGGCGAGCGGACTGCCGCTCTTCCTGCATCCGGTCGAGGTGATCGGGCACCAGCGTCTGGGCGCCTATTACCTCACCAACCTGCTCGGCAACCCTTTCGAGTCGGCGATCGCCGCCGCCCATCTAATCTTCGGGGGCGTGCTCGACCGGTTTCCAAAGCTCGTCGTCTGCCTGCCCCATGCGGGCGGCGCGTTCCCATGGCTTGTGGGACGGCTCAACCGCGGTTGGGAAAAGCGCGCCGACCTGAAGCACGTCAAGCACTCGCCGCCCGAGTACCTGCGCCGCTTTTACTACGACACGGTGGGCTATTCCGACCACGTGCTCGAATATCTCGTCAAGGTGATCGGCGTGGACCGGGTACTCATGGGGAGCGACTACTGCTTTCCCATCGCGTACGAACGGCCGGTCGAGGTCGTGACGTCTCATCCGCGCCTCGACGAGGATCAGAAGCGGAAAATCATCGACGACAACGCCCGGCGGCTGCTCGGACTTTAGTACGGCGCGGAACGCTCCGGAATCTGCCACAATAGTTGCACCACGTCGGAATGGAAGCTTTGCCGGCGGCGTTAACGTGTCGTCCGCAAGCGAGCCTTGCGGCTCACCCGGCCCATTGGGCCTTTCAAGGAGGAAGCACAATCATGAAGAGAGTTGCATTGATGTTACTCGCTGGGGCATTTGCGCTCGTAAGCGCCGCCGCCAGCGCGCAAACGCGCATGTTCGTGCGCGGCACCATCACCTCGCTGGACGGCGACGTCCTTTCCGTGAAGTCGCGCGACGGCAAGGACCTGAAGCTAAACCTCGCGCCCAAGTTCGGGGTGCGCTACGCCAAGGCGCTCACTTTGGCGGACATCAAGCCCGGCGATTTCATCGGCCCGGCATCGAGGAAGCGCGCCGACGGAACGCTCGAAGCGATCTCCGTCCAGGTGTTCACCCCGGACCGCCGCGGCCAAGTGCCCGAGGGCCACATGCCCTGGGATCTCGAGCCCGGCTCGCTCATGACCAACGCCACGGTGTCTGGCACGGTCGCGGCCTCCAACGGCCGCGATTTGACGCTGGAATACAAAGGCGGCACGCAGAAAGTGCATGTTCCCCAGGGCGTTCCCATATTCACCGCACTCCCAGGCGACCGCTCGATGCTGGTGCCGGGCGCCTATGTCGTCATCGGTGCCCAGGTCGCGCCCGACGGAACCTTGTCGGCTGCGGGTGGCACAGTCAGCAAGGACGGTGTCAAACCGGCGAACTAGGGGCGCATCCGGCGGCCGGCAGCGGTACGCATGGAGGGGAATCGCGAGACGCTGCGGATCGAAGAGCAGCCCGGTGATGTATTGCTGGTGACGCTCGATCGCCCCGAGGTTTCCAATGCCTTCAACACCGGGGCGGCGCTCGAATTGTGCGAACTTTTCGAGCGTCTCCGGGCCGCGCGGCCGTGCCAATGCGTGGTCATCACGGGCGCCGGCGAAAAGGCCTTTTGCGCCGGCGCCGATCTGAAGGAGCGCAATTCGCTCACCGACGAACAGTGGCGTTCGCAGCACGAGGTGTTCGAGCGCATGTTTCGCGCGGTCCGCGATTGTCCGATCCCGGTGATAGCCGCCGTCAACGGCGCCGCTTATGCGGGCGGGCTGGAGCTCGTTCTGCATTGCGATTTTGCCTACGCGTCGCGAACAGCGAAGTTTGCCCTCACCGAAGTATCGCTGGGCATCATGCCGGGCGGAGGGGGGACGCAAACGCTGCCGCGCGCGGTCGGCGAACGGCGCGCGAAAGAGCTGATCCTCGCGGCGCGTCCCTTCTCGGCCGAGGAGGCTCTCGCCTGGGGCGTCGTCAACAAGCTTTGCGGGCCTGGAAAAGTGCTCAAGCACACGCTCGAGGTGGCAAGGCGCATCGCCGCTCATGCACCGTTGTCCGTTCGGCAGGCGAAGGACGCGATCCGCCAAGGACTGCAGACAGATCTCTCTTCGGCCATGAGGCTCGAAGTCAAAGCATACAACCGGCTCGTCGGAACCGAAGACCGCAGGGAAGGCCTTCGCGCCTTCAACGAGAAGCGCAAACCGAAGTTCAAGGGCCGCTGAGGGAGCGGCAGACGGGCGAACACGTCAGCGTCGCGAAGTCCTTGCATCGCATCGAAGAGGCGACGTTGCGGCGGGAAATCGAGGCGGCGGGATTCAAACTCGCGGCGGAAACGGATTTCCCGCGCCAGCGAGAGGGACCGCGTGACTCGATGGTATTTCGTCCGAAAGTGCCGGTCGACGAATTCGTGTTGAAGTTCGTCCGGCCCTGATTTCGCTAGGAGCGACCGCGGCGTTCCCACGCTTCGGTCTTGACTGTCGGCGTCAAGGACGTCGCTTTTGCACGACGTGTCACTTCCATTGTAAACAGCTGCTTAAGAACCTCGCTTGAAGTGGCGTCGCTCGAAGGCGACGGCAGTCGCCCGTCCTTCATGCGAGCGCGTGCGGCAATTGCATGATTTTGCACGCGAGTTGCGTCTGGCATGCGCGTTGCTAAAGCTAATACATACCGGATCGCGGATTTTTCTGCCGTGAATGATCGGTCACCGACCGAGAAAGTGAAGAGGAGCGTCCATGCTGGACAATTTTCGCAGAAGGGATCTTCCGCAATCCACACGCTCGCAGTCGCCGTACAGCCGGCTGCAGGAAGCGTTGAGCGCGTCCGGTGACGAACCCGCAAGGGCGGAAGCCTTTGGGCTCGAAGCGCCGAAACTCGAGCGCGGCGGCACGGAACCTTCCCGGTCCGCGGGTGAAACCGTGAGCAAACTGATAGTCGGTCCGGATATCAAGCTGAAGGGCGCCGAGATCACGGACTGCGACACGCTCGTGGTCGAAGGTCGCGTGGAAGCTTCGATGGACAGCCGCGTCATCCAGATCGCGGAGCACGGCGTTTTCGTAGGTAAGGCCGGCATCGACGTCGCCGAAATCCGGGGGCGTTTCGAGGGCGAGCTGACCGCGCGAAAGCAATTGCTCATTCGCGCCACGGGGAAATTATCGGGCAAGGTCCGATACGGGAAAATCGCGATCGAGGAAGGCGGCGAGCTCTCCGGCGACATCGCGGCGCTCCCCGAGACGAAAAACGCCGGCGCCGCGCGCGCAAGCGATCAGAGCCGTAGCCCCACCGCAACCCCTGCGGTGCCCGCTCCGGCCCAGGCGGGCGCTCAGCCGTTGCCAAGCAAGCCGGCATGGACGTCGCAGGGCGGCGCGCAACCGCAGCCAAGCAAGCCGGCAGGCGCGTCAAACTGAGCTTCGCAGGAGCCTCGCGGCGCCCGGTCCGGCGCGGGATTCTCGGCTGCCGGGGATGATTCCCGGCTGAATGGAATTGCAGAACTCGGCGATCTCGCCCGGTCGCGTCCACCAAACGCGGTACGGAGCGGGCACAGGCGCCGGAAACATAGTTCAAAGGGAGAGCCCTCGCAATGCGGGCGGGTCAGATCGCACCTGCCTCGTGCCGGCGGCTCACGTGCATGAAGTAGGCAAACAAGATCGTTGCCGCGACGACGAGGCTAGCGACGCCCGCAAACCAGAATCCGGCGGCGCCCATGGGTGTCGCAAGCCCGAGCGCATTCGCCGCTTCGATCCGCCCGAGTCCGAGCGCATAACCTCCGCCCAATCCGATCCCCCATAGCGCGACGGTATAGACGAGCATTGGAATGAAGGCGATCTTGTAGCCGCGCAAAGCGTTGACGATCACGACCTGCGAAGTGTCAAAGAGCTGGAAAAATGCGATGTAAGCCATGAGCTGAATCGCGATCGACTGCACCGCCAGGTCGCGGGTGTACAAGAACACGATCTGATGCGCGGTAAGGAAGATCGCTACACCTCCGCAGGCGGAAATGGCGAACATCATCCCGATGCCGGTAAGTCCCGTGCGTCGCGCCTCGCGCGGGTTGCCCGCGCCGATCGCCTGCGCCGTGAGCACCGCGGTCGCGTTTCCGATCGCGAGCCCGAACATGTAGAGGACGGCGGTCACGTTCGACGCGATCTGGTGTCCGGCCGAAGTGGCCGCGCCGAGCCGCGCGAGGAACAGCGCCATGAACGTGAACGAAGTCACCTCGACGAAAAACGCGAGTCCGATGGGTACGCCAAGCTTCAAGTGGCTCCAGAGGATGGGCAAGTTGGGCCAGGACCACCGGCTAAAGATGCGAAACTGCGCGTAGAACAGGTGTTT
>CAYQVE010000126.1:0-8955 GCA_964420785.1 uncultured Enterobacteriaceae bacterium | reverse complement strand
GGGGCTTGCTTGGGCGAAATTAGACGGACGCGAGTGCGGGGGAGCGGCCCGCAGGCCGTTTCACGACTGGGGGCCGTTGGCGCCGGCGCTGGTGGAGTCGGCCCCGGAGCGCGTGCTGTGGGGAACCGACTTTCCCGACCCCAACGTGAAGGCCATGCCAAACGACGGCGAACTGGTCGAATTCTTCGCGCAAGCGGTCCCGGACGAGAAGCTCAGAAAACGGATCCTGGTGGACAACCCCGCTCGGCTCTATTGGGCGGATGTGAAAGCCGCGCCGGTCTCCTAGTCTTGAAGCTCTATCTCGCTCTCGGCGCAGGATTGGTGCAACTAACCCGCGGCGATCAGCTTGAGCGAGAAGGCCTTCGTGACGGCGTGGCGGGAGTTGGCGGCGCCGAGCTTGCGCCTCACGTTTGAAAGGTGGAACGCGACGGTGCGCTCGGAAATCTGCAGCGCTTGGCCGATTTCAGAGGTCGTCTTACCGCGTGCCGACTCGATCAAACATTGGCTCTCGCGGTCGCTGAGAAGCCGGTGGCGAGCGCCCTCGAGCTCTTGAGGCGTCCCAACCCGATCGACGCCGCGCCGGGCAATGCGCGCCGCCGCGTAGTGAACGGCGCACGCGACGAACTGGCAATCCGGCAGCGTTGCGAGGATACGGCGCTCCGCCGCGGAGCCGCCGCGGGCGAGCGCGAAGCTGGTGAGGCTCCACTGCCCTCGAGGCCCATGGACGGAACAGGAAACTCCTGTGACGAGTCCGAATTCGCCCGCCTTGGCGAAGGCCTTGCCGTGCCGCGCCGCGATTTTCCTCCAAGGCAAAGGAGTGACCTCCTGCAAGGCGAGACGGTGCAGCGGACCGGGAAGCAGGTCCCTGCCATGGTCCGCGCAGTATCGGCGCCAGTGAACTGGAAAGTTATCGAACCGGAGTTCGTGCGTCGCGCCGCGCGGCTGGGAGAAGCGGCCGCAGAACATGAAATAGCGGAAGCCGAGCTGCTCGCTCACGAGGAGCACTGCTTCCTCGAGGGCCGCCTTCGAGCGGTTGGCAAGTATCTGCGCGAGGCGCACGGCCCCCTTGCGGCCCATGTAGTCCCTCTCCCTAGGGTCAAGCTTTTATTCTGGCTGATACTTTACGCTTTCGCCGGCACTGCGCAAACACCCCCGTTTCGGTTGGCCCCCGCTGTATCCGGGGCCTGGCGCGGGTGCTGATTTCGAGTCTGAACAGCCCCTTAGCTCCGCCTCCGCCGAAGGAGCCGTTCTGCCTTGACTTCGCCCATTGTGCGGCGCAATATCCCGTCGCCTTCTCGGATATTTCAAGGTTTTTCAGCCGAAAAGCTGCATGGTGAACCCAACTTTCTCCTCGGCCGAGTCCTCGGCCGAGCAATTCACACTTGCCGCCCAGGCGCTTTTGCGGAATTTCCTGGGGTCGCTGGGTATCCCGCCTGATTCCGAATTTGCCCGTTCGCTGGAGTCGGCAGGCGTCGACTCCGCCAAGTTCGCGGCCCTTCAAGCGCGCTACGTCCAGCTGCACGCTGCGCTGTGGCAGTCGGCGCTCACCCGCGAGGCCGGACGCGATGCCACGCCCATCGCACCGCCCGATCGCGGCGATCGGCGCTTTTCCGCCGCGGAATGGCAACGCGTTCCCTGGTTCGATTACTTGCGCCAGAGCTACCTCATCAATTCGCGCTTTCTGTCGGATTGGATCGAAGGGCTCGAAGCGGAGCCGCGCGCAAAAGCGCGCCTGCGCTTTATCGCGCGCCAGTTTTCCGACGCAATGAGCCCGGCGAATTTCGCCGCGACCAACCCGGAAGCGCTCAAGCTCGCGCTCGAGACCCAGGGCGAAAGTCTCACGCAGGGAATTCGCCAGCTCCTCGAGGACGTGCACAAGGGGCGCATTTCGATCACGGACGAGTCCGTTTTCGAGGTCGGCAAGAATCTCGCGGTCACCGAGGGCGCGGTGGTTTTCGAGAACGAACTGATCCAGCTCATCCAGTACAAGCCGGTCACACCGAGCGTATTCAAACGGCCGCTCGTGATGTTTCCGCCCTGCATCAACAAGTATTACATCCTGGATCTTCAGCCGGCAAATTCCCTGGTGCGCTACGCGGTGGAACAGGGCCATCCGGTGTTCATGGTGTCCTGGCGCAACATCACCGAGGAGCTCGGCCATCTCACCTGGGACGATTATATTGAAAAAGGCGTGCTCAAAGCGCTCGAAGTGGCGAGCGCGATCTGCGCCGCCGAAAAGGTCAACGCGCTTGGTTTCTGCGTCGGTGGCACGATGCTCGGCGCCGCGCTCGCAGTCATGGCCGCGAAGGGCGACGATCGCGTAGAGAGCGCGACTTTCCTTGCCTCGATGCTCGATTTCTCTGGCACGGGCGACATCGGGCTCTTTATCGACGAGGCGAGCGTCGCGGCGCGCGAGGCTGCAATCGGCAGGGGCGGCATCATGCCCGGTCGCGATCTCGCGCTCGTGTTCTCGGCGCTCCGCGCGAATGACCTAGTTTGGTCATACGTGGTCAACAACTACCTGAAGGGTAAATCGCCCGAAGCCTTCGACCTGCTCTACTGGAACGCCGATTCCACCAATCTTCCCGGACCGATGTACTGCTGGTACGTCCGCAATACTTATCTCGAGAACCGCCTGCGCGAGCCGGGAAAGACGGTGGTTCTGGAAGTGCCGGTGGATCTCGGGAAGATCACCGTTCCGTCTTATGTGCTCGCTACGCGCGAGGACCACATCGTGCCTTGGCGCACGGCCTATGGGACGACCCGGCTGCTTGGGGGCGAGGTGCGCTTCGTGCTCGGAGCGAGCGGGCACGTTGCTGGCATCGTCAATCCCGCCTCAAAAAACAGGCGCAGCCACTGGACAGGCGCACTGGCTGCGGACCCGGAGGCGTGGCTCGCCGACGGAAAGGAAAGGCCGGGAAGCTGGTGGACCGACTGGTGCGCTTGGCTCGAGGGTTTCGGCGGCGGGCGAGTCAAGGCGCGCACCCGGCTGGGCAATGCGAAATTCAAACCCATTGAGCCCGCGCCCGGGCGTTATGTCAAGCACCGGATCGCATGAGCAAAGGAAATGATTTTCCAGGGAGAGATTCGACAATGACGAGGGCGGCAGCAGAGAAACGGGCGGGCACAGACTCCGGCATGGAGCCGGCACGGGAAGCCGTGCTTACCCTCAAGCAGCGCATCGCGTTCGTGAGCGGCGGCATGGGCGGAATCGGCTCCGCGGTGTGCCGGCGTCTCGTGCGAAACGGCGCGCGAGTCGTTGCGGGCTGTCTGCCCGGCTACGAAAAGAAGGACGAATGGATTGCAAAGATGCGCGGCGAAGGCCTTCAAGTCCACGCTGCTGAAGGCGACGTCGACGACTACGAGTCCTGCGCGGACATGTTCTATCAGATCGGCTCGGTAATAGGTCCGGTGGACATCCTCGTCAACAATGCGGGCATTACGCGCGACGGCGTGTTCAAGCGGATGTCGTCCGCCGACTGGTACGCGGTAATCAACACCAACTTGAACAGCGTCTTCAACGTCACGCGGCAGGTGATCGAGGGAATGATGGAGCGCGGCTGGGGACGCATCATTAACATCTCGTCGGTCAACGCGCTGAAAGGCCAGTTCGGTCAGACCAACTACTCGGCCGCGAAGGCAGGCATGCACGGATTCTCCAAGGCGCTGGCGCAAGAGGTGGTGAAAAAAGGTGTCACCGTGAACACCGTGTCGCCCGGCTACGTCGAGACCGACATGGTGCGGGCGATGAAACCCGAGATCCTGCAATCGATCGTAGAACAGATTCCCATGGGGCGGCTCGCGCAGCCCGAGGAGATCGCGAGCCTCGTCGCCTACCTCGCCTCCGAGGAGGCCGGCTACATCACCGGGGCGAACATCTCGATCAACGGCGGCCTGCACATGGCTTGATGGGGCATGTCGAACTTGCTCGGTCACTCTCCGGTCCGGGCAGGTTTGGTGCAATAATCCTGAAGAACAATCGAGGCACCGAATCGAAGACCGGGGAGGAGTCATGGCAACGCGGCTGGCGCTGATCACGGGAGGCATGGGAGGGCTGGGGGAGACGATCAGCACGAAGATGGCGGATGCCGGATACCGCGTGGCCGTGACCTATTCCCCTTCGAACAAGACGGTCGGCCAGTGGGCCGCGGAGATGAAGGTGCGCGGTTACGATTTCCGCACGTATGCCTGCAACGTCGCCGAATTCGAATCGTGCAAAACCTGCGTCGAGAACGTGACCCGGGATCTCGGCCACGTCGACATCCTCGTCAACAACGCCGGGATCACGCGCGACATGACCTTCAGGAAGATGACCAAGGGCGACTGGGACGCGGTCCTGCACACCAATCTCGATTCCGTCTTCAACATGACGAAGCAGGTCTGCGACGGAATGGTGGACCGCGGCTGGGGCCGCGTCATCAACGTGTCCTCGGTGAACGGCTCGAAGGGCGCTTTCGGCCAGACCAACTACGCGGCGGCGAAGGCCGGCATGCACGGCTTCACCAAGTCACTCGCGCTGGAAGTGGCGAAGAAGGGTGTGACCGTCAACACCATCTCGCCGGGCTACATCGGGACGAAGATGGTTACGGCGATTCCGAAGGAGATTCTCGACTCGAAAATCCTGCCGCAGATTCCGATCGGACGGCTCGGAAAGCCCGAAGAAATCGCCGGGCTGATCATTTATCTCTGCTCGGAGGAGGCCGCGTTCGTCACCGGCGCCAACATCGCCATCAACGGCGGGCAGCACATGGCATAGGCGAGCCGGCGGGCTGGCTGGATGGAACCGAGCGGCAATCTCCAGTATCATGTGGCACCGCAACACGCGCGACACGATAAGGCTAGGGTCCCGATGTCTGAACCCACCCGACTGATCAAGAAGTACCCCAATCGCCGGCTCTACGATACCAAGACCAGCGTGTACATCACGCTCGCCGACGTGAAGAAGCTCGTGATGGGCGGCGAGGAATTCCAGGTGGTGGACGCGAAGACCGGAGAAGACCTGACGCGATCCATCTTGCTGCAGATCATACTGGAGGAAGAAGCCGCTGGAGCGCCCATGTTTTCCTCGGACGTTCTCACGCAGTTCATCCGCTCCTACGGCAACGCCATGCAGGGCATGCTCGGCGCGTACCTCGAGCGCAATATGCAGTTGTTCGGCGAAATCCAGAAGAGCATGCGGGAGCAGTCTCAGAAGCTCTATGGAGAACCCACCAAGTTCAACGAAGAGCTTTGGAAGCAGTTCATGAGCTTTCAGGGCCCGGCGATGCAGGGCCTGATCTCGGCGTACATGGAACAGAGCCGCAACACGTTCCAGCAGATGCAGGAACAGCTGCAGAACCAGACGCGCAACATGTTCTCCGGCTTTGCCTTTCCGGGGTTCCCCGGAGTGCCGGGATTCGGCGCGCAACCGGCCGGCGCTCAGGCGTCGCCTGGCGACAATAAGACGCCTGGCGAGGAGAAAAAGTCCTGATATCTTTCACATCGTGGTGCAAGGTCTAATCTAAAGCATGGCCGCGGCACCGAAGGTCGGGTTCGTCTCGCTCGGCTGTCCCAAAGCTCTGGTCGATTCCGAAGGCATTCTCACGCGCCTGCGCGCCGAGGGCTACGCGATCTCGCCTTCGTACGACCGCGCAGATCTCGTAGTCGTCAATACCTGCGGGTTCATCGAATCGGCGATGCAGGAATCGCTGGATGCGATCGGCGAGGCGCTCGAGGAAAACGGCCGGGTGATCGTCACCGGTTGCCTCGGCGCAAAGGGCGACGTAGTGCGGCAAACCCACCCGAGAGTCCTCGCCGTCACGGGCCCGCACGCGCTCGAGGAAGTCATGACGGTGGTGCACGAACATCTGCCAAGACCTCATGACCCGTTCGGCGACTTGGTGCCTCCCCAGGGCATCAAGCTCACCCCGAAGCACTACGCCTACCTGAAGATCTCCGAAGGCTGCAATCACCGCTGCACGTTCTGCATCATCCCGTCCCTTCGGGGTGATCTCGTGAGCCGGCCGATCGGCGAGGTGATGCGAGAGGCGGAAAACCTGGTGAAAGCAGGTGTGAAGGAGCTGCTGGTGATTTCTCAGGACACGAGCGCCTACGGCGTGGACCTCAAGTACCGCACCGGTTTCTGGGGCGGGCGTCCTCTCAAGGCGCGCATGGCCGATCTGGCGGCGGCCCTAGGAGAATTGGGTGTGTGGGTGCGGCTCCACTACGTCTATCCCTATCCCCACGTGGACAAGGTGATCCCGCTCATGGCCGAAGGCAAGGTCCTTCCCTACATCGACGTTCCGTTTCAGCACGCGAGCCGGCGGATCCTGACGCTCATGAAGCGTCCCGCGAGCGGGGAGGACAATCTCGAGCGCATCCGCGCCTGGCGCGGGATCTGTCCGGACATCACGATCCGCAGCACCTTCATCGCCGGCTTCCCGGGCGAGACCGAAGACGAATTCCGGGAACTGCTCGACTTTCTCGAGGAAGCCGAGCTCGACCGCGTCGGCTGTTTTGCGTATTCGCCGGTGCAAGGCGCGAAAGCGAACGAACTGCCCGGCGCGCTTTCGAACGAGGTGCGCGAAAAACGCCGTGAGCGGCTCATGCACCTGCAGGAGAAAATCAGCGCGCGGCGTCTGAAGCGCAAGCTCGGAAAGACCATCAAGGTATTGGTGGACGAAGTGAAGGGGGGGCGAGCTGTGGGACGCTGCGCCGCCGACGCTCCGGAAATCGACGGCGTGGTCCACATCGAGGACGGCCCGAACCTCAAGCCGGGCGATTGGACGCAGGTGGAAGTGACGCGGTCTGATGCGCACGATCTGTGGGGTCAATTGATGCACCCGAAAGCGCGCAGTGTGGCGCCCCGTGCTGTAGCGTCATCCTGAGCGAAGCGAAGCATCTGTTTCAAGAAGGCGGAGGTTCTCATGGCACAACGTGAAGTCGTGGTGACGGGCGGCGTTCGCACCGCGATCGGGGGCTACGGCGGCTCGCTCAAGGACATCGCGCCGACGAAGCTCGGCGCGACCGCGATCAAGGAGGCCGTGGCGCGGGCGAAGATCGACCCGGCGACGGTCGGTCACGTCGTAATCGGCAGCGTGATCCACGGCGAGGCGCGCGACATGTACATCTCGCGCGTCGCGGCGATCGAGGGCGGGCTGCCGGTCGGCACGCCCTGCCTCACGGTCAATCGCCTGTGCGGCAGCGGGCTGCAGGCGATCGTCTCGGCGGCTCAGCACATCCTGCTCGGCGATACCGACGTCGCGCTCGGTGCGGGCGCCGAGAGCATGAGCCGTGCCGCGTACTTCATGCCCGCTGCGCGCTGGGGTCAGCGCATGGGCGACTCATCGCTGATCGACGCGATGTCCGCTGCGCTGAACGATCCTTTCGGTCACGGCCACATGGGAGTGACCGCGGAGAACATAGCCGCGAAGTACGGCATCACGCGCGAGCAGCAGGACGCGTTTGCGCTCGAAAGTCACAAACGCGCGGCGAAAGCCATCGATGCGGGGTACTTCAGAAGCCAGATCGTCCCCGTCGAGGTGAAATCGAAGAAAGGTCCCGCCCAGTTCGACACCGATGAGCACGTGCGCAAGGACGCGACGCTTGCGGATCTGCAAAAGCTGAAAACCGTGTTCATGAAGGACGGTACCGTCACCGCGGGGAACGCCTCCGGCATCAACGATGCCGCGGCGGCGGTGGTGCTGATGGAGAGAACCGCCGCGCAAAAGCGGGGTGCGAAACCGCTCGCGCGCCTCGTGGCCTACGCGCATGCCGGCGTGGAGCCTCAGCTGATGGGCCTCGGGCCGATCCCCGCGGTGAAACGCGTCTTCGAGAAAGCGGGCCTCAAGCCCGCCGACATGGACGTGATCGAATCGAACGAGGCATTCGCGGTCCAGGCGATGGCGGTGACGCGCGATCTCGGTCTCGATCCGGCGAAGGTGAATCCCAACGGCGGAGCGGTCGCGCTCGGCCATCCGATCGGCGCAACCGGCTGCATCCTCACCGTGAAGGCGATTTACGAGCTGCAGCGCACGGGCAAGCGCTACGCCCTGGTCACGATGTGCATCGGCGGCGGGCAGGGGATTGCGGCGATTTTCGAGCGGATGTGATGCCAATCACGACCCGCGCCGGCCACGGAGACCTTCCCTCGGTCGCGGCCGTACTTTGCGTCGCAGTGAGAATTGGCGGCGAAGGCCGCGCCCGCAAGGGGACCCTTGCCTCCGTGGCCGGCGCGGGTACGGACGCGAGTTAATCCCGGTGCCGCGCCGACCCAAAATCGGTTTCGTCCTCGGCGCGGGCTCGGCGCGCGGCTGGGCGCATATCGGTGTCCTGCGCGCGCTCACCGAGGCGGGCATCAGGCCCGATCTCATCGCGGGATGCTCGGTCGGCGCGTTCGTGGGAGCCGCGTTTTCGGCGGGCCGGCTCGACCAGTTGGAAGCGTGGGCGCTCGCGCTCGACTGGAAACGCATGCTCAAGCTCGCGGACTTCGGGCTGCGCGGCGGGCTCATCAAGGGCGAGCGCGTGAACGAAGTCTTTCGCGAGCAGTTCGTCGAGTGCGAGTTCTCGGAGCTGCCCATACAGTTTGCGGCGGTTGCGACCGATCTGCATTCCGGACAGGAAATCTGGTTGCGCGAGGGCAAGGTGTCGGTCGCGATTGGCGCTTCGATAGCCATGCCGGGCCTGTTCCGTCCGGTTCCGTACGACGATCGCTACCTTGTCGACGGAAGCGTCGTCAATCCGATCCCGGTCTCTCTGTGCCGGGCTATGGGGGCGGATATCGTCCTGGCGGTCGATCTCGGGTCCGACCTCGTCGGGCGCTACGTGGGCGACGATGACCGGGCGCCGACGCGGACCGGCCCCCGCGGCTTGATCAGCAGGGTCCCTCCGCGGTTCCACCGGACCGGAGAGAAACATGCCAAGGCGGAGGCACCGGCCCTGCACGAGCCGCCCATGGCGGTGAAGAAACACCAGCCC
>CAYQVE010000125.1:6456-8997 GCA_964420785.1 uncultured Enterobacteriaceae bacterium | reverse complement strand
AGGACTTCGCCGCCATCCTCCTCGATGCGCGCATGCCGGGAGTGGATGGATTCGAGACCGCCAGATTGATCAGGGAACGCGAACGATCGCGGCACACGCCGATCATCTTCCTGACGGGCGCGTACGAAGACGTGCACTCGGTGTTTCGCGGGTACGAGGCGGGGGCCGTCGACTACATCGTCAAGCCGCTGGTTCCGGAAATTCTGAAATCCAAGTTGTCGGTTTTCGTTGAGCTCTACAACAAGAATGCGGTGTTGATTCGTGAGATAGCCGAACGCAAACGGGCCGAAGAGCACTCGAGGAAATCGGAGGAGAATTTGCGTGCGCTGTCGCGTCATTTGCAATCCGTGCGCGAGGAGGAATGGACGCGGATCGCGCGCGAGATCCACGACGAACTCGGCCAATTGCTGACGGGGCTGAAAATGGATTTGACCTGGGTGGCGAACAGGCTGCCCGGTGATCAGCGGGCGCTCGCCGAGAAGACGAAATCGATGTCCGGATTGATCGACGACACCATACAGTCCGTGCGCAAGATCGCCTCGCGACTGCGGCCGGAGGCGCTCGACCAGCTGGGGCTGACCGCCGCTATCGAATGGCACGCGGGGGATTTTCGCAAGCGCACCGGCATCCGCTGCAAGCTCTCCCTTCCTTCCGACCCGCCGATGCTCGATCGCGAACGATCGACTGCGGCATTCCGTATTTTTCAGGAGTTGCTGACGAACGTCGCGCGGCACGCGAACGCGACCAGAATCGATGTCGCGATGCAGGTCGAATTCGGCGCTCTCGTGTTGACGGTAGAAGACAACGGCAAAGGCATCGCGGAGTCCGCGATCGACGATCCGAGATCGCTGGGGCTTTTGGGAATGCGGGAGCGTGTCCTTCCGTTTGGCGGGACTATTGAGATCGCCCGTGCTCAGCTTAGGGGGACCAAGGTGAGGGTGTCCATCCCCCTCGGCTTGAAGTAGAATTTTACCCACACCCTGCGGCGACCCAATGCCGCAACCCAATTGTTCTGGGGAATCGCTCCGGCGGAGGTTACGCCATGAGAATTCTAATCGCGGACGACCACGCGGTCGTCCGGCGTGGCCTGAAAGAGATCCTGGCTTCGGAGCACGACATGGAAGTGGTCGGTGAGGCCACGAACGGCGATGAAGCGCTCGAGCTCGTTCGCAAGCTCGACTGGGACGTCGCCGTTCTCGACTTCTCCATGCCCGGCCGAGGCGGGGTGGAGCTGATCAAGGAAATAAAACTCCTGCACCCGGGTCGTCCTGTCCTCGTTCTGAGCATGTTCCCTGAAGAGGCGCATGCCGCGCAGGTGTTCAAAGCCGGAGGCTCCGGCTACATCAACAAGGAAAGCGCGGGCGAGGAATTGACGGCCGCCATCCGAAAAGTGGCAAACGGGGGCAAGTATGTCAGTGCGAGCTTTGCCGAGAAGCTGGCGACCGACCTTGCTCCCGACGCCGAAAAACCTCTTTATGAGTCTCTTTCCGACCGCGAGTACCGGGTGATGTGGCTGCTTGCGTCGGGCAAGCAGATCAACCAGATCGCGGCGGAAATGTTCCTGAGCCCCAGCACCGTCAGCACCTACCGGGCGCGCATTCTCAAGAAACTGAAACTGACGGACAACGCTGCCCTTGTACGTTACGCCGTCAAACAACAGCTCATTTAGCGCAAACGCCCGCTCGGTGCGACCGCGCCTGTCGGGCGATTCGATCCGAACGAGCCACGCGATTGCGTGGCTATACGGCTACATGCAGTCACCGATTCACCACAGGAAGATCAGGCCTTCGCGATACTGAGCGGAAGGGCAGCCCAGTAACTGGAGAAAGCATCGGACATCTGACGCACTATCATGATTTTATATCTGGATATCATGGTGTATCTGGATATCATGGTCATCTCCTGCCCAGGATCGTGAGAGTCCTTATCGCAGTCGGGCCAGCCAGAGTTAGAGAGCGAATCTCGCGAAGGCACCAAGAAAAGACTACGAAGCGAAGCAGTGCGATTCCGAACGCACGTGAGAGGTCGAAAATGACAAATCTGCAATTTATCCCGGACGTACTGGACCGCAAAGGCCTCTTGAGCGCCCTGCGGGCGTTCAAAAAGGGCGATTTCTCGGTTCGCCTCCCCATGGATCTGATAGGGATCGACGGAGAAATCGCACAGGCGTTCAACGACGTCGTCGAAATAAACGAGAAGGTGACCGACGAGTTCGCGCGTATCCGGGACGAGGTCGGAAGGGAAGGGCAGATCAATCAACGCGTCCGGCTGCCCGCCGCGACAGGGTCGTGGGCCGATTGCGTTGACTCGGTGAACGCGCTGATCGGAGATCTCGTCCGGCCGACCTCGGAGATGGCACGGGTCATCGAATCGGTCGCGAAGGGGGATCTTTCCCAGCGGATGCTGCCGGAGATCGACGGCAGGCCGTTGCGGGGTGAATTCCTGCGGATAGGAAAAGTCGTCAACACGATGGTGGATCAGCTCGGCGGGTTTGCCTCGGAAGTGTCGCGGGTGGCGCGCGAGGTGGGCAGCGACGGCAAG
>CAYQVE010000125.1:0-6356 GCA_964420785.1 uncultured Enterobacteriaceae bacterium | reverse complement strand
CGGGACCTGGAAGGACCTTACCGACAACGTCAACTCGATGGCGGCGAACCTCACCGGCCAGGTGCGCAACATCGCGGAGGTGACGACCGCGGTCGCGAAGGGCGATCTCTCGAAGAAGATCACGGTGGACGTGAAGGGGGAGATCCTGGAGCTGAAGAGCACCATCAACACGATGGTGGATCAGCTGAACGGGTTTGCCTCGGAAGTGTCGCGGGTGGCGCGCGAGGTGGGCAGCGACGGCAAGCTCGGGGGCCAGGCGCAGGTGCCCGGAGCGGCCGGGACCTGGAAGGACCTTACCGACAACGTCAACTCGATGGCGGCGAACCTCACCAACCAAGTGCGTGGGATAGCACAGGTCGTGACCGCCGTGGCTAAAGGCGACCTGAAGCGAAAAGTCGCCTTCGAGGCGAAAGGTGAAATCGCGGCTCTGGCCGACACGATCAACGGCATGATCGACACGCTGGCGACATTCGCCGACCAGGTAACCAACGTGGCGCGTGAGGTGGGCACCGACGGCAAGCTGGGAGGCCAGGCGAGGGTGCCGGGGGCAGCCGGCTTGTGGCGGGATCTCACCGACAACGTGAACCAGTTGGCGGCGAATCTCACGACCCAGGTGCGATCCATCGCGGAGGTTGCGACGGCGGTGACTAAGGGCGATCTCACGCGATCGATCATGGTGGAAGCGATGGGGGAAGTGGCGGTCCTGAAGGACAACATCAACGAGATGATCCGCAATCTCAAGAATACGACCCTCAAGAACAACGAGCAGGACTGGCTCAAAACTAATCTCGCAAAATTCACACAGATGCTGCAAGGTCACACCGACCTGGTGACGGTATCCAAACTGGTGCTCTCGGAGCTGACCCCGCTCGTGAACGCTCAGCAAGGCGTGTTCTACACCCAGGTGAAGCACGGGGACGAGCCCAGTCTCGAACTGCTCGCCAGCTACGCATCCAAGCCGAACAAGCATCTCTCGAAAACCCTGCGGATCGGCGAGGGTCTGGTAGGGCAGTGTGCTTACGAGAAGAAGCGCATTCTCCTCGAGGATGTCCCCGACGATTACATCCGCGTCAGCTCGATTCTCGGTTCCGCCGCGCCATTGAACATCATCATCCTGCCGGTGCTGTTTGAAGGCGAAATCAAAGCGGTCGTCGAGCTTGCCTCGCTCAGGAAGTTCAGCGAAACGCACCTGTCATTTCTCGATCAGCTGACTGAAAGTATCGGTGTCGTGTTCAACACCATCGAGGCAAACATGCGCACTGAGTCCCTGCTCGAGCAGTCGCAATCGCTCACCAGGGAGCTGCAAAGCCAGCAGGAGGAGCTCAAGGAGACCAACGACCGTCTCGAGCAGCAGGCGCAGAACCTGCAGAACTCGGAGAGACTGCTCAAGAATCAGCAGGAGGAGCTGCAGCACACCAACGAGCAACTTCAAGAGAAGGCCAAGCTCCTTTCCGAGCAAATGAGGCAGGTTGAATACAAGAATCGGGAAGTCGAGCAGGCAAAAGCCGCGCTCGAGGAAAAGGCCGAGCAGCTCGCGCTCTCCTCTCGCTACAAGTCCGAGTTTCTTGCCAACATGTCGCACGAGCTGCGCACGCCGTTGAACAGCCTGCTGATCCTGGCGAAACTGCTCGCGGACAACGCAGGCAACAACCTAATGCCGAAACAGATCGATTACGCACAGACCATCTATGCCGCGGGCACGGATCTCCTTTCCCTCATCAACGATATTCTCGATCTGGCGAAGATCGAATCGGGGACAGTGACGCTCGACATTGCGCCCGAGCGCTTCTCCGGGCTGCAGGACTACGTCGAGCGGACCTTCCGCCAGGTCGCCCAGGACAAAGGCCTGGGCTTCACGGTGAACGCGGCTCCTGGACTGCCCGCGGTGATTCACACCGACGAAAAGCGGCTCCAGCAGATCCTGAAGAATCTGCTCTCGAATGCGTTCAAGTTTACCGAGAAGGGCAAAGTGTCTCTGCGGATTTCCCTCGCGAATGGCGGCTGGACCGCCGGGCACCCGCAACTGGACGCGGCGGAAAAAGTAGTGGCGTTCTCCGTCTCGGACACCGGGATTGGAATTCCGGAAAACAAGAGGAAGGTCATTTTCGAAGCCTTCCAGCAGGCTGACGGAACCACCAGCCGCAAATACGGCGGCACCGGACTGGGACTTTCCATTAGTCGCGAGCTCACTCGCCTGCTAGGCGGGGAAATCCGGGTCGGTAGCGATCCGGGCAAAGGCAGCACGTTCACGCTTTACCTGCCGTTTACCCACGAGCCGGTGGAGGTCGAGGCGAGAACACCGAAAACACCCGCCGAGCAGCCGAAGCCCGGTCCGGCGGCGAGAACGCCGAAGACACCCGCCGAGGAAATACCCGCCGAAGAACTCAAGCTCGGTCCAGCCTACGCCAAGCGACCGAGCTCCAGTCCGGTGATGAAAGCGCGTGCAGTGCGCCCGGAGCCCCAAGTAAGCGACGACCGCGATAACATCCAGCCCGGCGACCGCGTCGTCCTGATCGTCGAGGACGACGTGAAGTTCGCTGCGACCTTGCTCGATGTCGCACGCGAAAGCGGGTTCAAGGGCGTAGTCGCGCTGGACGGCAACACGGCGCTCGTTCTGGTAAAGGAGCTTGAGCCTGACGCGCTCACGCTGGATTTGAAGCTCCCGGACATGGACGGATGGGCGGTCCTGGATCTCCTGAAACACGATCCGGACACGAGGCATATCCCGGTGAGCGTCATTTCCGTGGCCGAGCAGATGCACAAATGCCTGCACATGGGAGCCCTGGGGGCGGTGCGCAAGCCGGCGGTGAAGGAAGCGCTCCAGGAAGCCCTCGCCAAGACGCGCAGGGTGATCGAGCACGAGATCAGAGCGCTGCTCGTCGTCGATGGAAACGATGCGGAGCGGGCGAGCATCACCGAAGCCCTGCGCGGGGAGGAGGTGCAGATCACGGGTGCGCGCGCGGGCAAGCAGGCCCTCGATGCCCTGCGGAAAAATCAGTTCGATTGCATGGTGCTCGGTCGGACGCTTCACGATATGACCGCGACAGACTTCATCAAGAAAGTCGTTCAATCCGAAACGACGTCCGAATTGCCGATCGTTATCTATGAAACGGACGCCCTGAGCGGCAGCGAGCGGGACGACCTCAGAAAGCTGGCGGAGGTTGCCGTCCTGAAAGGCGCACGAACTCTCGAAGCCGTTTTGGAGGAAACGACTCTGTTCCTGCATCAGACGGTCAGCGACCTGCCGACGAACAAGCGCGACCAGTTGCTGGCCGCTATCCAACGGGCCACGCCGGCTCTCGCCGGCAGAAAGGTGCTGATTGTCGACGACGACATAAGAAACATATTCGCGTTGACCGGGGCTTTGGAGCAGCACGGGATAACGGTACTCAACGCAGAGAACGGCAAAGACGGGCTCGAAACGCTGAAAAACAACCCGGACATCGATGTGGTCCTCATGGATATCATGATGCCCGAGCTCGACGGACACGACACGATCCGAATCATTCGCGGTCTCCAGGAATTCAAGAATCTTCCGATCATTGCAGTGACTGCGAAGGCGATGAAGGGCGATCGCGAGAAATGCCTCGAAGCCGGCGCATCCGATTACATCTCCAAGCCCGTCAACATCGAACAGCTTTTGTCGCTCTTGCGAGTCGGACTCGCCAAGTAACCAAATCCTGCACGCGCCGACAAGGTCGTGCTCGATCGGGAGACGTTTGCTCGATCGAGTCGATGGAGACATGCGGCTGCTTGGCGAAATCACCAAACGCTTTCTGCAGGAGTGCGATCCGGGTTCGCAACTGCAAAAAAACCCCGGCGAGCGCCGGGGCCGCCTGCCCGCATCCGCACCGGGAGGGAGGGGAGGTGCTTTACAAGCAGAGTTTCATCATAGCGAATTGGAATTCTGTCTGCCATAGCGCAACCGTTATTTTTTTGTGGTGAGTGAGCGACGGCAAGTAGCTGCCTCGCTACTTTTTGCGGGAGCGTCAAAATCAAGACTCGTTCGACACAAGAAAATCTAGGGAAGCACCTATCAGGAAATACCTTACACTTTGTGTGACATTTTCGTTACCTGAATTGATGCATGACGGGGGCATAATCGTCCGATTAGCGCGCCGTTTGTCTGAGATAGAGCCGAAGGGAGGGCCTTGGGCATCGGATGAAAATCGAGGAGATTCGTGGCCACGATTCTTGTCGTCGAGGACAGGCCCGTCAATCTGCGCTTCGTTGCAACGCTGCTCCGGGACCGGGGGCACCGTTTTTGGGAGGCTTGGAGCGGGAAGGAAGCGCTGCAGATCGTTCGCGCCGAAAGCCCCGACCTGGTGATCATCGACATTCTCACCTCGGGTATGGACGGTTGTCAGTTCGTCCTCAATCTGCGCTCAGAGCCGAACTCGGTTCAGCCGCGGATCGTGTTTCGGGCCGCCGCTCACATCGCGGCCGAAGCCGAGGCCTTGGCAACCACCTTTGGCGCGTCTTTCATTGCCAAGCCCGTCAATCCCGAGACGCTTCTCGCGGTCGTCGACGCGGCTCTTTCCGGGCAGGGTGCACCGCTCGTGGAGGCGCATTCGGAGGATAAATCCATCGACTCGTTCCTGCGCCCGATCGCCCGCAAGCTCCACGCGCATACGGCGAATCTCGAACGGTTGAACGCCCAGCTGGGTCATGGCGTCGCCCAGCGCGACGCGCAGCTCGAGGTGGTGAGAGCAGCGCTCGATCAGGAGATCAAGAAGCGGCTATTGGCGGAGCAGGAACTGACGCAGGCAAACCTGCGCCTGAAGGACCAGGTCGTACATGACGGGCTGACCGGACTCCATAACCGCCGTTACCTCGAGGAGTCGCTCGGCCGGGAAGAAAGCCGCGCCCGGCGCAGCGGCTTTCCCTTCGGTGTACTGATGATCGACATCGACAACTTCAAGCGCTTCAACGATACGCTCGGCCACGCGGCAGGGGATGCGGTGTTGCGTACTATAGGCCAGTACATGCTGTCCGCTGCGCGGGGCGAGGATATCGTTTCCCGCTATGGCGGCGAAGAATTTGTTTTGGTAATGGCTCCAGCCCCGCAGGGAACGGTCTGGGAGCGAGCCGAAAAACTCCGCCGGGAGGTGCAGGATCTCGAGATCGATTACGAGGGCCGGCGAGTCGGACCCATCACGATATCGGTGGGCATTGCGATATTCCCCGATCACGGCGAGAGTGGGCAGGAGGTGCTGCGAGCTGCCGACGCTGCCTTGTATGAGGCCAAGCGGTCAGGGCGTAACTGCGTCGTCGTTGGGGAAAAGGTGAAGGCTTGATCGTCTGATCGAGTGTTTGCTGCGACGTCCCGGAGTCAGGCGCGGAGATCGTACGCGACGAAGTGGAAGCTGAAGCCTCCCGCCCCGTCGAGAACGCGAGACTCGCGCGACGCCTCCCGCCATCGTGAACGGTCGAACTCCGGGAAAAACGCATCGCCCTCGAAGTCGCGCTCGATCTCCGTGATATAGAGGCGGGAGGCGATCGGAAGAGCGAGCGCGTAGATCTGCGCGCCTCCGATGACGAATGCGTCCCGGGGCTCGCAGACCGCTGCGAGAGCGGCGTCGAGTGAATGGGCGGCGGGGCAGCCCGGGCGTGTCCAATCGGGCGTGCGAGTGACAACGAGGTGGTGTCATCCGGCAAGGGGCGGGCCGTGTTGAACGGCCTTGCAGATGACACTACCAGCGTGCGTCTGGGAGCGGAGTATTTGTGGGTGTTGCCCAACGTTGTGGTGCCCTTCCGTGCCGGGGCGTTCTACGATCCAGAGCCGGGTGAGAGGGGGAAAGATAACTTTTTTGGCTTCAGTCTCGGCACTGGGATCACCGTGAAGCAATTCGTACTCGACGTGGCGTACACGTTCCGCACTGGGACAGTGCACAGCGCTGCCGCGGATACCGCGGTCTATCAGCACACGGTACTCACGTCGCTGATCTACCATTTTTAACAGCCCCAGAGGAGCAGCAGGAATGGTGGTCTGCGGGCGGTCATTGCCAGGGCCTGCGTGGTACTGGGGACAGAGTCTGCTCGGGCTCCTATGCCTGGCGCTCCTCGTGACCGGCTGCGGCACGAGTGACCACCAGACGCTGACAACACCCACGGCCGCCAGTCCCCAGGCAGAGCAACAAGCCATCACGAATCTGCTCGATCTCTACCGGCAAGCGCTCCTCCAGGAGGATATCGACCGCCTCCAAGCACTGCTCGCAACCGAGACGCCTAGCGCCCAACAGGGCACCCCGCGCCAGCAGGCTGCACCACGCCAGGAGGACGGGAGCCCGTCGACAGACACCGGGGTGTTTCTCACGGCGATGAGCACCGCCTTTCGGACACTTACCATACCCGGT
>CAYQVE010000124.1:0-9033 GCA_964420785.1 uncultured Enterobacteriaceae bacterium | reverse complement strand
GTAAAGGATCGTGAAGTTGTCCGTGTGCTTCTTTTCTACGATCAAACCGAGCCTCCCGAAGCGCGGAAATCATAGTTCAGTCTGCAAGACGATTGCCACGCGCGCCGCGCACCGCGAGAACCGCGTTCATTCCGCCGAATCCGAACGAGTTGGAGAGGAACATCCGCACATCCGCTTCCCGTGTTTCGTTCGGCACGTAATCGAGATCGCAGGCCGGATCGGGCGTCACGAGATTGATGGTCGGCGGAACGAAACCTTCATTGACGGCGAGCAGCGACGACGCGAGCTCGATCGCGCCACTCGCTCCCATCGCATGCCCGTGCATCGACTTCGTCGAACTGACCGGCACGCGATGCGCGGCGTCGCCGAGGACCATTTTGATGGCGAGAGTACTGTTTATCTGTTTGCTGCTCGGCTTGCCCTCAGCGCTGGTCGCGCAGGGACGCGAGCTGCCCGATTTCACCGAGCTCGCCGAGAGGCAAGGCCCCACCGTCGTCAATATCAGCACCACTCAGGTACGCGAGCGCCGCGCGTCGCCGCAAATTCCGAATCTCGAGGAAGACGATCCGCTCTACGATTTCTTCCGGCGCTTCATCCCGCGCCCGCCGGGGCCCGGCGGCCAAGGCCCGCGCGATTTCGAGAGCCGCTCGCTCGGCTCGGGCTTCATCATCAGTGCCGACGGCTACGTTCTCACCAACGCGCACGTCGTCGACGCCGCGGATGAGATCACCGTTCGCCTCAACGACAAGCGCGAATTCAAGGCTCGCGTGATCGGAGCGGACAGACGCACCGATCTCGCGTTGATCAGGATCGACGCGACTGGGCTGCCGGCCGTGCGGATGGGCGATCCGAACCGGCTCAAGGTTGGCGAATGGGTCGTCGCGATCGGCTCGCCCTTCGGTTTCGACAGCACCGTCACCGCGGGCATCGTCAGCGCCAAGGGCCGCAGCCTGCCGCAGGAGAACTTCGTTCCCTTCATTCAGACCGACGTCGCGATCAACCCTGGAAATTCGGGCGGGCCGTTGTTCAACATGCGCGGCGAAGTCGTGGGAATCAACTCGCAGATCTACAGCCGCACCGGCGGTTTCATGGGGCTGTCGTTCGCCATTCCCATCGACGTCGCCATGGAGGTGCAGAACCAGCTGCGTCAGTTCGGCCGCGTCAGTCGCGGACGAATCGGTGTCGTGATCCAGGAAGTCTCCAAAGAACTCGCCGAATCGTTCGGTCTTTCCAGGCCGGCGGGGGCCCTCGTCAATGCGGTCGAGAAGGGCGGCCCCGCCGAAAGGGCTGGCGTGGAAACCGGCGACATCATTCTCAAGTTCGACGGCAAGCCGGTATCGAACTCGAACGAGTTGCCGCGCATCGTCGGCAGCACCAAGCCCGGGATCAAGGCGAACATCGAACTGTGGCGCAAGGGCATGACGCGGGAGCTCACCGTCACGGTCGGGGAGTTGCCCGAGGATCGAGTCGCAAGCCGCAGCGAGCGGCGGGGGAAGCCGCCGGAGCAGGCGGCCAATCGCCTCGGTTTCGCGGTCGTCGATCTTACCGCGGAACAAAAGCGCGACCTGAAGCTGGCAGGCGGCGTGATCGTCGAGGAGGTCCGCAACAATCGCCGCGCAGATGTGCGCGCGGGCGACGTGATCACGGCGGTGACCAGCAAGGGCCAGACCACCGAAGTGAGATCGACGGAGCAGTTCAACAAGCTCCTCGCTCAGCTGGAGCGCAACACGACTCTGACGCTCCACGTACGGCGCGGCGAGAGCAATCTGTTCGTAACCGTCAAGGGCGAAGGTGCGCCCGGTTAGCGCGGGTTCGCCGCTGCCGAGGGCGCACGATCGACTCTCGCGCTATGTCTTGTACAGCCGCCGCGACTGTCGGCTCTGCGAGGAGATGCTCGCCGCGCTGCTGGCGCAGATGGGAGGGGGTTTTCCTGTCGAAATCGTCGATGTCGACGGCGATCCGGCGCTCAAGGCGCGTTACGGCGAACATGTACCGGTTCTGATGGATGGGGATACGGAACTTTTGCGTCACCACTACGACCCCGCGAAGTTTGCTGCATACGCTGCCAAAATACGCTAAAATTCAAAGCCTTGTGATTGAAAAGGGTGCTCGGTGGCACCTTTTTTTATAGGCCGCAGTCCCGATGCAGCACATCCGCAATTTTTCGATCATCGCCCACATCGATCACGGGAAGTCGACTCTCGCAGACCGTTTCATCCAGCGCTGCGGCGGATTGTCGGAGCGCGAAATGTCGGAGCAGGTGCTCGATTCGATGGATTTGGAGCGTGAGCGCGGCATCACCATCAAGGCGCAGACTGCAGCGCTGCAATACACTTCGCGCGACGGAAAGACCTACAACTTGAATCTCATCGATACGCCGGGCCACGTCGACTTCTCTTACGAAGTATCGCGCTCGCTTGCCGCGTGCGAAGGGGCGCTTCTGGTGGTGGACGCAAGCCAGGGCGTGGAGGCGCAGACCGTCGCCAATTGCTACACCGCCATCGAACAGGGCGTCGAGGTTGTGCCGGTGCTCAACAAGATCGATCTGCCCTCGGCCAACCCGGAGCGCGCTATCCAGGAAATCGAGGACGTCATCGGCATCAAGGCAAGCGATGCCTTGCTTGTGAGCGCCAAGACCGGCGAAGGGGTGGAGGAAGTTCTCGAAGCGGTGATCAACCGCATACCGCCCCCGAAGGGGGATCTCGATGCGCCGCTGAAGGCATTGATCATCGATTCGTGGTTCGACAACTACGTCGGCGTGATCATGCTGGTGCGCCTGGTGGACGGAATCATCCGGCCGAAGGACAAGCTGCTGCTGATGTCCACTCAAGCGGTCCATCTGTGCGAGCAGGTCGGCGTGTTCACGCCCAAGTCGCAAGGCCGCGAGCAGCTTTCGGCCGGAGAGGTGGGATTCGTCACGGCCGGAGTGAGGGAACTCCAGCACGCGCGCGTCGGCGACACCATTACCCTCGTGAATCGTCCTGCGGCCGCGCCGCTGCCGGGCTTCAAGGAGATCAAACCGCAGGTGTTCGCCGGGCTCTATCCGGTCGAGGCGAGCGAGTACGAGGCGCTGCGCGACGCGCTGGAGAAACTGAAGCTCAACGATGCGTCGCTGCACTACGAGCCGGAAACCTCCCAGGCGCTCGGTTTCGGATTCCGCTGCGGGTTCCTGGGCCTGCTGCACATGGATATCGTGCAGGAACGCCTCGAGCGCGAGTACGACATGGCGCTCGTGACCACCGCTCCCACAGTTGTCTACGAGATTCAGCTGCGCGACGGCACGGTCGCGCGCATCGAGAACCCGGCGAAAATGCCGGACCCCGCGAAAATCGATGCGATTCGCGAGCCGATCATCGAAACGGTCATTTTCGCGCCGCAGGAATACGTCGGAGCGATCATGACCCTGTGCACGCAAAAGCGAGGAGTGCAGAAGAACATGCAATATCACGGGCGCCAGGTAATGCTGACCTACGAGATGCCGCTCAACGAGGTGGTGATGGATTTTTTCGACAAACTCAAATCCGCGAGCCGCGGTTACGCCTCGCTCGACTACGAATTCAAGGAGTACCGAGCGGCCGACATGGTGAAGCTCGATATCCTGATCAACGGAGAGCGCGTCGATGCCTTGTCGCTCATGGTGCACCGGGAAAACGCGACCTATCGCGGCCGCGATCTGGTCTCGAGAATGCGCGAACTGATCCCGCGGCAGATGTTCGACGTGGCCGTGCAGGCGGCGATCGGCTCTCACATCATTGCGCGCGAGACCGTCAAGGCGCTGCGCAAGAACGTGCTGGCGAAGTGTTACGGCGGCGACGTGAGCCGCAAGAGAAAATTGCTGGAAAAGCAGAAAGCGGGGAAAAAGCGCATGAAACAGGTGGGCACGGTGGAAATACCCCAAGAGGCATTTCTCGCCATACTGCAGGTTGAGAGCAAATGAATTTCGCGCTGATACTCTTTGTCCTGCTGGTCGTTACTGGGGCGTTTGCGCTGGCCGACGCAGTCTATTTCTCCAAGCAGCGCCGCAAGGACGACAAGGAACCCTGGTGGATCGAATATCCGAAGAGCTTCTTCCCGGTCATTCTCATCGTTTTCCTGCTGCGCTCGTTCCTCGTCGAGCCTTTCAAGATTCCCTCGGGCTCGATGGTTCCGACGCTGGTGGTCGGGGATTTCATCCTGGTGAACAAGTTCGCCTACGGCATCCGCATTCCGCTCATCAACAAGAAGATCGTCAATGTCGGCGAGCCCAAGCGCGGCGATGTGATGGTGTTTCGCTTTCCGGAGGATCCGTCGCTCGATTACATCAAGCGCGTGGTCGGCGCTCCCGGCGACAAGATCGTCTACGAGAACAAGAAACTATCCATCAACGGCGTCGCGCAGCCTCGCAAACAGATCTCCGACTATCTCAATCGCGAGCGGATCCACTACTCGGCGCAATTCGTCGAGACGGTGAACGGGGTCCCGCACGCCATCCTCCTCGAGGGCGATGCGCCTGCGGCGGTCCCCTTCACGCGCCCGTTCCCGTTTCGCGAAAATTGCAACTACAATAGCGAAGGTGTGACCTGCACCGTGCCGCCCGGGCACTATTTCATGATGGGCGACAACCGCGACAACTCGGCGGACAGCAGAGTGTGGGGTTTCGTACCGGACGAGAATATCGTCGGGAAGGCGTTTTTCATCTGGTTCAATTTCAGCGAACCGCGGCGCTTCGGAACATTTCAGTGAAGGGGGATTCATGAAGAATCAGCGAGGCATTACCCTGATCGGAATGGTGGTGGTGTGCATCGTCATTGTTTTGGTCGCCATAGGCGGCCTGAAGATCGCCCCCGCGTACATCGAATACTTCAAAGTGAAGAAGGCGATCGTCGGCATCGCGCAGAGCAACAGCAAGGGAACCGTCCAGGAGGTGCGCATGGCGTTCGATCGTCGCGCGGCGATCGACGACATCGACGTGATCGCGGGCAGGGACCTCGAAGTCACCAAGGAAGGCAACGATATTGTGATCTCGTTTTCCTATCCGAAGCGCGTCTCGCTGTTCGGCAACGTCAGCGTCGTGTTCGATTTTGCCGCGAGCAGCAATAATTAACGACACGCCGGGATCGGGTTCCGCCGCACGCTCGGCCCACTGTTCGACAGGGTCCGTGGACCGGGAGCGTCTTCAGCAGCATGTCGGATACCGTTTTTCTCGCCCCGAGCTCCTGTCGCGGGCGCTCACGCACCGCAGTCACAGCGCGCTTCACAACGAGCGCCTGGAGTTCCTGGGCGACAGCATTCTCAACTGCGTCGTCGCTGCCGAGCTGTTCGAGCGCTTCGACGAGCTTTCCGAGGGAGACCTGTCGCGGCTGCGCGCGCAGCTGGTGCGCGAGGAGACCTTGTATCAGGTGGCGCAGACGCTCGGCATGGGCGATCACCTGCTGCTGGGCGAAGGCGAGCTGAAGAGCGGCGGATTCGCGCGGCCCTCGATTCTGGCCGATGCGTTCGAAGCTCTGATCGGCGCGATCTTTGCCGACGGAGGTTTTTCGGCGGCCCGCGAAACCATTCGGCGCCTGTATGAGCCGCTGCTTGCCTCGCTGGATCCCAAGGTGCCCGGTAAGGACCCGAAAACGCTTCTGCAGGAGATGCTTCAGGCCAGGAAGATCGCCCTGCCTCAGTATTCCGTGGTCGCAACCCGCGGGGCGGCTCACAGCCAGCATTTCGAGGTCGAGTGCCTGATTCCCCAGCTCTCGGTGCGGACCACTGGAACCGGAAGCAGCCGGCGAAACGCCGAGCAGCAAGCGGCCATGCGCGCATTCGAGCAGATCCGCCGTCGAACGGCGGTACCGTAATGGCCGCGGAGCCGTATCGCTGTGGGGCAATCGCCCTGGTCGGGCGCCCCAACGTCGGCAAGTCCACGTTGCTGAACGCATTGCTGGGCCAAAAACTCAGCATCACCTCTCACAAGCCCCAGACCACGCGACAAACCCTTCGCGGGGTGCTCACGACCGAGACCGCGCAGTTCGTCCTCATCGACACACCGGGGTTCCAGACCCGGCACCGCGGTGCCCTCAACCGAGCGATGAACCGCGCAATCCGCGGAGCGCTCGACGCCGTCGATGCGGTGGCTCTGATCGTCGAAGCGAAGCGCTTCGGGCCGGAGGATCGCACGCTGCTGAAACAGGTCCGCGAGGGGGTTCCGCTGTTCCTCGTCGTGAACAAGATCGACACGGCGGCAGCTGCCGATTTGCTGCCGTTTCTGAAGAAGGCGGCGGGCGAGGCAAAGTTCGACGAAATCGTGCCGGTCAGTGCCCAGAGCCGCAAGGGGCTCGACGAGCTCCTGCGCGCGCTGGAGCGGTACCTGCCCGAGCAGCCCGCGGTCCACTCCGAGGACGACCTGACCGATAGCAACGAGCGGTTTCTCGCCGCTGAGTTCCTCCGCGAAAAGCTGTTTCGCTTTCTGGGCGCGGAGCTTCCCTACAGCACCGGCGTGGAGATCGAGAAATTCGAGGACGAGCGCGGCATGCGGCGGATTCACGCCGCTATCGTGGTGGGAAGAGAGGGACACAAGGCGATCATCATCGGATCGGGCGGGAACAAGCTGAAGAGAATCGCCACCGCCGCGCGTCTCGACATGGAGAAGCTTTTCGGCGGCAAGGTTTATCTGCAAGTCTGGGTCAAGGTCCGCAGCGGGTGGACCGACGACGAAGCGGCGCTGAGACACATGGGCTATGGTTGAGCGCACCAGACAGGAAAGCCGTGAGGCCTTCATACTGCACGGTTACCCTTATCGCGAGACGAGCCTGTTGCTCGAAGTTTTTACCCGCGCGTTCGGGCGGGTGTCGATGGTGGCGCGGGGAGCGCGCAGCCCGCGCTCGCCTCTGCGGGGGGTCTTGCTCGCCTTTCAGCCGCTCGCCCTTTCCTGGTTCGGCAGGGGCGAGCTGCGCACGCTCGCACGCGCCGAGTGGGTCGGCGGCCAACCACTGCTTCGCGGCGAAGCGCTCATGTGCGGGTTCTACCTCAACGAGCTCTTGCTGCGGCTGCTGCCCCGCGAAGACCCCCACGACGCCTTGTTTTCGCGATATTGGGATGCGCTCCGACGACTCGCGCCGCACGGCAGCTCGGCCCTCGCGTTGCGTTCCTTCGAGAGAGCTCTGCTGAAGGAGCTCGGGTACGCGATGGCGCTCGAGCGCGACAGCGCGAGCGGTCGCGCGATCGACCCGGCAAAGAGCTATGCGTACGACCCCGAGCGCGGACCGATCGAGGTCAAGGACGCGGGACCGGAGCCCCGCGTGTCCGGCCGGACGCTTCTCGACATGGCGCGCGACGACTATGCCGATCCCCAGACTCAGCAGCAGGCGAAGGCGCTGATGCGCACGCTAATCAATCATCGACTCGACTATCAGCCGCTCAAGAGCCGCCAGATCTTCAGGGATCTGCTCGCGCTGTGAGGCGTCCATCCGCATGACTGTCTTGAGCGTGAATCTCAACAAGGTTGCGCTGCTGCGTAACACCCGCGCCATCGGCATCCCAAGCGTCGTCCACGCGGCGCGCATTGCGCTGGGCGCAGGCGCTCAGGGAATCACCGTCCATCCGCGCCCCGACGGGCGCCACGTGCGCGCGCAGGACGTGCGCGAGCTCGCCGCCGTGCTGCAGGATCGGCTCGGCAGGGAATTCAATATCGAAGGCAATCCGTTTCACGGCCTGCTCGAATTCGTCCGTGAGGTGCGCCCGGCGCAGTGCACGCTCGTTCCCGACGAGACCGGAGCCTTCACCTCCGACCACGGCTGGGAGCTTGGCGGGGACGGCGCACGACTGGAGCCCGTCATCGCGGAGCTGAAGGCGCTGGGCGTGCGCGTGAGCCTGTTCATGGATCCGGTCGCGGAAGCGATGACGGCGGCGGCCGCCCTTGGCGCCGACCGGATCGAGCTGTATACGGAGCCCTATGCGCGGGCATTCGGCACCGCGGAACAGGAAGCCGTGCTCGCACGCTACGCGGAAGCGGCGCGCGCCGCGCAGCGCGTGGGCCTGGGCGTCAATGCAGGCCACGATCTCAATCTCGGTAATTTGCCCGCCTTCCTGCGCTCGGTGCCGAGGGTGCTGGAAGTGTCCATCGGGCACGCGTTGATCTCCGACGCCCTGGAGCTGGGTCTTGCCGAAGCGGTGCGCCGGTATCTCGAGGCGATTCGTCGAGGCGGTGCGGACCAGGGGCGGAGGACATCGTGATCCTCGGAATCGGGACCGATCTCTGCGACGTCGGCAGGGTCGAGCGCGCACTCGAGCGCTTCGGCGAGCGCTTCGCCGAAAGAATCCTGGTGCCTTCGGAGCTCGAGCGCTTTCGCTGCCACCGCAAGCGGGCTGCGTATCTCGCCAAGCGCTTCGCCGCGAAAGAAGCGTTTTCCAAGGCGCTCGGCACCGGCATCCGCTTCCCCGTAAACTGGCACAACGTCTGGGTCGAGAACGCGCGCTCGGGAAAGCCTTCGCTCAAGTTCTCCGGACCCCTCGCCGTGTTGCTGAAGCGGCGCGGGATCGAGAACGTCTACGTGTCGCTCACCGATGAAGTCGGCATGGCCTGCGCATTCGTCGTGGTCGAAGGAGCCGCCCCGAAGACGCGGAGGAGAAGATGACGCTCGGCCCGGTGATACTCGATGTGGTTGGGCAGAGGGTTACGTCGGAGGAGAGGGAGATCCTGCGTCATCCCTCCTTCGTCGCGGAAGACCGCGCCACCTCCCCCGCAAGCGGGGGAGGGATTTGAACGGCGCGAGGGGGATGAGGGATGCGACAGTTTCGATGGATGCAACGAGCGCGCCTGAAGCCGCTCCGGACGCACCGCCACCTGCGCCGCCGGCAGCCCGAAGCGCTCGCCTGGCAGCACATTGATCCGCGGCGTGCCGACGAACTGGGCCACCGCCAGCGTATCCGGATCGCGATAGAGCGCTTCAGGCGAGGCGACCTGCTGCAGCCGGCCGCCGAGAATGACCGCGACCCGATCAGACATCGTCATCGCCTCGACCTGGTCGTGCGTCACGTAGAGGAACGTCGCGCCGAGCTGGCGATGGAGCT
>CAYQVE010000123.1:0-9172 GCA_964420785.1 uncultured Enterobacteriaceae bacterium | reverse complement strand
GGGCAGATTGAAACGCGACCGTCATCGAGTTACGTGATCACGGCGGCGGAATACGCGGTGGAATTCTGTACCTGCTCCGGCAGCGGGCCGACCAACCTCAAGCCTTTCGGTTCGAACTGCCTGATCTCGGTGATCGTGCCGAAGCCGATCTCGATGCCCTTTCCGCCGATGACGTGCTCAAGCACCTGCGCGGAATTGAGGTAGCGCGTGGTCTTCATCTTCAATTGCTCTGCGATCCCGAGCAGGTCGAATAGTTTTTCCAGGTACAGGCCGGTCGATGCGTGGTTGTACACGATCGAATCGGCGCCGAGCAGCGACTGCTTGAATCGGTCGAGCGTGGCGATATCGGGATCGGGTGCGGCGGCGCGCACCGTAACGCCGATCCCCACTCGTCCGATGAAGGAGTGCGCTTCCGCGTCGACCTTGCCTCTTCGCAGCTGATCGTTCATCAATCCCGATGAGGCGATCAGAACATCAGCCGGTTCGCCCACCGAAAGGCGCCTCTCGAGCTGCGGCGCGGCGGCAAAGAATTGGATCCTTACCCGGTTGTTCGTTTCGCGCCTGAACTGATCGGCAACCTTCGCCAGGCCGGGCTCGACTGCGCCCGCGCTCAACACCCGGATATCGGTTGCCGCAGCCGCACCCGCGACCGCGCACGACAGCAATGCTGCCACGACCCTCATGCCGGATCTAGTCGATGCCTGCCCGCACGAATAGCGCCTTGCTCTCGGGGCTGCCGAGATAGCGCACGAGGGTCCTGGCAAGCTCGGCATTGGCAGCGGCCGTCATGGGTGCCGCCGAGTAGGAGGTGTAGTTCTGCACCTCGGGCGGCAGCGGCCCGACGAGTTTCAGGCCCTTCTCGCGGTGCTGCAGGATTTCGGTGACCGGCCCGAAGCCGATCTCCCGGCCTTTGCCCTTGAGCACGTGCTCCATGACGGCGGCGCCATCGGCGTAGCGCGTGGTCTTGGCCTGCACCTGCTCGTAGATCTCCATTTTCTTGAGCAGATTCTCGAAGTAGATGCCGCTGGACGCGCGGTTGAACACGATCGATTCGGCGGCGAGCACCGAGCGCTTGAGAGCATCGCCGCTCGAGATGTCGGGCACGGCCGCCCCGGGCCGGATGGCGACCCCCAGCCCCACCCGCCCGAGGCTGACGCGGTCGGTCGTCAGCTTGCCCGCTCCTGCGAATTCGTCGAGCGCGGCGGGGGGCGCGATCACCACGTCGAACGCGTCCCCGCCTGCGACGCGCTTGCGAATCTCGGGCGCGGTGTTGAAAGTGATATTCACGTCGTGACCGGACTGCTTTTTGAAAGCGGCCGCAGCGGCTCTCAAGCCCGGCTCGATTGCGCCTGCGCTCAACACCCTGATCTCAGCCGCCATCGCGCCGCCCGTAGTTAACGTACACAGCGCACACAACAGCAATCCCGTGGCGATCTTCATGTTTTGTGCCCCCGAAATCGCAGCAAGTTACCACAACCTTACTCAGCGCGGGCGCCCGAATCTTTCACCACTTTCGCCCATTTCGGGATCTCGCGCGCGATGTATTCGGCGAAGTCTTGCGGCGTACCGGTGGCGAGCTCCGCTCCGAGCGATTCGAGCCGCTCGCGCAGATCCCGCGCGCGCAGCACCTTGACGATGTCCCCGTTGAGCCGTTCGATGAGCGACCCGGACGTGGACGCCGGAACGACGACTCCGTGCCAGGTGATCGCCTCGAAGCCCGGGACCCCGGACTCGGACAAGGTCGGCAGCTCGGGCACGCTCGCCGAGCGCTTCGCGGTGGTCACTGCGAGCGCGCGCAGCCGCCCTGCTTTGATATACGGAATTGCCGAGGCGGACGTCGCAAACATCAGCTGCGCTCGGCCCCCGATGACGTCGGTGAGCGCGGGCTGTGCTCCCTTGTAAGGAATGTGCACCATCTGCACGCGTCATCGCCTTGAAGAGCTCGCCGGCGAGATGCGCGGCCGCGCCGCTCCCCGAGGACGCGTAGTTCAGCGCGCCCGGCTTCGCCTTCGCGAGGGTGATCAGCTCCTTCACCGAGCTTGCCGGAACGTTCGGATTCACGACCAGGATGTTCGGCTGGATTGCGACCAGCGCGACCGGCGCGAAATCCTTCACCGGGTCGTAGCCGAGCTTGCCGTAGAGACTTTGGTTCGTCGCGAGGATGCTGTTGTTGCCGAGCAGCCAGGTGCTGCCGTCGGGCGCGCTCTTCGCAACGAGTTCGGCCGCGATGTTGCCGCCCGCGCCCGGCCGGTTCTCGATCACGACCTGCTGGCCCCAGGCTTCGGCCAGCTTCTGGCCCAGAGCGCGCGCGAGAATGTCGCTCGGGCCGCCCGGGGTGAAGCCGACGACGAAACGGACGGGCTTTTCCGGCCAGGTCTGGGCGGGCGCGCTCGCCGCGCTCGCAACCCCGATGCCGCAAATCAATGCGGAAAGGACGCGTCTCATTGGGCTCCTCCTCGCGGGCATCATACTCACCCAGGACGTGCGGCGAAACCGGATCGCATAGAATGGCGAACCGCGCCGGAACGAAAACTTGAAAGCCGCTCCGCAGATCTCCCCGGTCATGCAAGCCTTGAGCGCCTATATCGCTCGGGCGTTGCGCCGGCCGCTCCCCCCCGCCGTCCTGGAGAAGACCAAGCATCACCTCCTCGACACTCTCGCGGCGATGCTGTCCGGCTCGCGGCTCCCGCCGGGAAAAAAAGCGATCTCGTTCGCGAAGGCTCTCGGCGGGACGAAAGAGGCCTGTGTCGTGGGCAGCCGCATCGTGACGGCCGCGGTCGATGCGGCGCTCGCGAACGGCATGCTCGGCCACGCCGACGAGACCGACGATTCGCATTCGCCGTCGCAGACGCACCCGGGCTGCGGCGTCGTCGCGGCGGCGTTCGCCATGGCGGAACGCGAGCGTGCCGGCGGTACCGCGCTCCTTCGCGCCGTCGCGCTCGGCTACGACGTGTGCTGCCGGCTGACGCAATCTCTGAACGCGGTTCAGTTCCGCGCCGCAGGCCATTCGACGCACAGCTTCGGGCCGACGTTCGGGGCGGCGGCCGCCGCTGGGGCGCTCGCAGGCCTGAATGAGCGCGGTGTGCGGCATCTTCTTTCCTATGCCGCGCAGCAGGCCTCAGGCATCTCGTGCTGGATGCGGGACGAAGCGCACATCGAGAAGGCCTTCGACTTCGGCGGCATGCCCGCGCGCAACGGCGTGGCCGCGGCGGCCATGGTCGCGCATGGCTTCACCGGCGTCGAGGACGTTTTTTCGGGCGAGCGCAACTTCTTCGTCGCCTACGGGCACTCGCCGGACCCGGAGGAGCTCGCGCGGGACTTGGGCGAGCGCTACGAGATCATGAACGCCGACATCAAGTGCTGGACGGTCGGCTCTCCGATCCAGGCGCCGCTCGATTCGCTGCTGGAATTGATCCGCACGCAGCGCTTTCGCTCCGGGGAGGTCGAACGGCTCGTCGTCCGCGTCGCGAATCTGGGCGCGAACACCACCGACAACCGCGCCATGCCCGACATCTGCATGCAGCATTTGTGCGCCGTGATGCTGGCCGACGGTACCGTGAGTTTCCGCTCCTCGCACGATGAGAAGCGCATGCGAGAGCCGAAGATCCTGGAGCTGCGCAGCCGCATCGAGCTGCGCGGCGACGATGCGCTCACCCAGGCGATGCCGCGCCGGGAGGGCATCATCGAAATCAGGTTGAAAGACGGCCGGGAGTTCAGGCACCATACGCGGGCCGTCCGGGGAACACCCGAGAACCCGATGAGCCGGGAAGAGGTCGAGGCGAAAAGCCGCGACCTGACGGCGCCGGTGACCGGTGTCGCGCGTTCGCGCAAGCTTTGCGAGACCGTCTGGAACCTGGAGAGCATAAAGGACGTCAGAACGCTCAGACCGCTGCTGCGCGCCTAGGCGGACACTTTTGGAGAACGCCATGAATCGCATCGTGCACATCGCGCTCAAGGTCGACAACATGGAGCGCACCGCCCAGTTCTACGAGAAAGTCTTCGGATTCAAGGAATCCAAGACGGAAAAAGTGCGCGACCACACCTCGCGCCATCTTTCCGACGGAGTCATCGATCTTTCGATCATGCAGTACGACGCGGACACCGCGTCCGCCGAGTCGAAAGCCGCAGGCGAAGGCCCGTGCATCCATCACTTTGCGGTGGAAGTGGACGACCTGAAGGAGGCCGAAAGGGAAGTCAGGGCCTTCGGCTGCAAAATCATCAGCGACCCCGGGGTGATTCCGGTCAAGTTCCGGGCGCCCGGGGGCACCGTCTGCGAGATCGTCCCCAAGGGGCGCTACGGGAAGTCCGGGAAAAAATAGCCGGAACCGCTCGGGAGGAGGAGCATGGAGGACGGAACCCGCAAGTCGGGAGACCTGTGGTCGGGCATTGCGCTCGCGGCACTGGGCGCTTACATCGTAATCCAGGCGCGGCAGTGGGAATATCTCGGCCCAGATGGCCCCGGTGCCGGCTTTTTCCCTCTTTGGTACGGCGTCGCGATACTCGGGCTTTCCGTGCTTCTCATCGTCTCACACCTGAGACGGGAGTCCGAACGCGGTAATCCGACCGACTGGACCAGACTCGGCCGGGCGCTCTCGACCTGGTTCGCGCTTGCCGTTTCAGTCGCATTGTTCAAGCCGCTCGGCTTCGTGATCAGTTTCGCGCTGCTGACCTACTTCATCGTCGCGGTGATGTACCGCCGGCCGCTGAAAACCGCGGCGCTCGCGGCGGTTGCAACCGCGGCCGGATTCTATCTCGTGTTTGATCTCGCGCTCAGCATGCCCCTCCCGGTCGGCATCCTCGGTTTCTAGCCGTGGAGATCCTCGCAGGCCTACTGAACGGGTTCGCGGTCGCGCTGGAGCCGGCCAATCTGTTCTGGTGCTTCGTCGGCGTGCTTCTCGGCACCGTGGTCGGGATTCTGCCGGGGCTCGGGCCGCCCGCGACGATCGCGATGCTCCTGCCGCTCACCTTCAACATGAATCCTGCAGGCGCCATCATCATGCTGGCAGGCATTTATTACGGCGCCAAGTACGGCGGTTCGACCACTTCGATCCTGATGAACGTCCCCGGGGAGTCGGCATCGGTGGTGACCTGCCTGGACGGCTACCAGATGGCGCGCAAAGGCCGCGCGGGCCCGGCGCTAGGCATCGCCGCAATCGCTTCCTTCGTTGCCGGAACGGTCGGCGTGCTGGGCCTGATGCTGGTGGCGCCGCCGATCGCCCGATTCGCGCTTTCCTTCAGCTCCCCTGAATATTTCGCGCTGATGTCGCTCGGGCTTGCGCTCGTGGTGCTGCTCGCGGGCCGCTCCATCGTGAAGGCGCTGCTCGCGGCGCTCGTGGGCCTGTGGATCGCGAGCGTGGGGACCGATCTTTTCAGCTCCACTTCGCGCTTTACCTTCGGGCAGATGGAGCTGCTCTCCGGAATCGACTTCGTCGTCGTCGCCATCGGCGTGTTCGCGCTCGCCGAAGTGCTGGTCAACATGGAAGCGCGCGAGGAAACCCAGCTCCTGCCCGTCCCCAAAGGGCTCAAGAATCTGCTGCCGACCCTGCAGGACCTGAAGGATTCCCGTTTCGCATTCGCAAACGGCTCGGTGATCGGCTTTCTCGTCGGCGCGCTGCCGGGCGGCGGTTCGACCATCGCATCTTTTCTTTCCTACGGCCTGGAAAAGGCCGTGTCCCCGCGTCGGGAGCAATTCGGAACGGGCGTTATAGAAGGCGTTGCGGCCCCCGAAGGCGCCAACAACTCGGAAACCGGCGGGGCGCTGGTGCCGCTCTTGACGCTCGGCATCCCGGGCTCGGGCACCACCGCCATCCTGCTCGCCGCGCTCGTGCTGTGGGGATTCAAGCCCGGCCCGCTTTTCATCCCCGAACATCCTGCGCTTTTCTGGGGTCTGGTGGCGAGCATGTACATCGGCAACGTCATGCTGCTCATCCTCAATCTCCCGCTGGTGCCGCTGTTCGCGCAGGTGCTGAGAATGCCCGTGTACCTGCTTTATCCGCTCATTCTGGGGGTATCGATGGTGGGCGTATACAGCGTATCGGGAAGCCTGTTCGATCTGCTGCTGCTCATGGCGTTCGGGCTGCTGGGGTATCTCATGCGCAAGCTCGATTACCCTGCCGCGCCTTTGATCCTGGGGCTCGCGCTCGGCGCGGGCATGGAACGGGCGCTGCGCCAGTCGCTCATGATGTCCGAGGGGAAGCTCTCCATCCTGGTGTCTAGGCCGATCTCGGCGGTGATGTTATCGTTGGCGGTGCTGGTCCTGCTGATTCCGATGTTCGGCAAACTCAACGCATGGCGCCTGCGGGCGCTCGAGCAAGGCTAGTTCGTCAGGATCCTGAGGAGGAAGTCGATGAAATCACCTTTGAGGCTCATCGCGCTGTGTGCCTTGTTGTGCGCGCCGCTCTCGTTCGCTGAAGGGTTCAAGCCGGCACGCACCGTGGACCTGGTCGTGCACACCGGTCCCGGGGGTGGCAGCGACGTGCTCGCGCGAGCGATTGCCGTCATGGTAGACAAGGAGAAGCTGCTGCCGGTGCGCCTGCAGGTGATCAACAAGCCCGGCGGCAACGGCGCGGTGGCCGCCGCCCACCTTGCCGAGAAAAGGGGCGATCCGAATACGCTCGGCCTTTTCACCGGGGTGTGGCTGCAAACCCCGCTCGTGAGCGCCGAGGCCAAGGTGACGCTGCGTGACTTGACCCCGATCGCGCGCCTGGTTCTGGAGCCCGCAGTGATCGCGGTGAAAGCGGACGCCCCGTACAAGACGCTTGCCGAGTTCATCGAGGCGGCGAAGAAGAACCCCGGGCAACTCAAGCAGTCAGGCGGCTCGAATACGAGCCGCGACAACGTCGTGCGGCAGCTCCTGCAAAAGTCCACGGGCGCGCGCTGGGCTTTCATTTCGTTTCCGGGCGGAGGCGAGCGCATCGCCGCGCTGCTCGGAGGCCACGTCAACATCATGGTGATCGAGCCCGAAGAGGCGGGCGAACACATCCGCGCCGGCAACATGCGCGTGCTCGCGCAGGTCAGCGAAAAGCGGCTGGCGAAATTCCCAGAAGTACCCACCCTCAAGGAGGCCGGTTTCGATGTGCCGGTCGTGCCGCAGGTTCGCGGCGTGGTCGCGCCACCCGGAATTCCGAAGGAAAACGTCGAGTTCTGGCAGGATTTTTTCCGCAGATTGTCGCGCACCCCGTCCTGGCGGAAGTACATCGAGGACAACCAGTTCGAGGACGGGTATCAGAATGCCGCGGACCTCGCGAAATTCTATGACGAGTTCACCGACCGGATGCGCGAAATCCTCAGGGACGCCGGCGTCAAGACGGTGCGCTGAATCGACAGGATGGACGCTCCCGCCGACATCCGGTCTGTCGCGGAACGATTCGTAGCGGCGACTGCATTGCTGTCCCCGGGGGGCATTCCCGCCCAAGTCAGGCTGCGTTGCGAGGACCTGCTCGTCGACGTCGGCGGCCTGTGCGTAGCGGCGCGCAACAGGGACTACATCCGGGCCCTCGTCGCGAGCGTCGACGGCGGCGGTCCCTGCACCGCGATCGGGCACGCGGGCAGATTTCGCGCCGAAGACGCCGCGATGATCAGCGGCACCGCCGCCCACGGCGAAGACTTCGACGACACGTTCGAAGGGGGCCCGGTGCACAGCGGGGCAGTCGTCGTCCCCGCAGTGCTCGCCGCGTGCGAACGGTTCGGGCGCGACGGACAGGCCGCGTTTCGCGGCATCGCTTCGGGCGTGGAGACGATGTGCCGGCTGAGCCTCGTCGCGCCGAAACTCATTCACAAAGCGGGATTTCATCCCACCAGCGTGCTCGGAGCGCTGGCGGCAACGCTCGGCGTGTCGGCTGCCCTCGGGCTTGATCGGAAGCAAACTGTCGACGCGCTCGGCATAGCGGGCAGCATGGCAGGCGGAATCATCGAATATCTCGCCGAAGGGGCCTGGACCAAACGACTCCACGCGGGATGGGCAGCGCGCGTCGGGCTGCACGCGGCGCGCATGGGGCGCGAAGGATTCGTCGGGCCGCGCACCGTATTCGAAGGCACGCATGGATTTTTCTTCGGATTTGCTCACACCCAGGAAGGCGATTTCGACGCCCTCACGCGCGATTTCGGCAAGCGATGGCTGATGGAAGGTCTCACTTTCAAACGCTATGCGACCGGGACCATGAATCAGCCCTACATCGATTGCGCGCTGCGGCTGGCAAAGAAGGGTTTCGGCGCCGAAGACGTCGCCGAGGTCCTGTGCGAGACGGCCGAAGGCTACGTACACCGCCTCTGGGAGCCGCTCTCATCTAAACACCGACCGGCGAACGACTATGCCGCGAAATTCAGCACCCCGTTCAACATCGCGGTTGCCTTCGTGACCGGCAGCGTCGGGTTCGAAGCCTTCACCGAAAAAACGGTGCGCGACCCACGCATTCTCGCCCTCGCTTCCAAGGTGCGTTACGTCGTCGATCCGACTAATCCGTATCCGAAGGCTTACACCGGCCACGTAAAAATGACCCTCCAGGACGGCCGCGTGTTCGAAGAGCGCCAGCCGCACATCCGCGGCGGCGTGCACGAGCCCCTAGGGCGCGAAGAGATCGAACGCAAGTTCCGCTCCAACGCCCGGCACGGCGGCTGGGATGCGGCGCGCGCAGAGCGGTTTCTGCAGTTCGCGAGGAACGCTCTCGCTAAATCCATCGATTTGTCGGATTTCCGTGGCTAGCGTGCGTCTTAGAGGAGGAAATCCATGATCACTCTCGAGCGCAGCACTCTTATTCATTTCAGCGTTGCCTCCCTCGCGCTTGCCGCGCTGTCCGGCAGCGCCTTCGCCAACCAGCATCCGCACCCTCACAAGGGAAGTCTCGATTATCTCGACCGCAACAGCTACGCCAAGAACATGCGCGTGCTCGGCGTGTTCCAGCTCGGGGAGGAGCGCGGCCACAAGCTGCAGATGATGGCGATCGGCTCGCACCGCTTCATCTTGCAGAACGGCGACGTGATCGATGTCAGCGACCCACGGGGGCCGAAGCTCGTGAAACGCGGAGCGTTCAGAGGCTCGCAGCTTCAGGTCGCGTTCAACACCAAACTCGGCAAATGGACCCTGATCACCGGCGCGTCCGCGCGACATCCCCCTATCACGGCAATGTCCCCCCAAGGCAAGTCCTCTTGCCCGTGCCTGGCGCCAAGCCTGCCC
>CAYQVE010000122.1:0-9392 GCA_964420785.1 uncultured Enterobacteriaceae bacterium | reverse complement strand
AAGCTTCACGAGCGACTCGAACGCGATGGCAGCGACCAAGCCTTCGTGGCGCTCTGTGGCGTCGAGGTGGCGGGGACCGAACAGGATAGTGAAAGCGGCGAGCAACATCGCGATGTAGAAAGTGTTGTCGCCTACGAACAGTGGAGCGCCCTGGTTTTCGGGCGTTGCGAACGCGGGATACTGGAGGACGATCAGGAAGGTACCGGATATCGCCTTCAGCTGCAGCGCGATGTAGGGAATGATCCCGACCACGGCAATGATCGTCACCAGACCGCCCAACATTTGGCTCTTGCCGTAACGCGAGGCGATGAAGTCGGCAATGGAAGTAATGCGGTTCTGCTTGCTGATGCGGATGATCTTCAGCATCACGTACCACCATAGCGCCGCCATCAGCGTGGGCCCGAGATAGATCGGCAGGAAGCCGATGCCGCTCGTTGCTGCCCGCCCGACGCTGCCGTAAAAAGTCCAGGACGTGCAGTAGACCGCGAGCGACAGCGCATAGATGTAGGGGTTGGCGATGATGCTGCGGCCGGCATCCGCGCGTTTGTCGCCATAGTAGGCGATTGCGAACAGCAGCCCCACGTACGCAAACGAGGCGATGACGATGACGGGGGCGGTGAGCATGGGGTCAAGGCGCGGCAGACCGCGCGTGTCTCCTTTGACTCTCAGTCATCTCGCTTTTCGACCACCAGCGCCATCAGGCCGATCAACAACGCCCAAACCAGGAACACGTAAGCGTAGAGCACCGGAACACCCAACACTTGACCGGCGCCGGCGAATAGGGTGAGAAGCGGGTAGTTGAGCAGCAGGAACCCCAGGAGAAACAGGGCGCCAAGGCGCTGTCCTTTTATGGTTGGCCGGATCATGGACCCTCCCGGAGTCGGCTCCTCCTCTCGGCGGCTCGGCCGCGCAAGCCGCGCTGGGAGATCAGTGTAGCAAAGGCACGGCGCCGTTGTGTTCGCCAGCGGTGGGGCGAATCCCTGCGATCCGGAAAAAAAAGCCCCGCCGAAGCGGGGCTTTGGTCTTCCGAGGAAGGTGGTTACGGGGAACCTAGGTTCCCCAGTTCCGAAACCCGCCCGGATATGTAACGCGCGTTGCGCGCTACATATCCATTCCTTCCATTCCACCCATGCCGCCCATCCCATGAGCATGGCCCCCGGCATTCTTCTTCTCTTCGACCAACTCGGCAACCATTGCCTCGGTGGTGAGGAGCAGCCCTGCGACCGAAGCCGCGTTTTGCAGCGCGGTGCGGCTCACCTTCGTCGGATCGAGCACGCCCATTTCGACTAAATCGCCGAACTGCTCGGTCTGAGCGTTGAAGCCGAAGTTGCCCTTCCCTTCCGCAATCTTGTTCATCACGACCGAAGGCTCGGCACCGGAGTTGGCCACGATCTGGCGCAGCGGCTCCTCGAGCGAGCGCGTTACGATCCTGATGCCCGCATCCTGATCCGGGTTTTCGCCCTTGAGCTTGTCGAGCGCCACCCTCGCGCGGATATAGGCCACGCCGCCACCGGCGACAATACCTTCCTCCACCGCGGCACGCGTGGCGTGCAAAGCATCTTCAACGCGGGCCTTCTTTTCTTTCATCTCGACCTCGGTCGCCGCACCGACTTTGATCACCGCCACGCCACCTGCGAGCTTGGCCACACGTTCCTGCAGCTTCTCCTTGTCGTAATCGCTGGTCGCTTCGTCGATCTGGGTGCGGATGTTCTTGACCCGCGCCTCGATCGCTTTGGGATCGCCGGCTCCGTCGATGACCGTGGTTTCTTCCTTCGCGACCTCGATGCGCTTCGCGCGCCCGAGATCCTTGAGGCCCGCTTTTTCGAGGGTCAGCCCGACCTCTTCGGCAATGACTTGGCCGCCGGTAAGGATGGCGATGTCTTCGAGCATGGCCTTGCGGCGATCGCCGAACCCAGGAGCTTTGACAGCGGAGGTCTTGAGAATTCCGCGCAGGTTGTTTACCACCAGCGTCGCGAGGGCTTCGCCCTCGACTTCCTCTGCGACGATGAGAAGCGGTTTGCCGGACTTAGCCACCTGCTCCAGAATCGGCAACAGTTCGCGAATGTTCGAGATCTTCTTGTCGTGCAGAAGAATGTAGGGTTCCTCCAGCACCGAAATCTGCTTTTCCGCGTTGTTGATGAAATACGGCGAGAGATACCCACGGTCGAACTGCATTCCTTCAACCACCTCGAGCTCGTTCTGCAGACCCTTACCGTCCTCGACGGTGATCACGCCTTCCTTGCCGACCTTGTCCATGGCATCGGAGATGATCTTGCCGATCGCCTCATCTGCGTTGGCGGAAATGGCGCCGACTTGGGCGATTTCCTTGCTCGTGGTGCAGGGCTTGGACAGCTTCTTCAGCTCGTCGACGACGGCGACGACCGCCTTGTCAATCCCGCGCTTCAGGTCCATCGGGTTCATTCCGGAGGCGACGAACTTCATACCCTCTCTCACGATCGATTGGGCGAGCACAGTCGCAGTGGTCGTGCCGTCCCCGGCAACATCCGAAGTTTTCGAGGCGACTTCCTTCACCATCTGCGCGCCCATGTTCTCGAACTTGTCCTTCAGCTCGATTTCCTTGGCAACCGACACGCCGTCCTTGGTCACGGTCGGGGCACCGAAGGAGCGCTCCAGTACGACATTACGTCCCTTGGGGCCGAGGGTCACCTTGACCGCGTCTGCGAGGATATTGACACCGGCGAGCAGCTTGTGCCGCGCTGACTCATGAAAACGTACGTCTTTAGCAGGCATTGTTTGCTCCTGAATTGGAATCGTTGAATTTACTTCGCTACGACGCCCATGATGTCGTCTTCGCGCATCACCAGGTACTCGGTGCCTTCGACTTTTACCGCCTGGCCGGAGTATTTTCCGAACAGGATGCGGTCGCCGACCTTGACGTCGAGCGGACGCAGCTTGCCGTCCTCGAGGATCTTGCCTTTGCCGATCGCTACGACTTCGCCTTGATCGGGTTTCTCGCCTGCGGTATCAGGGATCACAATCCCGCCTGCAGACTTGCTTTCCGCATCGAGGCGCTTCACTACGACGCGGTCGTGCAAGGGTCGAATCTTGGTCATCATTGGATATCCTCCTTCATATTGAACGAGTTAGCCACCACAACTGGCATTGTGGCCCTGAGCAAATAGGGGAAACTACGCTTTAGCACTCATCTACAGCGAGTGCTAATGATAAGGATTAGGTCGGAAGATTTCAAGCCCCGACGACTGGCGGCCTCTATGAATTGCTTCTGCGCTCGACGTTATCGGAAAGTTTGAAGCGCGCATAAGGCGCCCGCCGATTCGCATCTCCGATCTGAGGGCGGCGCAATCGGATATTTTCCAGCAGCGCTGCCGCTCCTTTTCGCTGTCGCGATAAGTATCTAAATTCCGAGAATAAACCTGCAATGTGCAGAAGTTGGATTACATAGGTCTGGCAAAGTCTTGGCTTGACACAAGTTTCACCATTGGATTACAGTGCCGCGGTGTCGCTAAGACTCTATTTTCAGACCGGTTCCAGGAATTCAAGAAGGAGAAAGGGGCCTGCTCGAATGAAACACCCTGCTCTGCATGGCATGGTCGCAGCATTGCTGCTGTCGGGCGTGTGCTCCACGCATGCCGCGGGCTCCTACTGGTACACGGGTCTCGGGGTGGGCTATTCCCGCGTTAAATTCTATTCTGCAGACTTCAGTTCCGGGGGCGCGGCCAACGAACGCAAGAAAGATTTCGACGCGGGTTTCAAGGGGTCTCTCGGATACCAGATCAACCGTAATTGGGCAGCGGAGATGAGTTACGTCTCTCTCGGTGACTTTGAATATGCGTATGAGGCTGGAGGGGTCACCCAGCAGGATTTTTACAAAGTTACAGGCTGGGGATTTTCTGTCATACCAACGGTTCCTTTCACCAATAATTTCTCCATTTTCGGTCGATTCGGCGGATTTTTTTCCCAGACGAGAATAACCGTTCACAACCCGGGCACCGTCATCAGCAACAACGTTCCCTTTTTTCAGACCGACAACACCAGCTTCCTCACCGGCTTCGGCGCGCAATACTTCTTCAACGTCGACACGGGCGTGCGCGTCGAATACGAGAACTTCGGCAAGGTCGGAAACGCTTCGTGCGCAACTTGTACCGGCCGCGCCAACGCAGGGATGGTTTCTATCAACGCCATCTTTAAATTCTGAGCGCGAATAGGATCAAGAAGGCCCGACGGACATCCCGGCTTTTTCATCCGCGTTCCCTATAGGCCGAGGTCCTTCCAGAGACGGTCGACGCGCTCCTTTACCTCGGCGCGCATCGCGATCGGAAGGCCCCAGGCGCGCGAAGTTTCCGCTGGCCACTTGTTCGTCGCGTCGATGCCCATCTTCGCGCCAAGCCCGGTCACGGGACTCGCAAAATCGAGGTAGTCGATTGGGGTATTCTCAACGACGAGGGTGTCGCGAGCGGCGTCAACGCGCGTAGTCAGGGCCCAAACCACCTCCTTCCAACCGCGAATATCGACGTCATCGTCGGTCACGATGATGAACTTGGTATACATGAACTGCCGCAATGTGCTCCAGATTCCGAACATCACCCGCTTGGCGTGTCCTGGGTACTGCTTTTTCATGCTCACCACAGCAAGCCGGTACGAGCACCCCTCTGGCGGCAGGTAAAAGTCTTCGATCTCGGGAAACTGCTTCTGGAGGATCGGCACGAACACCTCATTCAGCGCCGCGCCCAGCACCGCGGGCTCGTCGGGGGGTTTACCGGTGTAGGTCGAGTGGTATATCGGCTCGTGGCGCGTGGTGACGCGCTCGACCGTAAGCACCGGAAAGGTTTCCTTCTCGTTGTAGTAGCCCGTGTGATCTCCAAACGGACCTTCGACAGCCGTCTCCCCCGGACGAATGGCGCCTTCGAGCACTATCTCGCTTGACGCCGGCACCTGCAGATCCGAACTGAGACAGCGTGCTAGCTCGGTGCGCGAGCCGCGCAGCAACCCGGCAAACTGATATTCGGAGAGTGTGTCGGGCACTGGCGTAACCGCGCCGAGAATCGTGGCGGGATCGGCCCCGAGGGCCACCGCCACAGGAAAAGGCTCACCCGGCCGCGCCTCGGAATGCTCGCGAAAGTCGATCGCGCCTCCGCGATGGGGAAGCCACCTCATGATGAGCTTGTCCGGCGCGATCAGCTGCTGGCGGTAAATGCCGAGGTTCTGACGCGCCTTGCGCGGCCCGCGCGTTACCGTCAATCCCCAGGTGATGAGCGGCCCTGCGTCTTTGGGCCAGCACGTCTGGATCGGAAAGCGCGCAAGGTCCACATCCCTTCCCTCCCACACGACCTGCTGGCACGGAGCGCCGGGAATTTCCTTCGGGGCCATGTGCATCACGTGTCTTCCGATCGGAACCCAGCGCTCGAGCACGTCGCGAAATCCTCTGGGCGGTTCCGGCTCCCTGAGGAACGCCAGGAGCTTTCCGATATCGCGCAGCGCCTCCAGGGGATCCGCGCCTATTTCTGCGCCCATGGCAAGCGCGACGCGGCGTGTCGTGCCAAACAGATTGCCGAGCACTGGGATCGTGTGGCCTTTGGGCTTCTCGAAGAGCAGCGCCGGACCGCCCGCCTTGAGAACGCGGTCGCAGACTTCGGTCATCTCGAGCTTCGGATCGACCTCAGCACGCACCCGCTTCAGCTCGCCCGCGCGCTCGAGCTGCGACAGAAAATCGCGCAGGTCCCGGTATTTCATCTCTCTAGCCGATCGCCGCTATGTTGGCGGCATGCATCGGGATTCAGGTCCATGGAATTCCACGCTTTATCGCGAAGTCGGCGAAGATTCCGGCAAAAATGGCGGCGCCGACCCAGTTGTTGTGATTGAAGGCCTTGAAGCAGGCTTCCCGATCGCGGCCGCGGATGAGGCGATAGTGATACGTCATGAGCGCGGCCGCAGCGGCGAGACCCAGATAGTAGACCAGACCCAGCCCCCGGTGCAGCCCGATGCCAGAAAACAGCGCGAGCATCACGCCGTAGCAAGCCATCACCGCAGGCACATCGTATCGGCCGAAGGTGATCGCGGCCGTCTTGATGCCAATGCGCAGATCGTCGTCGCGATCCACCATTGCGTACTCGGTATCGTAGGCAATCGCCCAGAAGATGTTGGCAAGGAGCAGCCACCACCCCTCCGCGGGGATGGTTCCGAGTACTGCGGCGTACCCCATCGGAATGCCGAAGCCGAACGCGATTCCGAGATAGGCCTGTGGAACCGCGAGAAATCGCTTGGTCAGGGGATAGGTCGCCGCAAGGCCGAGTGCGGCAAATGAGAGAAGCACCGTAAATCGGTTGAGCGACAGCACCAAACCGAAGGAGGCGAGTGTCAGCGCGGAGGCGAGAATCCAGGCTTCGCGTCGGCTCACCATGCCCGCTGCAAGGGGTCGGTTCCGCGTGCGCTCTACGTGAGCGTCATAGCGCCAATCGGCGAGGTCGTTCATCACGCACCCCGCCGAGCGCATGAGCAGCGTCCCGAGCGCGAAGATCCACACGATCTGCCCCTCCGGCCTGCCGTTGCCCGCAAGCCACAACGCCCACAGCGTAGGCCACAGCAACAGAAGCGTGCCGATCGGTTTGTCGAGCCGCATCAGCCGCTCGTACAGCGTCAGCCTGGCGGCGACAGCGGCGAGATTCATGGCGAGCGCATTTTAGCCAGCAGGCCTCACGCCCTCAAAAAATCGGCGCGCCCGCCTAGCCAGCGCTCGAGGTGCCGTTCTGCCGACTCGGGATTGTCGGCGAGGAGGGCCTCGGCAACCGCGCGCGCCCGTTCGATCAGGTCCGCGTCTTCGGCAAGATCGGCAAAGCGCAAGAGCGGCGCGCCGCTCTGGCGGGCGCCGAGATATTCGCCAGGACCGCGCAGCTGAAGATCTTCGCGTGCGATGACGAATCCGTCGGCATTCTCAAAGATCACCCGCAGGCGCTTGCGGGCGGCCTCCCCCAGAGGATTCTGATAGAGCAGGACGCACACGGATTGCGTCGCCCCGCGTCCGACGCGCCCGCGCAGCTGGTGCAATTGTGCCAGGCCGAAGCGCTCCGCGTGCTCGATTACCATGAGCGAAGCGTTGGGGACATCCACGCCCACCTCGATAACGGTCGTTCCCACCAGCAGGTCGATCCGGCCCGCAAGGAAATCGGCCATGGTCTGCGCCTTCTCGGCGGGTTTCAGGCGCCCGTGAATCAGTCCCACTTTCAGCTCCGGGAACTCCTTGTTCAGCGTAGCGTGAGTGTCGAGCGCCGTCTGCAGCTGCAGCTGTTCGGACTCCTCGATCAGCGGGCACACCCAGTAAGCCTGGCCTCCGGCGCCGCAGGCTTCGCGGATGCGTCGCACCACTTCCGCGCGGCGCGAATCGGCGACGAGCTTCGTGACTACGGGCCTTCTCCCCGGTGGCAGCTCGTCGATGACCGACACGTCGAGATCGGCGTAGTAGCTCATCGAAAGCGTCCTCGGAATCGGCGTCGCGCTCATCATCAGCTGGTGCGGCTCCACTCCTTTCGTGCGCAGCGCGAGGCGCTGAGCGACGCCGAAGCGGTGCTGTTCGTCGACGACGGCAAGCCCCAGAGAACGAAATTGAACTCGCTCCTGGAAGAGCGCGTGCGTGCCAATGGCGACCGCGGCCCTTCCGGAGGCCATCGCCGCGCGCGCCGACTCGCGCTCCTTCTTGGTCTGACTTCCCGTGAGCCACGCGATTTCCAGGCCGAGCGGTGCTAGCCACTCGCTGAACTTGCGGAAGTGCTGCTCGGCAAGAATCTCGGTGGGCGCCATCACTGCAGCCTGGAGCGAGTTTTCGACCGCGCGCAAAGCGGCGAGGACGGCGATGACCGTCTTGCCGCTGCCGACGTCACCCTGCAGAAGGCGATGCATGGGGTGTGGCTGCGCGAGATCGCGTTCGATCTCTCCCCAGGTACGCTGCTGTGCACGAGTCAACTCGAACGGCAGCCGCCCGATCAGCGCAGAGGTATGGCGACGCGCTTTTTCGACCGGCACCTTGAGCGCGGGGGCCCTGCGCGCTCTGCGCTCGCGGTAGTGCTTGCGCATCGAGAGCTGCTGCGCCAGCAGCTCGTCGAATTTCATACGCCTCCAGGCGGTCAGAGTGCGCCCGCTGAGAGCCGCCGGGTCCGCTCCGGGACGGGGATGATGCAGAGTGTCGACGGCTTCGCGAAAATCGCAGAGCCCGAGCCGCCTCGAGATGTCCTCGGGCAAGGTATCCTCGAGCGAGGCCCGCGCGAGCGCGCCTTCGATCAGGCGCCGCAGCGCCCCCTGCCCGAGGCCCGCCGTAGTCGGATAGATCGGCGTCAACGCCGTGGGCAGCGGTTCCGCATGATGCAGCACGCGAAAGCGCGGATGGATCATCTCCCCACCAAAAAAGCCCGGGCGCACTTCACCGAAGGCGCGGACGCTCGCGCCGGGCTCAAGTGCCTTGGCCTGACTTCCATAGAAATTGAAGAAGCGCAACGCCAGTTCGCCTGTGGAATCCTCGATCCGCGAGACCAGCTGGCGCCTCGGCCGGTACACGATCTCGGTCGAGCGCACCCTGCCCTCCACCTGGACAGGCAAACCGGCAGGCGCATTCGCGATCGGCGTGACGCGCGTCTCGTCCTCGTAGCGCAACGGCAGGTGCAGCACCAGATCGAACTCGCGATTGATACCGAGTTTGGCGATCTTCGCAGCGACCGCCCGGCTGCCAGAAGGTCGAGGATTGAAGATCGAGGGTCGAGCGTTGAGGGCTCTGGAGGATTTTTGGTCAACCCGCGATTTCGAAGAAACCCCTGCCCTCGATGTCCGGCTCGAAACCTTCCGCACACCGATCCCTCGATCTCCAGTCCTCAATCCTGAAGGGCGAGAATCGCGTCGGCCTCGACCAGTGCGCCGCGCGGAAGCGCCGCCACGCCGACCACGGCACGAGCCGGATACGGCTTGTCGAAGTATTGGGGCATGATCTCGTTGACGCGAGCGAAATACGACAAGTCGGTGAGGTAGATGGTGAGCTTGGCCGCGTCGTCGAGCGATCCGCCACCGGCCTTCGCCACCGCCTTCAGGTTGCGGAAAACGCGATGGATCTGGTTCTCGATTCCGTCCACGAGTCCCCCGGTTGCCGGGTCCAGTCCGATCTGGCCGGAAAGATAGAGCGTGTCGCCCACGCGCACTGCCTGGGAGTAAGTACCGATAGCGGCCGGAGCGTCCAACGTGGAAATCGTCGATCGTGTCATATTGAGCATGAAGTCCGCGGGAGGCAAGCGGATATAATATCCGCGCTCGGCTGGGCAGCGCCAGCATGCCGGTATCCCCGATGACTTCGCAGCAGATCGTCAATCTCTTGAAGCTCGTGGGCACGCCCAGGGACGGCTCGCTCTTGCGTTTTTCGCTTGGAAGCGAATATCTGA
>CAYQVE010000121.1:0-9468 GCA_964420785.1 uncultured Enterobacteriaceae bacterium | reverse complement strand
ATCAGGTGGGCGTCCCTGCCGAGCTTGCCGAAGGCGACCAGCCGCGCCCTTGCACCGGCGGAAATGTACGCCGCGTGCATCAGGCGAAAGGTCGTCGGCCCGAAGTAGCTGTCGTTGTCGCCGTAGAACCACAGTGAAGGGACCGTCGTTTCGGCGCCATAGGTGCGGGCGGCGTTCACCAAGTTGGCCGTCCAGGGTCCGCAGGAGTCGTGTCGCAGCCCACCGGCGAAATTGACGAGTCCCTTCACGCCGGGATAGTTGAGCGTGCCGAAGGCGAGCGTCGTCCACCCGCCGTGTGACTGGCCCAGCACCAGGATCTTGTTCCTGTCCGCGTAGGCTTGCGAGGTGACGTAATCGAGGACGGCCCGGACGTCCTCGGCCTGTTCGCGGCCGTTGCTCTCTATGTTGCAGCCCGCGTCGATGTAGTTTCCGGTCGAGTTCGAGAATCCCTGCCGCATCGGCACGACGACGACGTAGCCGCGCTGCAGGAAGTAGCGGGCCGCCATCAGGGGACGATAGCGGCCCTGATGGCGCACATCGCCGGGAGACTTGCCGTGATTGATCACGACGATGGGAAAAGGGCCGTCGCCCGCCGGCTTGAAGACCGTGGTTTCGAGCCTGGCGGTAAAGACGATCCCCTGCTTCGTGACCGTGATGACCGTTTCGTTCAGCGCCGCGTTCAATTCCTCAGCATGCGCGCCGGTCCCGACGAGGAGGGCGAGGGCTCCCGCGCGCAAGGCTCCCATCGTCGCGCGGACCGCGAACGTCGATGAAGTCCAGGGAAATTTCGCCATGAATGGATTTTCCAGTTTGGCGCGATTCGCGTACAGTGTACCGGGCCTATCGAGTGAAAGGAGTCCGACGTGACGCTCACCGCGAACCTGCTCGCCGTATTGACGCTCTCGCTCGCCTCGGCAGCCTCCTGGGGACAGGAGAAAGCCGTCTACCACTTCGACAGCGGTGTCGAGCAGGCGACCAAGGGCTTGCGCAACATCAACAACCATCTCGAAGTCGATCCCAAGGCGAGGCTCATTGCGGTGACCCACGCCGACGGCGTCGATTTCCTGATGGAAGGAGCCAAAGACCGCTTGGGCCCCTTCGACGCGCGCGTGCAGGATCTGATGGGCAAGGGCGTGAAGTTCCAGGTGTGCGAGATCACGCTGCGCAACCGCAAACTGAAGAAGGACCAGTTCATCCTCGGCGTCGAGTTCGTGCCTTCGGGCGTGGTGCAGATCACGCATCTGCAGCAAAAGGAAGGCTACGCCTACCTGAAACCCTGAGCCGGTCAGGAAAACGCTTTCATCGCCTCGGGGCTGCGCAGAGTCACGATGGTCGCCGCGCAGATCGCGATGACCGGAATCAGGATCAGCGTGATGCCCGCGATGGCGCCCAGCCAATTGACCGGGGGCCGTCCTGGGTCGGGCTGTCTGAGAGCGTAAAGCCGCGAAGCCGCGGAAAGTGGCAGCAGCACGACCAGCGCCCAGCAGAAGAGCTCCAGCAGGTATCTTCCCCACGGCTGCAGGCGGATCACGCCGATTCCTCCGGCGAGCCCCAGCACCCAGATCGCCGCGAGCACCACATCGTTCCAAATGCTGTAGGCGAGGTAGCGCCGCTCCAGATCTCCCGCGGTCGCGAGCATCGCGATCAGCGCGGCCCCCAGAACGAGCGCGCCGGCCGAAGTGAGCGTGAAGAACCAGCCGATGAACGCGAGAGAGAGTTCCATTGGTTCAGCGGCGCGGCATTATCGCGGTGAGAATTCCCTGCAGGATCGCGACCGGGGTGGGCGGGCAGCCGGGAACGGCGACATCCACCGGGATCACGTTCGAGACCCGGCCGCAGCTCGCGTAGCTCTCGCCGAAGATTCCTCCCGTGCAACCGCAGTCGCCCATCGCGACCACCAGCTTCGGGTCGGGAGTGGCTTCCCAGGTGCGCTTGAGCGCGGTCTCCATATTGCGCGACACGGGGCCGGTCACCAGGAGCATGTCGGCGTGGCGCGGGCTCGCCACGAACTTGATGCCGAGACCTTCGAGATTGTAGTAGGGGCTGTTCATCGCGTGGATCTCGAGCTCGCAGCCGTTGCACGAGCCGGCATCCACGTGACGGATCGCGAGCGCGCGGCCGAAGTGCTCGAGAATGACCCGCCCGAGCCGCTGCTCGAGCGCTCGCAGTGCAGAGTCCGGAAGCGGGGCGGGCTCGCTGACGATCCCGGTCTTGGCGATTTGTTTCAGCAGTTGGTACATTTCACAAATCCACTCCGCTGTAGCTCAGGTTGAACGACTTGTTGATGAGCGGGAAGTCCGGAACGATGTTCCCGTGCACCGCGTGCTCGAGGAGCGGCCAGTTCTGCCAGGACGGATCGTGCGGATGCAGGCGGTGGATGCGGTTCGCCGCTGCGGTCTCCAGCGCGATCAGCACCTCTCCGCGCCAGCCCTCGACCCAGCCGATGCCGCGCGCGCCCGCTGCAGCCGCCCCGAGCGGCACGCGGATGTCTCCGTCGGGGAGCTGCTGCACGAGCGTCCGTACGAGGCGCATCGATTCGAAGATCTCTTCGAAGCGCACCGCAACGCGCGCGGCGACGTCGCCGCGCGTGTGCGAAGCCGCACGCGGATCGAGCTGCTGCCAGGGCGGGATCGGGTAATCGACGCGCAGGTCGTGCGCGATTCCGCTCGCTCGGGCGGCAAGTCCGGTGAGGCCCATGCGCTCGGCGAGCTCGGGCGTCACCTGCCCGGTCATGATGAAGCGGTCCTGTGCGCCCGCGTGCTCGTCGTAGATCGATTTCAGGCTTGCGACCTCGCGCTCGATTCCCGCCAGGCGCGCGATCAGGGATTCGCCGGCGGCGAGCGGCAGATCCCTCGCGACGCCGCCGGGAACGACAGCGTCCATCAGGTAGCGGTGGCCGAGGAGTTGTGCGTGGGTCCGCAGCAGGTCCTCCTTCAGCCGCCAGAACTGGAAAAACCCGAACGAAAGAGACACGTCGTTCCCGAGATAGCCCAGGTCGCCGAGGTGGTTGGCGATGCGCTCGAGCTCGAGCAGGAAGCCGCGCAGTGCAAGCGCCCGGGACGGCGGCTCGGTCCCGGTGGCGCCTTCGACGGCCATCGCGTACGCCCAGGCGTACGCGACCGTGGAGTCGCCGGAGACGCGGCCGGCGAGCTTCGCCCCCTGCTCCAGCGTCATCTGCTCGAAGCGTTTCTCGATGCCCTTGTGCGTGTAGCCGAGCCGTTCCTCCAGCCGCAGGATCTTTTCGCCGACGATCGAGAAACGGAAGTGCCCCGGCTCGATCGTGCCGGCGTGGACCGGACCGACCGGGATCTCGTGCACGCCTTCGCCCTCGACCGGTATGAACGGATAGCGGTCCTGGCCTTGAGCGAGGCGGGCCGCGGCCTCGGCGTTCTTGCGGAGGGGAAACGCGCCTTCGGGCCAGGCTCCGTGGCGCAGCCACTTGCGCCGGTCGGCGTCCGCGGAAGGGATGATTCCGAGCAGGTCGGCCGTGGCGCGCTGCATGCGGTTCGCGCTCGGGTAGATGTCGGCGATTCCGGGATAGTGCGGGTCCTCGCGCGAAAGCGGCACGCTCACCCAGAGCAGGCCCGAGGGGAAGCCGAGCGCGAGGTGCAGCGCGTAGCCGGCGCGGCGCGTGGTCTCGTCGCTGCCCCACAGCGCGACTAGACGCGCCTTGCGCGCCCGGGCCTGCTCGCAGGCGCCGCGCAGCCCGTCCGCCGGGATCGAGGCGCAGAACGCGGGCATCGCGGCGGCAAGCGGCGTGGCGTCGAGTCCCAGATCCTTGAATGCCTTGCTCATGATCAACCGATCAGCGCCGCCGCCTGACGATACCAGCCGACGAGATAGGGTGGAATGTAGAGGCCCAATGCGAGCACGATCGCGAGGTGCGTGAACACGGGCACGAGCGCCGGCCCGCGCGGCAGCCGCTGCGCCGTGGTTTCGCCGAACACCATCGGCTGCACCTTGCCGAAAACGGAAGCGAAGGCGACGACCAGCGCGACCAGCAGGAGAGGCGTCGCCCAGGAGTGCTCGTGCATCGCGGTCGTAAGCACCATGAACTCGCTCGTGAACACGCCGAAAGGCGGAAGCCCGAGGATCGCAAGGCTCCCGAGCGCGAGGCCCCAGCCTATGGTCGGGCTCGTCTGGATCAGCCCGCGGATCGAGTCCATGTTCTGCGTCCCGGCGGCCTGCGAGGCGTGACCGACGGTGAAGAAGATCGCGCTCTTGGTGAGCGAGTGCACGGTCATGTGCAAGAGGCCCGCGAACGCCGCCACCGCTCCGCCCATGCCGAAGGCGAAGGTCATGATGCCCATGTGCTCGGCGGACGAATAGGCGAACATGCGCTTGATATCGCGCTGCCTGGAAAGGAAAAACGCCGCGACGACGACCGAGAGCAGCCCGAAGCCCATCATCAGTCCGCCCGAGAAATTGCGCCCGAGCGCTCCGTCGACGAGCACCTTGCTGCGCACCACCGCGTAAAGCGCGACGTTCAGGAGCAACCCCGAGAGCACCGCCGAGATCGGCGTCGGGCCCTCGGCGTGCGCGTCGGGCAGCCAGTTGTGCAGCGGCACGAGGCCCACCTTGGTGCCGTAGCCGACCAGCAGGAACACGAACGAGAGGGAAAGCACCGTCGGCTCAAGCTCGCCACGCACCTCGTGCAGATGCGTCCAGAGCAGCGCGTCGCCGCCCGGCCCGAGCACCTTCTCGGCGGCGAAATACAGCAGGATGGTGCCGAATAGCGCCTGCGCGATGCCGACCGAGCACAGGATGAAATATTTCCACGCCGCCTCGAGGCTCGCGGGGGTGCGGTACAGGCTCACCAGCAGCACGGTCGAGAGTGTCGCGCCCTCCATCGCCACCCACATCACGCCCACGTTGTTCGAGAGCAGGCACAAGAGCATCGTGAAGGTAAACAGCTGGTACATGCTGTGGTAGAGCCGCAGCCGCGCCGCGTTGACTCGGCCGTGGTCCTGCTCGGTGCGCATGTAGGGTCGCGAGAACAGGGCCGTGGTAAACCCGACGAAGGCGGTGAGCGCGACCAGGAAAACGTTGAACGGATCGACGAAAAACTGTTCCTTGAGCAGACCCGCCAGGGCCACGAGAAGCACGTTCGACGGATCGACGATGAATCGCTCGTCCAGCCAGACCAGCGTCCCGCCAGCGATGACTCTGGCCGTGAGCAGCGCGGTGGCGAAGAAGGTGGCGAAGCTCATCGTCGCGTTCAGCTCGGGTGCCCAGCCCCGGTGGCCGGCGAGGGCGAGCAGCAGCGCGCCGAGGAGCGGAACGCCGAGGACGAGCGCGATTTCCACTCAGTCCTCCTTGAGCCTTTCCATATGCCGGATGTCGAGGCTGTCGAAGCGCTCGCGGATATGGAAGAAAAATATTCCGAATATGAAGGTGCCGACCAGCACGTCGAGCGCTACGCCCAGCTCCACCACGAGCGGCATGCCGTAAGTGGCGCTGGTGGCGGCGAAGAAAAGACCGTTTTCCATTGCCAGGAATCCGATGACCTGCGGCACCGCTTTCTGGCGCACGATCATCATGAGGAAGGAAAGCAGCACGCTCGCGAGGGCGATCCCCAGCGTCGAGCGCGTGAGCGTGGTCGCCATCTGCGAAATCGGGGTGGCCAGGGCGAACGCGAATATCACCAGCCCGATCCCGATCAGCATGGTCGTCGGGATATTGATCAGGGTCTCGATGTCCCAGCGCACGAACAGGCGGTCGATCAGGCGGTGCAGCACCCAGGGGATGAGGATCACCTTGAGCAGCACGGTGATGAGGGCCGAGTAATAGAGGTGCGTCTGCCCGGTCGACCAGGCGACGATGGCCGTGGAGGTGGCGAGCGCGGCGCCCTGCCAGGCGAGGAGCTTGATGAGCGTGAGCACGCGCCGCTGCGACAGCATCGCGAACGCGATCAGCAGGAGGAACGCAGCGAGCACGTTGACCAGTTGGCCGAGAAGCGGGATTCCCACGTCAGCCCTTCACCAGGAAATGCGTGAGCATGCCGAGCACGGCGAGAAGGAACGCCGTGGACAGGAACTCCGGCGCGAGAAACAGGCGCAGCTTCGCGAGCAGCGTCTCGATCAGCGCGAGGCCCGCCCCGGCGAGCGCGAGCTTTCCCGCGAGCGCGGCGAACGCGTACGGCAGCGCCGACCAGTCGCCGGCGCCGGCGATTCCCCAGGGCGCGAACAGGGCGATGCCGATGGTCATGTAGGCGAAGAGCTTGATCGCTACCGCCCACTCGATCAGCGCCAGGTGGCGCGCGGAGTACTCGAGGATCAGCGCTTCGTGAACCATGGTGAGCTCGAGATGGGTGGCCGGGTTGTCGATCGGGATGCGGGCGTTTTCCGCGAGGAGCACCATGAGGAAGGCGACCGCCGCGAAGGCGAGGCTCGGGTAGAGAGCGAACTCGCGGTGCGCGAGGGTGTCGACGATGGTGGTGAGCTGGGTCGAGCCGGAGATGAACGCCGCGGTGAACAGCGTCATGAGCATCGCGGGCTCGGCGAGAAAGCCGATCAGCATCTCGCGCCGCGCGCCCAGGCCGCCGAACGCGGTGCCTATGTCCATCGCCGCGAGCGCCGAGAACATGCGCGCGAGGGCGAAAACGCCCACCAGTGCGATGATGTCCGCTGCGGGCGCGAAGGGGAGGCCGGTCGCGAGCACCGGAACGATGCCCGCGGCGAGCCACATGCAGCCGAACAGAATGTACGGCGTCCAGCGGAAAATCGGCGATGCGTCGTGCGCGAACACCGCGTCCTTGTGGAACAGCTTCGCAAGCGTGAAGTACGGCAGCAGAATGGAAGGCGCCGAGCGGTTCTGCAGCCAGGCACGGCACTGGTTCACCCAGCCCGTCAGAAGCGGTGCGGCGAGCACGACGAACACCGACTGCAGGATCTGGAAAGCGATGCCGGGAGCGCTGTTCATCGCACGAACACCAGGAGCGCGATCAGGGTGATGAAGCTGTAGAGCAGGTAGATGCTGATCCGGCCCTGCTGCAAGAGCGCGATCTTCGAGGAGACGAATTCGGCCGCGCGCGCCACGGGCAGGTAGAGCCAATGCCAATGGCGGTCCTCGACCTGTAGCGAATATCTGGGCTCGGCGTCCTCGGGACCGGGCAGCCGGCGGTCCACGCGGTAAATCGGTCCGAACACGTGGCGGATCGGCTGGCCGAAGGCATCCGCGGTGTCCTGCATGCGCGGAGTCTGCTCGGGATAACCGCAGTCCCAGGGATCGGAGAAGCGCAGGCGGCCGTGGTAGAAGCGGCGCACCAGCAGGAAGGCGAGCAGAGTTACGGTTACTATCACGACGAAAAATATCACCGGCGAATAGCTTGCCTGCCCCACCGCCGTGGGCACGAGCCAGAGCCAACCCGAGCCGAGAAGCGCATCGTCGGACAAGCCGTGCCCGGTCAGCGAGACGCCGACACGGTTCAGCATCAGCAGAAAGGAACTCGGGAAGAGCCCGAGCACGAAGCAGCCGGCCGCAAGCCAGGCCATGCCGTAGCGTTCCATCGGCCCGGCGTCGCCGGCGTGGGGCAGAGGCGATCGATTGGCCGGCTCGCGCGGCCGGCCGAGAAAGGCGATTCCGTAGACCTTGACGAAGCACATCGCCGTGAGCGCTCCCGCGAGGGCGAGCGTCGCGGCGAAAAGCGGCAGGAGGCTGCGCACAACGCCGTGCTGAAGGACCGTCGCCTGCAGCGCGGCCTGGAAGGTCAGCCACTCCGAGACGAAGCCGTTGAGCGGCGGCAGGGCCGAGATGGCGAGCGCGCCGATCAGGAAATAGAACGCGGTCTTCGGCATGCCGCGGATCAGGCCGCCCATGTCGTTGAGATTGCGCATTCCCGTGGAGTGCAGGATCGAGCCCGCGCCGAGAAACAGGAGGCCCTTGAACACGGCGTGGTTGAGCGTGTGGTAGAGCGCGGCGATCAGGCCGAGCACGCCGGCCGCCGGATGGCCGAAGCCGATGAAGACCATGGCCATGCCGAGTCCGAGCAGGATGATGCCGATGTTCTCGACCGAGTGATAGGCGAGCAGGCGCTTCAAGTCGTGCTGCACCAGGGCGTAGAGCACGCCGAAGAGCGTCGTGCCCGCGCCGACGACGAGCACGACCATGCCCCATTCCCAGCGGACATTGCCGCTCATTCCGCCAATGAGGTCGAAGATCACCCTGACCATGCCGTAGATCGCCGTCTTGATCATGATGCCGCTCATCAGGGCCGACACCGGCGAGGGCGCGGCCGGGTGCGCCTCCGGCAGCCAGGCGTGAAGGGGAATCATCCCCGCCTTGGCGCCGAAACCGAAAAACGCGAGCACGAACGCCACGTTCGCCCACGCGGGCTGCAGCTGGGCGGCGCGCAGCGCGTCGAAACTGTAGTCGCCGCGGCCCCCGTGCAGGACGCCGAAGCACAGCAAGATCGCGATCGCTCCAAGATGCGCGATCAGAAGATACAGGAACCCCGCGCGACGGATCGCCGGCAGCTGGTGGTCGGTGATGACCAGGAAATACGAGGACAGCGCCATCGTTTCCCAGGCCACCATGAAGAGATACGCGTCGTCGGCGAGCAACACGAAGGCCATGCTCGCGAGGAACACGTGGTACTGGAGGCAGATGAGGATGAGCCGTCCCGAGGGCTCTTCGCGGAAGTAGCCGGCGGCGTATATGGAAATGCCGGCCGAGACCGAGCCGAGCAGCATCAGGAAGAATCCCGCGAGAGGGTCGATGCGCAGGTGGAATGGGAGATCGGGCAGCCCGAGCGGCAGCGTCATGGTCTGCGGGGGGAGCCACACTGACTGGAGGCCCAATGCCGCGAGCACGACGCCGGCCGCCGCGCCCAGCGGAAAGGCGAACCGCCTGGCGAAGCCGGCGTTCCCGGCCGGAATCAGTCCTGCGACCGCCGCGACAAGCCAGGCCACCGCGACGAGCAACGAGCCTACTAGCGGCGACGACAGGACGTCCATCCCTACTTCACCTTCATCCCCGGTTGTGCGCCGCTGTCGGGAGAAAGAAGGAACAGACCCGGCCCGTCCCCGGAAGCGGCGAGCACCATGCCTTCGGAAATGCCGAACTTCATCCTGCGCGGCGCGAGATTCGCCACCATCACCGTGAGCCGGCCTTCGAGCTTCGCAGGATCGTATGCCGACTTGATGCCCGCGAACACCGTGCGCGTCCCGTCGCCGATGTCGAGCGTGAGCTTCAAGAGCTTGTCGGCGCCGTCGACGTGCTCGGCTTTGACGATTTTCGCGATGCGCAGATCGATCTTGGAAAAATCGTCGATGGAGATCGTTCCATCTGTCGATGGAGTTTGAGGTGTGGTCATCGCGGATTTCTCCGATGGCGGTTCGAACAGCGCGTCGAGCTGTTTTTCGTCGACGCGGATCATGAGGTGTTGATATGGTCTGATCTTGTCCGGCAGTGGTTCAGCATCAGACCATGAGAAAGGCCGATTGAGCGCGAACAGGTCTTTCGCGATGC
>CAYQVE010000120.1:0-9490 GCA_964420785.1 uncultured Enterobacteriaceae bacterium | reverse complement strand
TCTGCCGTTACTCGGTCGACGAGCACTGGATGATCCCGCACTTCGAGAAGATGCTCTACGACAACGGCGCGCTGCTCGCGCTGTACGCGCAGGCGGCGCTCGTCACCGGCGATCCATCGCACGCGCGCGTGGCCCGCTCGATCGCCGACTGGACGCTGCGCGAGATGCAATCCCCCGAGGGCGGCTACTACTCGAGTCTCGATGCCGACTCGGAGGGCCACGAGGGGAAGTTCTACGTCTGGGACCGTGAGGAAGTCCGCAAAGCGCTGAGCGCGGAGGAGTTCGCGGTGTTTGCGCCGCGCTTCGGCCTCGACGGGGAAGCGAACTTCGAGGCCCGCTGGCACCTGCGCGTCGCCGCCGACACCGCGGACATTGCCCGGCAGGCAGGTCGCACTGTGGGGGAGGTCGAGGCGCTGCTCAGCTCAGCCCGCGAGAAGCTCCTCGGCATCCGCGCACAGCGCGTGCGCCCGGCGCGCGATGAGAAGATCCTGACCTCCTGGAACGCGTTGATGATCCGCGGCATGGCGGTGGCCGCGCGCGCGCTCGGGGACGATGACCTCGTGACCTCTGCTTCGCGCGCGCTCGATTTCGTCCGCGCGAGGCTCTGGCGCGACGGGCGCCTGCTCGCCACGTACATGGAGGGCCGGGCGCACCTCAACGCCTACCTCGACGACTACGTGTTTCTCGCCGATGCGGTGCTCGAGCTCCAGCAGCTGCGTTTCCGCCGCGAGGAGCTCGAGTTTGCGCAGCAGCTCGCCGAGGTGGTGCTGAAGCACTTTGCGGACGATCCGGCGGGGGGCTTTTATTTCACCTCCGACGATCACGAGACCCTGATCCATCGCATGAAGAGCTTTGGCGACGACGCCACGCCTTCGGGCAACGGCGTCGCCGCCAGCGTGCTGCTGCGCCTCGGATACCTCCTCGGCGAGCCGCGCTACCTCGCGGCGGCCGAGAGGACAGTCCGCGCGGCGTGGACGGCGCTCGCGAGGTATCCGCAGTCGCATATGAGCCTGCTCACGGCGCTCGAGGAGCTGCTGCAACCGCCGGACACCGTCATCATCCGCGGCGCGCCCGCCGTGCTCGAGAGCTGGCGGAGGGAGCTGAGAAAGGTGTATGCGCCGCGGCGGCTGGTGCTCGCGATCCCTGCGGAGGCGAAGGATCTCCCTCCGGGGCTTGCGGACAAGGCACCTCGAGGCGAGGTCGTCGCCTACCTCTGCCGCGGCAGCACCTGCTCGGCGCCGCTCGCCTCAATCGAGGCGCTCATCGAGCAGCTGCGGACGGCGGAGGGAACGGGCTGAGCCGGTATATTGGAGACAGGTCCTTGTGCCTCTGCTCAATACAGCACGATCGATTGGGCGCCGTTCCCCGCTGCGAACGGCGAGCCAGGCAGCGCCGTCAGCTGACAGCCCGCTGCAATCGAGTAAGCGGACACGTTGTTAGAGCCCTCGTTCGCAACCTAGACGAACTTACCCGTCGGGTCCATGGCGATCTGCTGCGGCGAACTGCCGGCGGGCACTCCCAAGTTGACCGAGCCGAGACTGCCGAGCCCACCGATCGCGAAGGCGAAGACGGTTCCGGCAGTCCTGAGACTGACGTAGAGGCACGTACCCGCCGGGTCGATCACCGCGTCATAAGGGCCTGTTCCGGTTCCGGTTGCGTACGGCGTACTCACGGTCAGCGCCCCGGTGGCACTGTTGATCGCGAACACCGATATGTTGTCGGTGATATTGTTGGCTACGTAGGCGTACTTGCCAGCCGGATCGATGCCGATGCCGGTTGGATTGCCACCCACCGGATCGAAAAACGGCGATCCGGCAATGGGAGTCAGGACACCCGTGCCCGGATCGAGACTGAACCCCGATACTCCGGTGCCGGTGACATACAGGTGGTTGGCGACCGGAGCGATGCCGATCCAGACTCCTGCGCCGGGAAGGCCGAAGGGTGAGCCGCTCACGGCGGTCAACGCGCCGGTGGCGGAATTGACCGTGAATGCCGAGACGTTGTTAGAGTTGAGATTACCCACGTACAGAAACTTTCCGCCCGGGTCGATTGCCACCGACGTCGGATTGGTGCCGACTGCCACCGGCGCCTGGGCGACGGGAGTGAGAACGCCGCTCGCGACGCCGAGCCCGGTGACCGTGTCGGGCCCGTAATTGGTTGCGTACAGCAGCGTACCGGCAGGATTGATTGCCATCGAGAACACGCCTTTCGCTGCGAAGGGCGACCCGGTTATCTGGGCGAGCGCTCCGTCCACACCGATCAGATACACGGACACGGTGCTGGAGAATTTGTTGCCCACGAAGGCGTAGTGGCCGCTCGGGGTGACGCAGCTCACGCCAATGCCGGTGACATTGCCGCCGATGATCGTCCCCGTGGCGTTCTGCAACTGGCAGCTCTGTCCGGCCGGCTGCGTCGCAACCGCCACGGCATACGTCGCACCGTTCGGCAGCGCGGCAGCGAACGTGAACGGTCCGTTCGCGCCCACGCCCAGCTGGTCACCGCCGTTGTCGCTGAGCGCCAGTCCGTTCGCGTTGAGCCCCTGCACGCTCCCGCCGACCGTGTACAGGATGTTGAAGGCCATCGGCAGCTGACTCATCGCGTTGGTGCCCTGCGGATTCGTGACGGCAAACGTGATGACGCCCGGACCGCTGGCGCTCGCCCCGATGACAATGGTGAGCGTCAGTAGGCTCGCATCGGAGTTCGCGGCGATCAGCGCGCTCGTGCTGCAGCTGACGTTGGCGCCGCCGCTCGCAGCACAGCTCCAGCCCGTCCCGGCGGCCGACGCGTAAGTGAGCCCCGTGGGGAGCGTCGCGGTGACGGTGGTGCTGCTCGAGGTCGTGGCGACGTTGCCGGTATTCTGGACCGTGACGCTAATGGTGCCGCTCTTGCCGGACACCAGGTTGCCGGGCACGACGGAGGCAAGTCCAATCGCGACCGTCAGCGGTCCACCACCCCCACCGCCGCCGCCACCACCCACGCGACGCATGAACCTGCGCACTGTGACGGGCACTTCATGAGCTGTACCTCGAAGGGTGATGTGCCGCTCTAGCGGGTCAGGCCACCGATAACCGGATTGGCGGAGGTCTGATCCATGAAGTACAGCTGCTTGCGGCCGAGCTCGTAGAATGCCACCTGAGTATCCCCGAAGGTCGTCGCGGAGCTCATCACCGCCGTACCCCGGCCGGTGTTGGTGTCAAGCGTGTAGGGCGCCGTGGTCGTGTTGCCGTTCGCATTGTCGGTGATGGTGCCGCTCGTGGCCGTCGCCGGGCTGATGGCAACACTCGTGGCCGGCAGCAGTGTTCCACCCGGGAAGTCGAACGGGGCGAGCCCGTAGTTGCCGCCGATCGGCGGCAGCGGCGGCCCGGCCTGGAGCGCGACGAAGCCGTACGGAATTGCGTTGCCCTGCCCGATCAGGAAGCCGTTGCCGACGCCGTCGAGGTAGAAGGTGCCACCCGAGGGCTTCGTGGTCAGAGGATCGGTGAAGATGAGGACGGTACGGCCCTGCGTGGATACCGAATAACAGGCGGGCGTGACGGGGATCATGCCGTGGGTGCCGTTGACATTCTCATCAGCAATCAGGCTGGCCGTCCCCTGTCCTGCGGCGCACGACGCGCCGCCTGCCGGCGTGATGTTGTTGACCACCCCGAGCACGGCGAGCGCGTTGCCCGTGACCTGGCTGCCGATGCCGAAGACGGAGTTCGTGAGCGCGGTGTTGTCGAAACTGCCGCCGTTGCCCGTCGCGAGACAGTACTGACCCTTGAAGCCGGTGATCACCCCGCTCAGCACCTGGCTGCTGGTGGCGATCGGACTCGACTCCACGGCGTAGGCCTTGCCGCCGCCGACGCCGTAGAGAGTCAGGTTGAGCGTACGGCCATTGGTGAAGGCAAGCGACGTCGTGGTCGTGCGCCCGGTGGTCGCGTCACCCGGGTTCAACGACCAGCCGCTCGCCGTGGCGGTGCCTGGGGTTCCGTTGTCGTCGAAGTCAGCCTGCAGAAATACGGGCGAGCTGGTGCACATCGCCCCAACCACCGCATAGCGCGCGGCTGCCGAATTCTGTCCGAGCAGACCGAACGCGAAGCTGCCGAGGTTGAACGCGGTCGGGTTGTACTGAATCTGGATCTCACCAGTCGCCTTCAGTCCATACAACGTGTCCGTCAGCGTGATGCGTCCGCGGAAGCCGTCCCCGCGCAGCGTGTAGTTCAGTGTGAAGGTGTCGCCGGCAATGCCGGCCACCGTGAATTGCACCTTGCCCACGCCCGGCACACCCGCGGCATCGGCACAGCTCCCCGCCGCGCCGCTCATGCGCCCGAGGGTCCCGCTGTTGTTGACCGCGAACAGATTCGCCGGGTCCTTGAAATCGGTGAAGCTGTTGATCACCGGTGGGCCAGCAGCGTTGACCATCGCCCCGGTGTGGTCGATCTGGAAGCTTCCGGTCATCGCGGCCGCGCCGTTCACATCCGAACCCGTCGCCAGGAAGGCGAAATTGAAGTAAGGGGTGTTTGCGCCCGCGAGCAGGCAGGCGGTCACGGTCGCCGCGCCAACGGTGAAGTTGACACTCGGCGAGATCGCATTGCCGAAGGAGCCGTCGGCATTGGGATTCACGACCGCTATGGGCACGGCACCCTGAGTGGAGATCAGGCTGTTGCTGACCACGGCGGCCAGCGTGCCGGTGCCGCCGCTGGAGTTGGGCGGAGTGATGAGACTCGTCCTGAGCACAACCGAGTTGGGGGTGTTGTAATTCCATACGAGCACCGAGTTGTAGAGCACGTTGGTCGCGTTCACATTCAACTGGAAGCCGCCGCTCAGCGCGTTGGCATTCGTGGGCATGAGCACCGGGCTGGCGGGCGTCGGCGGATTGATGTTCACCACCACGGGACTCGTACTGCCGCCCCCGGGCGCCGGATTCGACACCACGACGGTGGCGGTGCCCGAGATCTGCAGGTCGGCCGCGGGCACCGGCACGGTGAGCTGCGCGTTGCTGGCCACGCTGACGCCGATCAGGGGCACGCCATTCCACAGCACGCTGGTCGTGCTGACGAAATTCGTCCCGTTGATGGTCATGGTCTGCGCAGCGGCCTGTGCCGAGGAGTCGGCGGTGAAACCGGTCCCCGGCATGATGTTTCCGATGGTCGGTACGGGGTTGTTGTTGCCGCCGCCACCACCACCACCACCGCCCCCGCCCCCGCCGCCGTGATGCCCGCCGCCACCCCCGCCGGCGCAACCTGCAAGGAGTGCCGCGACCGCGAGTACCCCCAATACCAAGCTACTGTTTTTCATATCTTTTCCGGTCCCTGATCGTTTGGAAGCCTTCAGCCGCCGGTTCGCGGACCGCGGCGCTCGCGACGAGCACGCTCGACGGTGCGCTCGCAGCGCCCCGGTGCGCCGGCAGGTTGCTGCCCCCGTAGTAGACAGGCGACACTTCGATACAAAACCTGTCAGCGACTAGAATCGGAGGTAAGGGCGCGAAAGACTCCCCGTATGAATAAGTCCAAACGCTTCAAGGCGTTAGTCCCGTGGCAAACCACGCGACTGCTGCTCGAGTGGCGTGCTGGGAATCAGTCAGCCTTCGACCGGCTCGTGCCCATCGTTTACGAGGAGCTGCGGCGGCTGGCGTCGGGCTACATGCGCGGCGAGCGGGCCGATCACGTGTTGCAAACCACAGCGCTCGTGCACGAAGCCTATCTGCGTCTCGTCGATCACCCGCAAGCGAGCGGCGAGACGCGGGATCACTTCTTCGCCATCGCCGCTCAGGTCATGCGCCATGTACTGGTCGACTACGCGCGGGCGCGATGCCGCGCGAAGCGCGGCGGCGGCGCGCCGGCCATCCCGCTGGAAGACGTCGCGGTCATATCGGCCGATCGCGCCGAAGAGCTGATTGCGGTCGACTCGGCGCTCGAGAGTCTGATGGCCTTCGACCATCGCAAGGGCAGGATCTTCGAGTTGCGGCACTTCGGCGGTCTGTCGGTGGAGGAAGCCGCGCAGGTGTTGAACGTCTCGCCGGCCACGGTGGCGCGCGACTGGAGGATGGCCAAGGCCTGGCTGCGCCGCGAGATCGCTTCCGAGTCGCAGCGTGCAAGCTGAACGCTGGCGGCGGCTCGAGGAAATCTTCCAGTCCGCGCTCGACTGCGAGCCGCACACACGTGCCGCCTGGCTCGATGCGGTCTGCGATGGCGATCTCGAGTTGCACAGTGAAGTCGATTCGCTGCTGGCCGCGTACGAGCAGGGTAATTTCGACTGCACTCAAGCCGCGGCGTTCGAGGACGCGATCAAGGTCCTCGAGCAGCGCGCCGCGCGGCTGCCTGAGGGGCGGCGCATCGGTCCGTACCGCGTGGTTCGGGAGCTCGGCCGCGGCGGCATGAGCCGGGTGTACCTGGCCGCGCGCGCCGACCAGGCATTCGAGAAGCTGGTGGCCATCAAGGTCGTCGAGCTCGGCCTCGATGCCGAGGACGTCGCGCGGCGCTTCCAGGGCGAGCGCCAGATACTGGCGCGGCTCGATCACCCCAACATCACACGGATTGTGGATGGCGGAACCACGGAGGACGGCCTGCCGTTCCTGGTCATGGACTATGTCGAAGGCGAGCCCATCGACCGGTACTGCGATACGCGCTCGCTCGATGTCGCCGCGCGGCTCAGGCTCTTCCAGGGCGTGTGTGCCGCCGTGCACTACGCGCATCAGAACCTCATAATCCATCGCGACGTCAAGCCGGGCAACGTGCTGGTCACCCGCGACGGCGTGCCCCGGCTGCTCGACTTCGGCATCGCCAAGCTGTTGGCGGCCGAAGCACTGACGAGCGAGGCGACGCGGACCGTCGCGAGACGGCTCACGCCCGAATACGCGAGCCCTGAGCAGGTGCGCGGGGAGGCCCTGACCACCGCGAGCGATGTCTACTCGCTCGGCGTGCTGCTCTACCGGCTGCTGAGCGGACAGTCGCCGTACAGCGCACGCACGTCCTCGGCATCTGCCCTGGAACGAGTGGTGTGCGAGGATCTGCCCGAGCGACCCAGTGTTGCCGCGGCACGGGGGCCGGGTGGCGGCGCCGGCGAAAGACTCGGCCGCAGCCTCCGGGGCGACCTCGACAACATCGTTCTGAAGGCGCTGCGCAAGGAGCCGGAACGCCGTTACGCGTCCGCTGAGCAGCTCTCGGAGGACATCGGCCGGTACCTCGCCAGGCTGCCGGTGCTTGCGCGTCCCGATACGGCGCCTTATCGGATGGGCAAGTTTCTCGCCCGCCACCGTACCGGAGTGGCCGCCAGCGCGGTCATCGCCCTGGCGCTCGTGGCGGGCATCATGGGGACCTGGTGGCAGGCGCGGGTGGCGCGCGCGGAACGGGCCAGGGCGCAACAGCAGTTCAACGACGTGCGCAAGCTGGCCACTTCGTTCCTGTTCGAATTCAACAGCTCCATCCAGAACCTTCCCGGCGCCACACCGGCGCGCCAGCTTCTGGTGCAGCGCGCGCTCGAGTACCTGCGCAAGCTGGCGCAGCAATCGCAGGGAGACCGGAGCCTGCAGCGCGAATTGGCAGAGGCTTACCTCAAAGTGGGCGATCTGCAGGGGAATCCGTACGAGCCCAACCTGGGCGACACGCAGGGCGCAGCGCACAGTTACCGTGAAGCACTGGCGATCAGCGCACGGCTGACCGACGCGGACGGCAACGACGCGCAGGCACAGCGGTACCTGGCACGCAGCTATCAATCGCTCGGCGAGGTGTTGCCGCTGCTGGGCAGGCCCGCAGACGGTGCCGCCGACCTGCACAGGGCGGCAGAAATCTTCGCGCTGCTGGTCGGGCGGACGCCCCACGACCGGGAGCTGCGCGTACAGCTTGCCGACAGTTATCAGTCACTCGGTGATCTGCTGGGCCACAGCGGACTGCAGAACCTCGGCGACCGTGCAGGAGCATTGGACAGTTATCGCAAGGGCGCAGGGGTTTTCGACGCCATGGCGGTTGAAGACCCCGGCGATCAGAAGGCACGCGGCGGAGCGGCCGTCATGCGCATCCGCATCGGCGACATGCAGCAGGCCGAGGGGGACCGGGATGCCGCGCTGACGAACTATAGCGGCGCGCTGCAGCGTGCCCAATCGCTGGCCGCAGAGGATCCGAAGAACGACCGGTTTCGAAGAATTCTGGCCTTGAGCTACCGCAAACTTGCCGATCTCGAGAGCCAGCGAGGCGATCTCACACCGGCGCTGCAGAACGCGCGCAATGCGGCCGGGATCAACCAAGTCCTGGCGGCCGCCGACCCGGACAATGCCCAGGCGCGCGCGAACTTTGCGCTGTCCCTGACGACGCTGGCCGATCTGCTGAACAAGACCGGCAATGCGCGCGGTGCGCTCGATGAGTACCGGCAGGCCCTCGCAATCCTTGAGAAGCTCTCTGCCGCCGCGCCGGCGAATCTGTTCACGCGCAGCCAGCTGGCGGACACTCTGGTCGCGACCGGCGCGCTCCTGACTCAGCAGGGCCGAGTGGCGGAGGCGAGAGCGCAGACATCGCGCGGCGTCACGATCGCGCGGGATCTGGCGAACCGCGCAACCGCGACCCCGGACGAGCTGACCCAGTACGCGCGCATCCTGCTCACCTGCCAGCCTGCCGAATTGCGGGACCCGGCAACCGCGGTCAGGACCGCCGACCGGGCGGTGCGGGCATCGGCCGGACGGGACCCGAAGAGTCTGCGCGTGCTGGCCCAGGCCTACCTTCAGAACGGCGACGCGGCGCGCGCTGCCGAGACCGAACGGCTGGCTGCGAACCTGACGCCGGCCACGCGGCCATAGCACCGGGCCAGCCACCGCCGGCTGCGCGCTCAGCGCGCGTGCGCCGTCGCGTGACGCGCGGCTACTCGGGCAGAGTCTCGCCCGAGCCGCCCATCTCTTTCGGGAAGTCCTTCAGCTTCGGCAGCCCGTCTTTGACCCGCAGCACCGCCTCCTGGTAGTTCACGTGCAGGCCGGGGTGGAACTCGAGCTGCGGAAGCATGGCCGCGAATACATCCGTGAATTTCAGCGTCGGATGCTCGGTGAGCAGGTGGCCGCCGCAACTCTTGCACCACTTGCGATAGCTGATCGGCGTCTTGTTGTAGGTGCCGACGTTGTCCGCACCGCGGGTGATCCTGACCGTCCCGGGCTGCCACAGCGTGAACGCGTTGACGGGACCTGCTGACCAGTGGCGGCAGGACCCGCAGTGGCAATAGCCCATCGCGAAGGGCTCGCCGCTCGCGGTGATTTCAACTGCGCCGCAAAAACATTTTGCCTTGTATTCGGCCATGATTTTCCCCCTTCAGGACCGATGCTCGGCGCCCAACACCGCAAAGTGAATCAACCCGCCGGGGCTTCAGGACAGCAGCTCGACGTTGCCGCCGATGGCGGCGGTGTTGGTCGTGAGCGTGCGCTCGGTCGCAAAGCGCAGGAGGTAGTGCGGTCCGCCGGCCTTGGGGCCGGTGCCCGACAGGCCCTGGCCGCCGAAGGGCTGCACGCCGACCACCGCGCCGATCATGTTGCGGT
>CAYQVE010000119.1:0-9803 GCA_964420785.1 uncultured Enterobacteriaceae bacterium | reverse complement strand
TCGAACTGGGCGGCCACAGGGGCGGCCAGTAGCTCGACGGCCCGGATCACTGCGGCGAACTCAAACTGGACACGCTCGGACTCGATCCGGCCAGGCTGCTCGAACCCGAGGGGATGCTCCTCGATGCGGACATTCTGGGCCGCGCGATCGCGCCGCGGCCAAGAAACTTCCACAAGGGACAAGCAGGCAGCGTCGGCGTTCTGGGCGGCGCGGCGGGAATGGTCGGGGCCGCGGTGATCGCCGGCCGCGCCGCGCTCAAGTGCGGAGCCGGACGCGTCTATCTCGGGCTGTTGACTCCGCACCCCCCTTACGTCGACGACACGCAGCCGGAGCTGATGCTGCGAAAACCCGCTGCGGTCCTGGAGAAGGCATTGGCCGACGTCCTGGTCGCCGGGCCGGGTTTGGGGAAGGCCGACTCGGCAAAGAAGCTGCTCCGCACGGCGCTCGCTGCGCCGCTTCCCCTTGTTCTCGACGCCGACGCGCTCAACGTGATCGCGGGAAGCCGAGCGCTCGCCGCGTCGCTCGCAAAGCGCAAGGCCGCCGCCATCCTGACGCCTCATCCTGCCGAGGCGGGGCGGTTGCTGGGCCTAACGACCGGTGAAGCGCAGGCGGACCGCATCGCCTCGGCGAGGGCGATCGCGCAACGCTATCGCAGCTTGGTCGTCCTGAAAGGCAACGGCAGCGTGATCGCCGCGCCGGACGGGAAATTCTGGATCAATACTTCAGGCAATCCCGGGATGGCCTCGGCCGGCATGGGCGATGCCCTGAGCGGCATGATCGCCGCGTTCGTTGCGCAGGGCGCCGAGCCTCTTCAGGCGCTCCTCGCCGGTGTATACCTTCACGGGGCGGCTGCGGACGCTCTCGTCGCGTCAGGCGCCGGCCCGGTCGGCATCACCGCAAGCGAAGTGATCGACCGGGCGCGCGTCCTTCTCAACCTCCGCAGCTAGAAACGAAACCCCAGCTTCACTCCGTAGCTGCTGGCCTTGCCGGTCCGATCGCCCTCGAAGGCGAGGTTCGTCAGTCCGAAATTCATATTGAGGCCCACGAAGACCTTGTTGAGAGACAAGGATTCCTTCGACAGCGCGGGTATGCCATTGGGCGTGCTCGAGGCCCATACCTTGCCGACCCCGGCATAGGGCGTAAACATCAGGAAGCCCTTCGAGATCGAGAGGTCGAGGCCTTTGGTATCGAAGTCGAGCTGATCCACGCCAGTGAGCTTGGTGTAGCTTCCACGGATGCCGATCGCGGGCATCGCTACCCCGCCGGAGACGATCGCGTAACGCAACTCGCCTCCGTAGAGCTTTATGTTGGTGCCGGGGACAGCGCCCGCCATGACACCGACGTCGATGCCGAAAGGCAGTCCCTTGTGCACCCGCAGCGACGGCACGGCCGCGTTGGATATGTCCGCGCCGGCTTTCGCGAAGACAGCCCTATTCTGAAGCTTTGTGCCGGTCACCGCGATTCCCACATCGAAACCAGTAATGCCGAGGGGCGCGGTGGGCGTCAACGGCTTGTACGACAGCGCCGCGCCCAAATCCTCAGAAAGCGCATGGAAGTCGCTTTGATTGAGAGGCTGGATATTTATGTCTTTCGCCGCGACGGGCAGCGACACGGCAAAAAGCGACACGACGACAAGGCCGCGTTTGAGATTCATCATCGACTCCTGACGAGAGGTAAGGTGCGAGCAATCTAGCACATCGATACAGTGCCCAGCTCGACGCCTGCCGCGACTACAGGAAATAGTACCGCCGCCCGAGCGATCAGGCCGCCTTGCGCTTGGTGTTCGGCTCGGGGTACGGATACAAGATGTTGAGCGCTGCGCTGTGGCCCGCGGTTTGCACGATGCGCACGTGCTCGCGCTTCAGGTCGCGTGCATGGCGACATCCGCATGAGTGCGCGATCATGTCGATTTCCTTGTTCATGCCCATCGCGTAGTTGGCGACGCGCAGGTATTTCTCCTCGACCACGAGCCCGCGCTGCAGGCGGGGGTTGTGCGTCGTCACGCCTGTGGGACAGGTGTTCTGGTGGCAGCGCAGCGCCTGGATGCAGCCGAGCGAGAACATGAAGCCGCGCGCGGTGTTGACGAAATCGGCGCCTGCGCACAACGCCCACGCCGCTTTCGCGGACGTGACGAGCCTGCCCGCGGCAATGACGCGGATGCGGTTGCGCAAGCCCGACTCGATCAGCGAGTCGATGACGCGTGGCAGGGCCTCGGCGATCGGAAGCGCCATGTGATCCATCAGCGCCTGGGGCGCCGCGCCCGAGCCGCCTTCGCCGCCGTCGATGGCGAGAAAATCCGGCGCGTACTCCAGGCCGCGCCGGTGAATCGCATCGCAGAGCTCGTTGATGAACTGCCAGCCGCCGATCGCCGTCTTCACGCCCACGGGTTTGCCGGTGAGGTCACGGACAAGTCCGATCTTGTCGAGCAGCTGATCGACGTTGGCGACATCGCGGTGACGGTTGGGGCTGATCGAATCCTCGAAAGGCGGAATGCCGCGGATGCTCGCGATCTGTTCGGTCACTTTCGCCGCCGGCAGCACGCCCCCCTTGCCGGGTTTCGCGCCCTGCGAGAGCTTGATCTCGAACGCCTTCACCTGCGGAAACCCCGCGACCTCCTTTGCCCGCTCCCGGGAAAAGCCTCCGTCTCCGCTGCGCACCCCGTAGTTGGCCGTGCCGATCTGCATGATGACGTCGCAGCCGCCCTCCAGATGGAAGGACGAGAGCCCGCCTTCGCCCGTGTCCATCCAGCAGCCGGCGAGCGCCGCGCCCCGCGACAAGGCGCGCACCGCGGGTTCCGAGATCGCCCCGAAGCTCATGCCGCTGATGTTGACCACCGATCTCCCGAGGAACGGCTCCCTGCAGAAATTCTCGCCGATCGCGAGCGGCGGCGTGGGCAGGCGGTCCTCCTCCAGCACCGGATAAGGATGGTTGACGAACAGGATCGAGCCGGGCTCATTGGTGTTGTTGGTCGAGCCGAAGCCGATCACGCCGCCTTCGGCCTTCGCGAGGCGGTAGACCCAGCCGCGAGTGGCGCGGTTGAAGGGCAGTTCTTCGCGGTCGTTCATGAAGAAATACTGCCTGAAGTACTCCCCCTGCTTCTCGAGCAGATAGCGCAGGTGCCCGATGACCGGATAGTTGCGAAGAACGGTGTGCTTCTTTTGCGTGATGTCCTGGATGAAGACGATCACCAGAAACGCAAGCAGGCCGAACCCGATCAGAGTCCCGAGGCCATACGAGACTACGCTCAGCATGCCGCCCTTCCCTCCTCTCCGTCGATTTCCGCGCGGACCGCGACGCGAAGCCCGCGCCAAATGATAGGGGAAAACGCGCAGCGCCGGGGAACCTCAGGGCAGGACGCGAAGGATCACCGATTCGGGATCGTCGGCCGAGCCATTTCGAATTTCGGCTTCGGTGGCCGGGCGCACCCCGACGACGGTGCAGGACAACTTGAGCGCCATCCCGGCAAGCGCATGGTTGGCGTCGAGCACGACCTTGTCCTCCGCCATGTCGGTGACCGTGAAGATCCGGTTTTCGTCTTCGCCGCCCGCAGCGCCCTCGAAGCGCATGCCGACCTCGAGGACCTCGGGAAAGCGGCTGCGCGGCTCGACTCTCAGAAGGTTTTCGTCGTAGTCGCCGAAAGCATCCTCGGGCTCAAGACGCACTTCGACGCGGTCCTTGACCTTCCTTCCCTCGAGGGCGGTTTCCGCCACCGGAAAGATGTTCCCGTAGCCGCCGTGCAGGTACTGCAGAGGCTCCTCGGAGCGCTCGATCAGTTTGCCCCAGATGTCAGACAGCTCGACGTCGAGCGAGACGACCGTGTTTTTCGCGATGATCAAGTGCTCGGGTCGGCTCGAGGCCCGACCCCGGTCAGCGCAGCGATCTGACGAGGTCCAGCACCTGGGCCGCGTGCCCGCGCGGATTGACGCCGTAGAACGCGTGCCTCACCGTGCCCTGCTTGTCGATCACGAAAGTGGAGCGCGTGATGCAGGATTTCCTGGATCCGGCGGCTTCTTTCTCGTGCACCACGCCGTATTTCCTGCAGACCTCGCTCTCGGTGTCCGCGAGCAGCCGGATCGAAACGCCGTGCTGGTCCCGGAAACCGGCGTGGCAAAGGCAATCGTCCGGACTCACCCCGAGCACCACGCAGTCGTGGCGTGAAAACTCGTCTTCGTGGTCGGAGAAATCGGTGGCCTCCAGCGTGCAGTTGGGCGTGCCGTCCTTGGGATAGAAATAGAGCACGACGTGCTTCTTGCCCCGGAACTGGCCGAGGTCCACGGTTTCCATGTCAGCATCGGGAAGCGAGAAAAGCGGCGCAGGCTGCCCTGCTTGCAGCACGTCAGGCGGGCATTCGGTCGTCCTGAGCGACGCTTGGTCTGCGCTTTCCAAGTTTTCCTCGCCGGTTTCAAGGCATCAACAGACTATAATCGCGGCGATGAGAATGCAACTGCTGGGTGGGCTGAGCGGAGAGAAATTTTTGTCAAGATTCTGGCAAAAGAAACCCTTGCTGGTCCGCAACGCGATTACCGACTTTAAGGGCGTGGTGCAAGCGTCTGAATTGCTTGCGCTGTCGTTGCGGCAGGACATCGAATCGAGACTCGTGTGCCGCCGCCGCGGCTCTTGGCACATGCAGCTGGGGCCTTTCTCGCGCACGCAGATCGCGCGCCTGCCGAAGTCCGGGTGGACGCTCTTGGTGCAGGGGCTGAATTTCGAGCTTCCCGAGGCGGACGCGCTGCTGCGGCGCTTTCGCTTCCTGCCTTACGCGCGGCTGGACGACGTCATGGTGAGCTACGCCGCCGCGGGCGGCGGGGTCGGGCCCCACCTCGATTCCTACGACGTGTTCCTCCTGCAAGGTCCGGGGCGGCGCCGGTGGAGCGTCGGTAAGCAGCGCGAGCCGGAACTCGACCCGAAGGCGCCGCTCAGGATCCTGCGCAACTTCCGTCCCGCAGAGGAATGGCTCCTCGAACCTGGAGACATGCTCTACCTGCCGCCGGGCTGGGCTCACGACGGCGTTGCGCTGGAGCCCTCGTTTACCTATTCGATCGGCTTTCGGGCGCCGTCCCATCAGGAAGTCGCCCGGGAATTTCTGGCTTTCCTCCAGGATCACGTCGCGCTCGAAGGCAGCTACGCGGATCGCGGAGCGAGGCCTCAGCGCCGCCCGGCGGAGGTTCCGAAAAAGATGGTGCAACAGGCCGCCGTCGTGGCCCGGAGAATTCGCTGGCGCATTCGGGACGTCGCACGTTTTCTGGGCGAGTACCTGTCGGCACCCAAGCCGCAAACCGTGTTTTCGCGGCCGCGCACGCCGCGCTCGCCCGCGAAGTTCGCCGCGCTGTGCCGCGCCCGGGGCATGCGGCTCGACCTGCGCACCAGGATGCTGTTCCGGGAGCGGGAGTTCTTCGTCAACGGAGAGCAGGTCGAGCCACCAGGGCGCGTGCGCACATTCCTCGCGCGTCTGGCCGACGAGCGCGTCCTGCCGCCGGGCGAGCGCCTCCCGCAGTCTCTCCTCGGGCTGCTGCACGGTTGGTACCTCGCCGGCTGGCTTCGCATCGGAGAGCGCCATGAGTGAGCCCTCCGCCGAGGCGGTTCCCGAGCGGACGCTGCTCCAAGCAAGGAGCGACTATCTGGAGGGCTTCAACAGGCTTCTCGGCCTCGCGCGCCGGGAGTTGCGCATCTTCGATCCGGATCTCTCCGAGCTGGAAATGAACTCGACGAGTCGCATCGACACGCTCACGCGCTTCCTTCGGGAAAGCCGTACGCATCGCATCTACGTCGCGCTCCACGACATCGAGCACGTCACCAAACGTTGCCCGCGATTGATCGCCTTGATGAGCAGCTATACCTCCGCGCTCCTCATCTTCCAGACCCACGGAGAGGCGGCCAAGGTGCAGGATTGCTTCGTGCTCGCCGACGGCGACCATCTGGTGCGACGGCCGGTGAGGACGCAGGCGCGCGGAGTACTCGTGATCAATGATCCGAAGGAGTGCCAGCCGATGCGCGAGCGATTCGAGGAAATCTGGGAGGCGTCGCTCCCGACGGTCTCGGTGAATACGACCGGCTTGTAGAAATCTACAAGTCCCTCCAAGCAAAGCCCTCGTCTTGAGTCGCCACGGATATCCACCCGGGCTCGCAGCGCAATGCCTCTGCCAGCGCTCCGCGCGCCAGTTCCGGGGTATTGTTCGCTTGCGAGAGGTGCGCGGCGATCACGTGTTTGAGCCGGCTGCGGTCGAGCGCCGCGAGTATCTCTCCCGAAGTTCGATTGTCCAGATGCCCGAGGCGGCTGGCGATGCGCGCCTTCAGCGCAGCCGGATAGGGCCCGCTCGCAAGCATGCTGAAATCGTAGTTGCATTCGAGCACCAAGGCGTCGCAACCGGACAAGTTCGATTCGATATGCGCGGTCGAGCAACCCGTGTCGGTCAGGACGCCCAGACGGCTCGCGCCGTCGGAGAGCACGTACTGGACCGGCTCGCGCGCATCGTGCGGAACCGTGAAGGGCTGCACCAGCACGTCGCCGACCGAGAAACCAGCTTGCGAATCGATCAGATTGAACGCGCACTCCACGGCCTCGGCGCCCGTTTCGCGCAGAGCGGCGAGCGTACCGTGCGTCAGCCATACCGGGATACCGAAGCGGCTCGCCAGCGGAAACACGCCTGCGCCGTGGTCGGCGTGCTCGTGCGTGACGACTATTCCGGAGAGATCGGAAGGCTCGAGGCCAACTCGAGCCAGACGTGACAAGGCTTCGCGCGGAGAAAACCCGCAGTCGAGCATCAGGCACGTCCGGGCGACCTCGACGATCAGCGCGTTGCCTTCGCTGCCACTACCAAGCGAAGCGAAGCGCACGCTCGGGTCCTAAAGGCCTTCGCTTCTTCGGATCCGTCTCAATCCGCGCAAGGCTATTTCAGCTGCTGCTGCAGCAGGGAAAGAATCTTGCGCGCCGTATCGGAGGAAGCCGGGGTGCCTTCCCTGTTGAGAACCTGGACCTCGCTCGAATCGTTGCGATCTTTCACGAACACGCGATACTGCTCGGCCTTCGGATCGGGCGCCGAGCGCCAGAACATGAGCTTCGCAAGAAAACTGTCGTTCTTCTTGTCGAGCGCGTCGGCCTCCGGATCGACGTACCGCACGAAGTAGAAACCTTTCGAACGGTCGCGGTCCTCGACGGTGAAGCCCACGCGATCGAGCACCAGTCCAACTCGCCTCCAGGCCCGGTCGAAGGGCTCGGCGAGCTCGAGTCTGCCGACCCCGTTCTCGGCCGCCACGATCTTCGCCCGTCCGTCGTCCTTGTTCATCGCGATCTGCGCCCGCGCACGCGCGTCGTCAACCCCGAAGCGGACCATCAGCCGGCGCAGAAACTCGGCCTCCATGCTCGGGTCAGGCGGCCGGGCCTGCCATACCGTGCTGTCGCGGTATTGGTTCACATAGACCTCGGTCACGCCCCGGTGGGTGATGTAGACCTCGGTGGTGTCGGGCTGTGCGCCGCGCTCCAGGCGAGTGCGGAATTTGTCGCGCTCGCCGGTGGAGTAGGCTCCGTCGAGAACACCGCCGATCAGGTTTCGAATTGGATCCTGTTTGATCTTTGCGCGGTTTTCGGCCCAGTCGGTCTCCATGACCCCGGCTTCCGGAACCTCGGTCTTGATCACGAAACCGAGCCCCTGCCAGAAATCCTTGACGACGGGCCAGACCTTCTCGGGCGGCTCGGGCACGACCAGCCAGCGCTCGCTGCCGGATCTGTCGATCCGCACTTTGTCGATTTCAGGCAGGATCGCCGTCGCTCCGGACCGCGAAGCGCCGCTGCGCTCGGCATTGTAGGCCGAAAGAGTCGTCGCCCCGGTCGGGCTCCCTTCCGGGATCTGATAGCGCTCGTCGCGGGCCGGCGTCGTGAGGTCCGGCGGTACCTCGAGCGGCGGGAGCTTCTTCTCGGACTTGTAATCGACCTTCGCGGAATCGAACAGCGTACCGCAGCCGGCAAGCGTGAGCCCCAGCGCTGCCGCGACGGCGGCGGAGCCGTACCGCGTCATCCCGCCTTTCCCTCGACGACGCGCAGGCCGCTCGCGGGCGTGACGTCGGCTTGGCGCATGGCCTCCCTGACGACTTCGTGGAATTGCTGCGAGAGCGGCGTGAGCGGCGGGCGGATGCCCATGCCGATCAGTCCCATCTGGGCTACGGCCCATTTCACCGGGATCGGGTTCGCCTCGACGAAGAGCTTGGTGTGAAGTCCCAGCAGCTTGAAATTCAATTCGCGCGCCTTCTTCAGCTCGCCGGCGAGCGCTGCCGCGCACATTTCGTGCATCAGGCGCGGGGCGACGTTGGCGGTGACGGAGACGACGCCTTTGGCGCCGAGAAGCATCAGCGCAAGGCAGCTCGCGTCGTCGCCGCTGTAGACCGCGAAGTCCTTCGGCGCTCGCCGCAGCAGGTCCGAGCCGCGCTCGATGCTGGCGGTGGCGTCCTTGATGCCGACGATGTTCGGGATCTGCGCGAGCCGCAGCGTGGTTTCGCCGGCGAGATCGGCGACGGTGCGGCCGGGAACGTTGTACACGATCTGCGGAATGTCCACCTTTTCGGCGATAGCGCGAAAGTGCCGGTAGAGACCCTCCTGCGTGGGCTTGTTGTAGTACGGCACCACCAAAAGGCAGGCATCGGCGCCCGCGTTTTTCGCCGACTGCGTCAGCTCGATAGCCTCGGCCGTGGAATTGCCGCCGGTGCCGGCCACGATAGGGATGCGGCCGCGCGCGTGGGCTACGGCCAGCCGGATCAGTTCCTTGTGTTCGTCGAAATCGACGGTGGGCGATTCCCCGGTAGTGCCGACGACGACGATGGCGTCGGTGCCCTGCTCGATGTGGAAATCGATGAGCGACTTGAAGCGCTCGAAATCGAGGCGCCCGTCCTCCTGCATCGGTGTAACGACCGCAACCAGTGACCCGGAGAGCATATGGTTTCGCCTTTCGTTTGAACGCCTCATTTTAGCGCAATCGCCTAGCCGCCGGCTGGCTCAGGGACGGCAGCCAGAGGTGCCGGGCCCTTGTCCGCCCGCACCGCGCAGACACGCTGAATCACCGCCTGCTTCGGCGCGGAAACCAACCCCTGTTCGAACGCAACCACGGCCAAGGGTTCCAGGCTGTGGAGCAGCTCGTCGGGCCGCAGCAGGAACGCCGGATTGCTCGGTCGGCCATAGCGCTCGTTGCCCATGGCGAAGGTTTCGCAGATCAGCACGCCCCCGGAACGCAATGCGCCGACCAGATCCGGAAAAAGCGGTCGATGCAGGTAGTTGGTCACGACCACGCCGTCGAATCCTCCGGGCGCGAAGGGCCAAGGCTCCGCCTCGATATCCGCCACGTGAATCTCGACCCCGCCGACTCCCCTGAGCGCAGCGAGCGTCGCTTCGTCGCGATCGACGCCGACGACGGCAAAACCGAGCGAGCTCAGATAGCGCACATGCCTGCCATTGCCGCAGGCGACGTCGAGAACGCGGCCGCCAGGCCTGATCAACGCGGCCCAGCGACGCACCCACGGCGAGGGCGAGTCGATTTCGTGGGCGGGCGGCATGGGGTGGCATTATCTCCCGCGCGGCGGGCACTGGCGCGACCGTGGCCCGTCATGAAACACTGCTGCGACATTCCTCGAGGAGCGAGTCATGGTCCGACAAACCCAGTCCGTCAGTTTTCCCGGCTCATTCGGCGCAACGCTAGCCGCACGGCTCGAGACCCCGACGGAGCGCCCGCTCGCCTACGCCTTGTTCGCCCACTGCTTTACCTGCTCGAAGGACACCAAGGCGGCGACGGCGTTCTATACCGAGGTGGTCGGCTGGAAGA
>CAYQVE010000118.1:0-9892 GCA_964420785.1 uncultured Enterobacteriaceae bacterium | reverse complement strand
CCCACCCTGCCGGGCGGGCAAAGGCCGAGTCCGCCCCCGCGGCCACGGTCTCCGGCCCGGTCGCGCCGGCAGAGCCCGAGGAGTCCGTTCAACTCGGCGAACACAGGGTTTCGACGACACTCTTCGCCATTTTCAGCGGGGAGGCGCGTGCGCACGTTATCGCGATCAGGGAAGAGCACGAGACCCTGCGCCAGCATGGCGTGGTCAGCGACGGCTTGCTGCGGGCGGTACACACGCTCGCGGGCACTTCGGGGACGGTGAAGATCTCGGCCCTCTCGGATCTTGGCTATGCGTTGGAGAAGGCGCTGCAAAAGCTCGCGACCAGCGAGCTTTCCGAGGACGAACAGTCGCTGGTAGGAGAAGCGATCGACACGATCGAGGCAATGGTCGCGAGCGTGGTCGAATTGCGTGTGCCGCGAGCCGTCCCGGAGCTCGTCGCGCGATTGGAGCGCATCGGCGAGCAGGCGGGCGTCTCTCAGGAATCGACGACGCCTGAAGAAGGGGAACTGCCTCCTCAGCCCACGCCGTCCCGCGAAACGGAGAGCGGCGCGTCCGAGGACCTCGCCGAAACCGAGGAAGGCGACAGTTCGCTGGACGACCTCGATCTGGACATTGCGCTCGAGCGCCGCCAGCGGCGGCTCGACGACGACATCGATCCCGAGCTCTTGCAAGTCTTCATCGACGAGGCCCAGGAGCTGGTTCCCTCGGTGGGCGCCGCCATGCGCGACTGGCGCGACAATCCGGCCAATTCAGCGCTTGGCCAAGCGCTGCAACGCGTGCTGCATACGCTGAAGGGGAGCGCGCGCATGGCGGGAGCCATGGCGCTGGGCGAGCTGACGCACCACATGGAGACGCGCGTCGAGAACGCCATGTCGGTCAAGACGCTGCCGACTGCGCTGTTTGCGGAGTTGGAGACGTCGTGGGACCGCATGGGTATCTTGTTCGAGCAGCTGCAGAAGCCCCGTGTGGCGGAAGAAAGCCTGCCGGCCACGGCGGGGGCCTCGAAGCCTGCGGCCGTTGCCAACGAGGCGCCCGAGGCGATACCGGAGCCCGTGTCCCGGGCTCCGGCGGCAGGGAAGGTGGTGCCGCTTGCCGAGCGCGAGTTGCAGCCGAAGGGACTGTTGAGGGGGCGAGCGGACATCCTGGACCGGTTGGTCAACGAGGCGGGCGAATTCGCGATCGCGGGCAGCCGGATCGAAGGCGAAATGCGTGCTCTCAAGGCGGCGATGCAGGAACTCACCGACAACGTCGCGCGGTTGCGCGCGCAGCTGCGCGAGATCGAAATCCAGGCGGAGTCGCAGATGCAATCGCGGCTGGAACTCGCGAAGGAGTCCATGCGTGAATTCGACCCACTCGAATTCGACCGCTTCACCCGGTTCCAGGAAGTGACGCGGCTGATGGCCGAGAGCGTCAGCGACGTCTCGACCGTGCATGGAAACCTCGTCAATGCAGTGGACGAAACGGAGAAGGCGCTGCTCGCGCAGGCGCGGCTCAACCGCGACCTGCAGCAGGACCTGATGCGCGTGCGCATGGTCCCGTTCGGCAGCCTCCAGGAACGCCTCTACCGCATCGTGCGCCAGACGGCGAAGGAAGTTGGAAAGCGCGCCAATCTGGATATCAGAGGCACCCAGGTCGAGCTCGACCGCTCCGTGCTCGAGCGCATCACCGGACCGTTCGAGCACCTGCTGCGCAACGCCGTCACCCACGGCATCGAGGCGCCGGACAAGCGCCGGGTCGCTGCCAAGCCGGAAATCGGCGAAATTCTTCTCGAGCTGAAGCAGGAAGGCAATGAAGTGCAGCTCTCGCTGTCCGATGACGGCGCGGGCCTTGCGATCGACAGGATCCGCGCGAAAGCGATCGAAAAAGGCCTCATCGGACCCGGTACGGCACTCTCGGAGGCGGAGATAGCGGATTTCATTTTCCACGCGGGGTTCTCCACCGCAACCGAGGTCTCGCAGGTGGCCGGGCGCGGCGTCGGCATGGACGTGGTGCGCAGCGAAGTCGCCGCGCTCGGCGGACGCGTGGAGATGCGCTTCACGCGGGGGCAGGGCACCCGCTTCACCATCTACCTGCCGCTTACCCTTGCCGTGACCCAGACGGTGCTGGTGCGCGCGGGCAGCAAGACGTACGCGATTCCCTCCGTGATGGTCGAGCAGGTGCTGCAATTGAGGCAGGAGCAACTGGTCTCCGCCTATGCGTCGCGCCAGACCGAGTGGCAGGATCGGCGCTACCCGTTCCATTATTTGCCGCACCTCCTCGGGATATCCGACGCGATCGCCGAACAGAAGCGCTTCTCCCCGACCCTGTACTTGCGCAGCGGCACCAACGCCATCGCGCTGCACGTGGACGAAATGGTCGGCAGCAACCAGGAAATCGTCGTGAAGTCGATCGGTCCGCAGCTGCAGCGGGTCGCGGGCATCACGGGCGCCACGGTGCTCGGCACGGGCGAGATCGTCCTCATCCTGAATCCGGTGCTGCTTGCGCTGAAGGAGGTGGCTGCTCGCCCGGCGATCGTGTATGAAGCGCCCAAGCCCCTGGCCGCGGCCACGCAGCCGACGATCATGGTCGTCGACGATTCGCTCACCGTCCGCAAGGTCACCGGGCGGCTGCTCGAGCGCCACGGCTATCTCGTGGTGACGGCGCGCGACGGTGTTGAAGCGATGGAGAAGCTGCTGGAGGTCGTCCCCGACGTGATGCTGGTCGACATCGAGATGCCGCGCATGGACGGGTTCGATCTCACGCGCAACGTTCGAGCGGACAAGCGCCTCGCCCGCGTGCCGATCATCATGATCACCTCGCGCACCGCCGACAAGCACCAGAGCTACGCGAAAGAGATCGGGGTCAGCCACTTCCTCGGTAAGCCCTACCAGGAAGACGATCTCATCGCGAGAATTTCCGGCTATCTCAAGGAACGGCGGGCCGCCGCCTGAAAATCCCGCTGTCTCAGCGGTGCGCACGGCGCCAAATTGTGCGCGACCCTTCCCTGGGATTACAATAGGAGCTCGCCTCCATGCCCCAGGTCAATCTCACCAACCATTTCTTGATCGCCATGCCCAACATGGTCGATCCGTATTTTGCCCGCACCCTGACATTCATCTGCGAACACAATGAGCAGGGGGCGCTCGGCGTGGTAGTCAACCGCCCGATCGAGATGACTCTGGGCGCGCTGTTCGAGCGCCTGAGTCTGCGGCTGACTTCTCAGATACTGCTCAATGAGCCGGTCTATTTCGGCGGGCCCGTGCAAACCGACCGCGGCTTTGTCCTGCACCAGCCTCTAGGCGAGTGGCAGTCCACTCTTGCGGTGCGTGGCAAGATGGGTCTCACCACTTCCAAGGACATTCTGGAAGCGGTTGGTCAGGGCGGAGGCCCGCACAAGCTACTCGTCACGCTCGGTTACGCGGGCTGGGCGGCGGGACAGCTCGAGAACGAGATCAAGCAAAACGCCTGGCTCACGGTCGAGGCCAAAGATGGGATCATTTTCGATACGCCGACGGAGGAGCGGCTGCCCGCTGCGATGAAGCTGCTCGGCATCGATTTCGCCAGATTGTCCGAGGAGGCAGGGCACGCGTGAGCGAGGTGGCCGTGGCCCCGTCAAAGGTCTCCGGCCACACCGTACTTGCTTTCGATTTCGGCGCGCGCTGGATCGGAGTCGCGGTGGGTGACAGCGAAACGCGACTCGCCAACCCCCTGGGAATGTTCGAAGCGGCAGGCGCCAGCCGGTGCATGGCGGAGGTCGAAACGCTGGTGCGCGAATGGCGGCCCGGACGGCTGGTAGTCGGCCTGCCGCTCGCGATGGACGGCAGCGAGCACGACATGACGCGTCGCGCGCGGCGCTTCGCGCGTCGGCTGGAGGCGCGTTTCCGGCTTCCGGTAGAACTCACCGACGAGCGGCTCTCCTCGGCCGCCGCGGAAGAAACGCTCCGCGAAAGCGGCCTCGGCGAGCGCAAGCGCAAGCAGACGGCCCACGCCCTCGCCGCTCAAATCATCCTGCAGAGTTATCTGGATGGATCTGCCCGACGCTGAAGCGCTGTGCGAGGAGCTCGCGCGGAAGCTCCGCGCCGGCGTCACCGAATCCACCGGGCTCGTCGGCATCCGCACTGGCGGCGCTTGGCTTGCCGAGCGTCTGCACCGGGAGCTGATGCTCTCGACGCCGATGGGGGCGCTCGACATCTCATTCTATCGCGACGACTTCGACGTCGCCGGACTCCATCACCAGGTAAAGCCCTCTCAGATTCCGTTCGACGTCAACGGCCGGCATATCGTGCTGATCGACGACGTTCTCTACACCGGGCGCACCGTGCGCGCCGCGATGAACGAGCTGTTCGATTATGGGCGCCCCGGAAAAATCGAGCTCGCAGCGCTGGTCGACCGCGGCGAACGGCAGCTGCCGATCGCCGCGCAGTACGTCGGCGCGACGCTCTCGGTGCCCGCCGGAAAGCTTCTGCGGCTGGCGCACGACGAGCGCGGCAAACTCTTCTTGCGACTCTCCGATGCGAAACCCGCAGCTTAGCGGCGACGGAAAGCTGCAGCACTTGCTCACGATAGAGGGGCTGCCGCGCGAGGTCCTCGTGCACATCCTTGACACGGCCGCGTCCTTCATCGGCGTGACCGAGCGCGAAGTGAAGAAGGTGCCGCTCCTGCGAGGCAAGTCGGTGTTCAACCTGTTCTTCGAAGCGTCGACGCGCACGCGTACGACTTTCGAGATCGCCGCGAAGCGCCTGTCCGCCGACGTCATCAACCTGAACATCATCGTATCGTCTTCGACCAAAGGCGAGACCCTGCTCGACACGATCGACAACCTTTCCGCGATGTACGCGGACATGTTCGTCGTGCGGCACTCCTCCAGCGGCGCCGCCCACCTGATCGCGAACCACGTGGCCTCGCATGTCCACGTGATCAATGCCGGCGACGGCCGCCATGCGCACCCGACGCAGGGACTGCTCGACATCTACACCATCCGCCACTACAAGAAGGATTTTACCGGGCTCTCGGTCGCCATCGTCGGAGACGTGCTGCATTCGCGCGTCGCACGCTCGTTGATCCACGCGCTCACGACCCTCGGCACACCCGACGTACGCGTGATCGGCCCGAGGACCCTGCTGCCCACGGGCGTGGAGCAGCTCGGCGTCTCCGTGCATCACGACATGCGCGAGGGGCTTGCAGGTTGCGACGTCGTGGTGATGCTGCGCCTGCAAAACGAGCGCATGAAGGGGCCGCTGCTGCCTTCCGCCCAGGAGTTCTTCAAGTCCTACGGATTGACCCCGCAGAAGCTCGCCCTCGCCAAGCCCGACGCCATCGTCATGCACCCGGGGCCGATGAACCGGGGCGTCGAGATCGATTCTTCGGTCGCCGACGGCCCACACGCGGTGATCCTGCCGCAGGTCACCTTCGGCATCGCGGTGCGCATGGCGGTGATGAGCATCCTCGCCGGAAACTAACCATGACGAGACCCAAGCCGCCTGCCCTCGATCCCGTGCAAGTGCCCGAGCAGTCGACCACCGGCTATCCCGAGCCGTACAAGAGCCGCGTCGCGGGTCGGCACAAGCGGCGCCTCGGCGACGCTGCCGGACTGAAAAACTTCGGCGTCAACCTCACGCGCCTCGAGCCGGGGGCCGAGTCCTCGATGCGCCACTGGCACTCCAAGCAGGACGAGTTCATCTACGTGCTCGAGGGCGAGGTCACGCTCGTCACCGATGCCGGGAGACAGAAGCTCAAGCGCGGCATGGCGGCCGGATTTCCCGCGGGCAAGCCCGACGGGCATCAGCTCGTCAACGAGACAAAGAAGCCGGTGCTCTACCTGGAGATCGGCGATCGCACGCCCGGGGACGGAGCCACCTACGCCGATGTGGACATGGCGGCGCGCCTGGTCGACGGGAAATGGGTCTTCACGCACAAGGACGGAAGCCCCTACAAGTGAGCAAGGTCCATATCAAGAACGGTCGCGTGATCGATCCGAAAAACCGCGTCGACGCGAGGCAGGACGTTTTCATAGCGGACGGAAAAATCGCGGCACTCGGCAAGGCTCCGGCGGGATTTCGCGCCGAGCGCACGCTAGCCGCGGATGAGCTTGTGGTCTGCCCGGGCCTGATCGACCTCTCCGCGCGGCTACGCGAACCGGGGTTCGAATACAAGGCGACGCTCGCATCGGAAATGCAGGCCGCCGTCGCAGGCGGCGTCACGAGCCTCGCCTGTCCGCCCGACACCGACCCGCCGCTCGATGAGCCGGGCCTGGTGGAAATGCTCAAGCACCGCGCGAAAAGTCTGAATCTCGCACGCGTCTATCCGCTCGGTGCGCTCACCTGGAAGCTCGGCGGCGAGCGGCTCACCGAGATGGCGGTGCTGCGAGATGCGGGGTGCGTTGCGTTCTCCCACGCCGACACGCCGCTTGTGGACACGCAGATGCTGTGGCGCGCGCTGCAATACGCCGCCACCTTCGGCATCGCCGTGTGGCTGCGGCCGCAGGACGGGTTTCTCGCGCGGGGCGGCGTGGCGCACGACGGGGAGGTCGCCACCCGACTCGGCCTGCCGGGGATTCCGGCGTTCGCCGAGACCATCGCGCTCGCGACCATCCTGCAGCTCGTGCGCGCCACACGCACCCGCGTCCATTTATGCCGCCTTTCCACGGCCGAAGGCGTCGCGATGCTGCGCGCGGCGAAGAAAGAGGGACTGCCCATCAGTGGCGACGCGAGCGCCCATCACGCGCACCTCTCGGAGATCGACCTCGGCTACTTCGATTCCCACTGCAACGTGATCCCGCCGTTCCGGTCCTTGCGCGACCGCGATGCACTCCGGGCGGGCCTCGCCGACGGGACGATCGATGCGCTGTGCTCCGATCACGCGCCGGTGGACGAGGACGCGAAGCAGCTGCCTTTCGCCGAATCGGAAGCGGGGGTGACGGGCCTGGAGCTCCTGCTGCCGCTGACGCTGAAGTGGGCCGAGGAGATGCGCGTCGCTCTGCCCCAGGCGCTTGCAACGGTGACCTCCAAACCGGGGGCGATCCTGGGCGTGCCGGCGGGGGATCTTGCCGCCGGCAGGGATGCGGACGTGTGCGTGTTCGACCCGAGCGCGCGCGTCAAGATCACGGCGGATTTCCTCAAGAGCCAGGGAAAGAACACTCCCTTCATCGGCTACGAGCTGCCGGGGCGGGTGCGCTATACCCTGGTCAGCGGGCAGCTCGTCTACGAGGCTTAGTGGGAATCAAACCGGCGCTTGCACCAGCCGCGCGACCAGGGGCGCGAGGTTATCGAGCAGGATCAGCGCGATTTGCGCCAGGACCAGCACGAAGAGCGGCGAGAGATCCACATTGCCGATCGGAGGGACGAAGCGCCGGAACAGCGCGTAGAACGGGCGGGTGAGCGCGTCCAGGACCGGTGCGATCGGCACGTGAGGATTGAACCAGCTGAACAGGACCTGAATAAGCACGACCCCGATCAGCAGGTAGAGCGAGGCTTGCAGGAGGCCGATCGCAGCCAATCCGAAGAGCAGTCCCGTGGCGGTCCCGGGGGCGCTCGCCAAGTTCGCGCCGCGCACCCAAAGGAGCAGGGTCAACATGAATGCCTGCGCGAGCCACGCGAGGAGGAAGGTCGCGAGATCGAATCCCATGAGACCGGGAATGATGCGCCGTGCCGGGAGCACGATCCAGTTGGTGAGGGCGGTGACGAGCTGGCCCACCGGGTTGCGAAACGGCGCCCGCAGGGCCTGCATGTAAAAGCGCAAAAGCAGCGTATAGACGAGGACGCCGAACGCGGTCTGGATCAGCAGGTGGGCGATCTGGCTCAACATCGCGTTCGCGGTTTCATTCCTTGCCCAGTTCCTCGCCCAGCTCCTTGCCGCGCTCGTTGGCAGCATGGATCGCGCGGATGATCGCCTCCTTCACCTCGTCCTTGGCCATGCTTGCCAGCGCCCGCTCGGTCGTGCCGCCCTTTGAGGTCACCCGTTCGCGCAGTACGGCCACCGGATCGGGACTGCTCGAAGCGAGCCTGGCCGCGCCGGTGAAGGTGTTCAACACGAGCTGGTGCGCGATCTGCACCGGGAGTCCCAGCTCCCGTGCTGCGTCCTCGACCGCCTCGATGAAGTAGAACACATATGCGGGGCCGCTTCCGGAGATCGCGGTCACCGCGTCCATCTGCAATTCGTCGGTGATCCAGACGGTGGCGCCGACCGCGCCTAGGATGGTCTCGGTCTGCTCGCGGTCCTCGCGGGTGACCGCCTTGGAGAAGGGGAAGAGGCCCGCGACTCCTTCGCCGATCATCGCCGGCGTATTGGGCATCGCCCGAACCAGGCGCGTGTGTCCCTTCAGCCACTTGGAGAGGTTGGCGAGGCGCACGCCTGCGGCGATGCTGATGACGAGATTGGCGTTGTCGGCAATCCCCGATTTGGCCGCGGCTTCGCGAAGATGCTGGGGTTTCACCGCGAACACCACGACATCGTTGGCCCGCACCGCGTCCTTGGGTTTGTCGAAGCTCGTAACCCCATACTTGTCCACGAGCTTGCGGCGCGCCTCGGCGCTGATCTCGACGACGCGTATGTCCTGCAGCGGGAAATCTTTGCGCAGCAATCCGCCGATGAGCGCGTCGGCCATGTTGCCGCCGCCGATGAACGTGATTCTCATGACAGACTCAGTCTCGCCTTCCTCCAAATATCGCCGTACCCACCCGTACCAGGGTCGCGCCTTCGGCGATCGCCGCCTCGAGGTCCGCCGACATGCCCATCGAGAGCGTATCCATCGCAAGGCCGTCCCGGTTCAACCGGTCGCGCAGCTCGCGCAGTTGCGCGAATCGCCGGCGCTGCAGTGCCTCGTCGGGTGTCGGCTCGGGCACCGCCATGAGACCGCGCAGCTTCAGGCGCGGCAACGCCGCCACCTGCTTGGCGAGCTGCGCCGCTTCCGACGGGGCGACGCCGCCCTTGGTCGCCTCGCCCGACACGTTGACCTGGATGCAGACCTGCAGCTCGGTTCGTCCCGCGCCGCGCGCTTGCGCGAGCCGCGCGGCAATTTTCGCGCGGTCGATCGAGTGGACCCAGTCGAAGTGCTCGGCGATCGCGCGCGTCTTGTTGCTCTGGATCGGGCCGATGTAATGCCAGGTGAGCGCGAGCGCGGAGAGCTCGCGGATCTTTTCGACCGCCTCCTGGGCGTAGTTCTCGCCGAAATCGCGCACTCCCGCGCGCGCCGCCTCGCGCACGGCCTCCGGCGGAAACGTCTTGCTCACGGCGAGCAATCGAACCGATTCGGGGGGCCTGCCCACCGCCCGGGTCGCGGATTCGATGCGCTGCCTCACGGCTTGCAAGTTCAAGGGTATTGAGGACATAATCAGCGCGGCGATGCGAGCGCGGCGGACCTGAAAACTCTCGCTCTTTCATCTGCTTAGGCCCTTGCATCGGATTCCGTTCGGGCCTCACGTTGAAGGGGATTATAGTGGATATCTCGGAACTTCTAGCCTTCGTGGTCAAGAACAAGGCCTCCGACCTGCACCTGTCCTCGGGTCTGCCGCCCATGATTCGCGTGCACGGCGACATCCGCCGCATCAACCTGCCGGCGATGGAGCACAAGGACGTGCACGGAATGATCTACGACATCATGAACGACGGGCAGAGGAAGCACTACGAGGAGAACCTCGAGTGCGATTTTTCCTTCGCGATACCGGGCCTCGCGCGCTTTCGCGTGAACGCCTTCGTGCAGAACCGCGGGGCGGCCGCAGTGATGCGCACGATCCCCTCGAAGATCCTGTCGCTCGAGGAACTGAGGACGCCCAAGATCTTCACCGAGATCGTCGACCAGCCGCGCGGCATCGTCCTCGTGACCGGTCCCACGGGTTCGGGCAAGTCCACGACGCTCGCCGCCATGGTCAACCACATCAACGAGAACGAGCACGGCCACATCCTCACCATCGAGGAC
>CAYQVE010000117.1:2588-9915 GCA_964420785.1 uncultured Enterobacteriaceae bacterium | reverse complement strand
CGCCAGCGAACCGCTGGGGCAAGCCGGAGGAGTTGCTGGGTGAGATCCTGTTCCCAACCAATACTACGCGCTTGGCTGTAGGCAGCTTTTTAATGTCGGCTTCCTGCAGCACAGAATCGATGCCGGCCAGCTCGCTCGCGGCAGTGCCCGAGAAAAGGTGGTAAAGTGCCAACATGGAATGTGTTTTGCCGCCGCCGAAGTTAGTCTGAAGCTGCACCACAGGATCACCGCCTTGACCAGAGATGCGCCGCACCGCTCCTACGAGCAGACGTTTGAGGCTCTCGGTGAGATAAGTCCTGCGAAAGAATTCGACCGGCTTTTTATATTCGTCGGTACCCTCACCAAGGTGCACCTGCCAGAGGTCTGCGGCGAACTCGGCCTGCTGATAGCGACCGCTCGCCACATCTGCGTGCGGCGTCACTACCTCCCGCCAGGGCTTAAGCCCGCCGGTCGCCGCAGCCTCGATGAGCGAGCCACCCGCCTTGCGCTTCTCACCGCGCACCTGCTCCTCGAATGTTAAACGCCGCAGTTCCATCTTCATCTTGCCTATCTCTTCGGCTTGCGACGCTGAGATGGCAGTGAGCAGCCGAGACATCGAGTCGAGCGCGCGATCCGCGTCGTCGCTCGAGAAAGGCTCCTGATGGGCCCACTTGTTCCGCCAGTCGCGCAACTCCTGTACAAGCGAGCGCTCGGCACGGCCGAGGGTGCGGGCAAAAACGTCGTTCCATGCCTCCCACATCAACTTAAGCAACGCGGCTACATCCCACTCGACAATCGCCTTTTTTCCAATCGTTCGGTCGTCACCGAGGTAGCGCCGTGCCACCTCCGTCACTTGCCCGCCGTGTTGGCTGTTGAACTCTCGTGCTACAAACGGACCAAGACCCTTGCGGAGGAGCTCCATCGCCTTGCCGACACGTTCCTGGTTGGTGATGGCCATGCGTTACTCCTCGGTCTCCCCGATTACCAGTTGTTCGGGAGCGTCCTCTCCCTCGCGAGCCAGTCGAACGATCTCAGGCCAGCTCTGCACGAGGCCGTTGTAGGTAAGCGCGTCCGCAGCGCGCTTTTTCCGCTCGCAGAGCGTGTAGAGGCGGTAGGCCAACTCACGGGCAATGTCAGCCTTCGCACCGAGCTTCGTCACCAGCGCCCCAGCAGCGCGCTCACCTCCGCTCCCAGTGGCGCGTATCAACTGATGCACGATCTCCCAGTGCGTGATACGGGTGTCAGATACCGGGTCCCAGTCAGGGGGAAGCTCACTTGGCTTTAGGAGCCTCACCTTGCCGCGCTTCGACTCAAGAATGTGAGCTCGGGCGAGCCCAGCGACGCTTGTGTTCTTGGGCGGGGAAGGCGGTCAGGCAATGCCATACGCGCCTCCGGCGAAACCGGAGTGTTGGAACCAGGCGGGTCTCAAGCGACTGTCGGCGTCGAAATCACCCTCTTGCGCCGCGAGGGTTTCGTCAAGGACTTGATTGACGAGTGCCAAAGCCTCACGCACTGAAACCTGCTTCCCTTCGGCGTCAAGGACCGTAGAGTATCCGGTGTAAATCGCCATCCCGGGACCAATGGCCGCCTGCGCGAGGTCGACGGGCGCGATGTTGCTGCGCTCCAGGTGTGCGATTGCCCTAGGCAACTCCGCCTTGAGCGCACTTAGAAACTCGCGGCGCGTGGCGGTCCTCGCACTCGTTTGGTGTTGCCGGCAAACGAGAACGATGCTAGACGCGAGGGCATTGGAATCTGTCGCGCGAATCCGACCCGCGCCTTCTGTACGGACAGGCCACGTACCGCTGATGCCGAACCCAGCACCAATGACGGAATCTAGGAAAGTCTCCCAGCCTGTACTTGCAGTCCCGACGTCGTCGTCACTCTCCGCCTGTTTGAACGCATAATAGACAGTGACCGGAAAGCCGGGATGAGCTTGCTCGGCGAGTTGCTGCATCGCTCGGGTCATGCCGTCCAGGAAGAAGGCCTCCGCCTCTTTCTTGCCTCCGTGGCGGTCTGGCGTCGCCACCAGCTCGTCAGCCTTCGGGGTAACGAGTGTGGCAAACAGCTCGGGAAAGGCCGACTGTAGTGAGCGTCGTAGCCAAACGTAAAAAAAATCCGACAGATCAGCGTAACCAACGTTGTCGTAATAGGGCGGGTCTGTGGACACAACTTTGCACGCACTCATCGTCTGTTCAGCCGCATCGAGCTGGCTAGCGTGTCCGGGTGGGTTTGCAGGGAACGTGTCAACCACCATCCCACCTTTGCCCAACACCGTCTCAAGACTTCCGCCTGCGCTGGCGAACGGGTTGGCCTCGGCGTAATCCCAGACCATTGGCACCGCTTGTCGAGCGAAGGTCTCCCGGAATGCGCCGCGGTCGCTCATCCACGAGGCGAGCGATGATCCGATATTGGCAATCTTTGAAAGTGCGCATGCCAGGTAGACACCCACCGCCTCCCCGTACGCAATCGCCCCGATGCCGCCCGCGTGTAGCGGCGTCCCGTCACCGGGTAAACCGGCCGCCAACGCGTCGTCGCGGATACGCCCTATCGCCTCACGCACCAACTCGGAGAGCGTCGTGAGAGCGACCAGCTGCCGCGAGGTGAAGAGATCGCTCCACTTCGTCATTCCGTAGGCGCCAACACGAAAGCCGAGAGCCTGCTGGAAGAACTCGACATCAGGCTTCCAGTCCGGCTGCGCGTTCCGCGCTGTTATTTCCTGGGCCGGCGACGGCGACAGATACACGCGCCCGCGTTTGCCCTCGGCAACGATCGCCATCAACCGCGCGCCCATGCGACTCGCGCGCGCTTCCGCTTTGATGTAGTCGCCCTCGATGGGCGCACCGGACATCAGACAGCGGAAGTTGGCTCCTCGCGACAGCTTCGTACCACTCTTTGCGGCCTCCGCGTCTTTCGGTTGTCCAAGCTTTGTCGCAAATCGATAGCCGCCGTTCTCGATCACGGGCTCGACATATGCCTCTTTACCCGCCTTGGTGGAAAGCATGAAGGTCGAGGCGAGCGGCACATCGACATTCGAGAACGCAGGGTTCGGGCTCTTCACCGTGCGTACCCAGAGCCATGCGATCACAGTGAGTTTCTGGCCCACGTAAGGCTTGAGGTCAGGACAGCCTTTCGCCATCTCGGCCGTCACCTCAACCTTTGGGTACAGGTGCCCAATGCGCTTCTCGGCCTCGTCGCGCATCCAGTTGCCGTAGTAGCGCACGTCGTCAGCGAGCCCTTGCGCGCCCTTCCACTCGCGCGCGATGAGCGCCTTCTCCTTGCGCGCCTCGGGGTTTACCGGCGGCTTGCCCGCGAAGCGCGGCGGGATTTCGATCATCGCCCTGCAGATCAGAACCGCGACTGGGTTCAAGTCGCTCGCGTACGCCTCGAGGCCCAGTCGCTGGGCCTCGAGCGGCAGCGCGCCGCCCCCGGCGAACGGGTCATGAAAGCCGGGCAGCTTGTGCCGGTCGAAGAGTTCCCTCGCACGAGGGTGGTCGGCATTCTCGGCGCAGGCCCGTCGCCAACTCTGCCAGATCTCCGCGCGCGCCCTCTCCAGCACCGCCTCGTTGGTCGTGTTCTCCCACTGCACGAGGTCCTCGATGATGTCGCACAGCCGCTCGCGCTCTTTCTGCTGCTTCTGCTCGGTGGGAAAGAGATCGGGCAGTGACGACGGGTCGTCCACCATCTGGGCGAAGATCACCGCCCGCGCCGCCGCCAGCGGCCGCCGCGCCCACCACAGGTGCAACGTGCTCGGGTGACCGTGGCGGATGGACTTCTCGCGCGCCGAGGCCTTATTGATCGCCTCCAGCGGCAGGGCAACTTCGATGAGCTTCTTCCTGTCGGTCACGAAGGTTCTTCAGAGCGTTTCAGCAGTTCGGCAAAGTCGTAGTTGACACTCGTGACCCCGAAATCTGGCTCGCGGTGGAAGGGGCGTCGTACGTAGTGGGCGCGGTGCTTTTCGGCATCGAGGAATTCAACGATCGCCAGCACAAAGTCATCGGGCTTGTTGAGACTTGTAAGAATCTCATTCTTCGTCACCGTAACGGTCGCCGCGCCGGCCACTCGACCCTTGACTTCGATGAATCGCAACTTGCCGGTGCCGGGGACGCGGCTCTCTATGTCGTAGCCCAGTCTCTCGAACTCTCGATCTGCGGGTTCGAAGCCGAGGCGGCGCTCAATATCCATAACAATGGAACGGGCTCGGGCAGCCGAGGCTTGCGTGTCTGGGGAGCTCGCCATTGACGCACGCGAGCTTCCGGTCATCGACGCAATCAGCCCCATTGGCACTACGACGAGCGCACCCAGCACGACAGGCGGCAGTGCGGATACCTGTGCTTCGCGGTCGAGTTCGGCAAGACGCTTTTGGAGCCGAGCCTGTAGGTCGTCGGCACGCCGCCGGGCTTCTTGCGAGTTGAGCCGTGCACCGGCCTTACCGCCCTGCTCTTGGAGCTTGAGCTGCTCCGCACGGTGGTCCCAGTAGGTGATCTCCTTCGTAAGCCGGTCTTTTACCGCCGCGCGGGTCTTCTCGATCCATGCGAGCCGTCGGCCTCGTACTTCCGTGATGTGCTCGGGAACGACGTGGGCAATTGCGTACCCTTGCGCTTTCTGCTCAAGCTCTCGCGTGATCCACGCGCACTCGGGCCGTGCCAGTAAGTCTTTGATCGCAGGCTCGCCTGCAGCGAGCGGACGACAGTCGAGATACGGCGCGTACTGTAGATGGCGTGTGCGCCCCTCCCCATCCATCTCAACATACAGCATGCGCCGCGAGATCACACGGCGCTCGCCTGACGGCATTAGGCTCGCGTCCTGAATCGCATGCTCGAGACTGAAGAGTACGCGCGGGCTCGTACCAACATCGCGCTCGTCCACCAGCACCGTTCCGCGCCTGAGGAGATCGCGGTGCCGCTCAAGTGTCAGATCGAGAGCAGCGTCGAGAAGCGGATGTCCGGGGCAAACGAATGCAGCAAGCGGCTGGCCTGGCGGTGCAATCAGGTCTTTCTCGAACGCAATGCGCTCGTAACGCGCCAGCACAGGGTCGCCGATGCCGATCTGGCGATCGCGGTTGCGCACGGGGGCAGGTACGTGAGTGATCTCATAGCGGCGCGGTTCGCGCTGACGCACGGTTCCCCCTAGGCGCTTGAATGCCTCGAGGAAGAACGATTCGACGTAGTGCGGCTGCAATCGACGAGCTTCGGCACGTTCCATCTCTTCCCGCACGCGTGCCACCCGGCTCGAGTCCATCACATCGTGAGCAAGTGCTCGATCTTCGATGAGACCCTGGAGATGTGATCTGTCTACGCCATGCTCGATGGCGCGATTGAGCCGCGCCCGAACCTCAGGCTGATCCCCATAGCGTATCGCCTCAATCAGGAGGTCGCGCAGGGGTCGGCCCTCGAACATCAGTTTCCCGAGCACATCAAAGACCTGGCCGCCGAGGGCCTTGCGGGCTTCTTCGAGCTTTTCCAGTAACCGGCGGTAGACATCGCCCTCGCGCGTCTCCTCCGCCACCAGGTTCCACAGATGACAGACCTCGGTCTGCCCGATTCGATGGATGCGGCCGAACCGCTGCTCAAGACGGTTCGGGTTCCATGGCAGGTCGTAGTTCACCATCAGGTGCGCACGCTGAAGGTTGATGCCTTCGCCCGCCGCATCGGTGGCCAGCAGCACCTGCACCTCGGGGTCGTGGAGGAAGTTCTCCTGCGCATTGCGGCGCTCCTCGCGGCCCATGCCTCCGTGGATCATTACCAATGCCTGGGGCCGTCCGAGGAGTGAGCCAATCTTGCGCTCGAGGTAGCTGAGTGTGTCGCGGTGTTCCGTGAAGAGCACGAGCTTCTGCCGCGGTGACGGAACGGGTTTGGGCAGCGGACCAGCACCGCGGGGCAACGTCGGTTCGGCAACCCCTTCCCCTGGCGGCGTGAAGATCTCGCCGAGCAGGTTCGAGAGCTCGCGCCACTTGGTGTCTTGGCCGCTGCGCCGGACTTCGCTCGCAAGGATCTCAAGCCGACCAAGCGTGGCGATCTCGCTCTTGAGCTCGGCTAGCGTCGCCGCAGCTGTTGCCTGGTCGAGTATTTTCTCCTCAGCGGCCTCGAGCTCACCTTCCGGTGCCTCTTCGAGATCCTCCACGTCGTCCTCATCGAGCACGGGACCGGCAAGCGCGGGCGCCAGCGCAGGGGCACCGCGTTGCAGGAGTTCAAGCTCTCGCGCTCGCCTCTCGAGCCGTTCGCGCCGACGGCGCAGCGATTGGTAGATTGCCTCGGGTGAAGACGCCAGGCGTCGCTGCAAAATGGTCAGCGCAAAGCCGACTGTGCCTGCGCGCTTGTCGTTCTCGAGTGCTTCCGCGCGATTGAACTCTTCCCTTACGTAATCGGTGACTTCCTTGTAGAGGCGAGCCTCGGCGTCCGAAAGCTTGTAGGGTACCGTGTACGCGATGCGCTCAGGGAAGAGCGGGGTTCCGTCGAACTTAAGGAGACTCTCCTTCACCATGCGGCGCATCAGGTCGGACACGTCCACCTGGTGCACTCCGTCGCGGAATCTCCCTTCGAACCGATCGCCATCGAGCAGCGCCATGAACAGTTGGAAGTCCTCTTCCTTGCCATTGTGCGGTGTGGCGGTCAGGAGCAAGAAGTGACGAGTGAGTCCTGAGAGTAGCTGGCCGAGGCGGTAGCGCTTGGTGTACTTCACCTCGCCACCAAAGAACGTGGCGGAGAGCTTGTGCGCTTCGTCGCAGACGATGAGGTCATAACGGCAATCTGGCGCACTCAGCTTCTGCTGCACGCTCTCGTCGCGCGATAGCTTGTCGAGGCGCGCAATCGCAAGATCGTTTTCGATGAACCAGTTGCCTGTGCGAGCGGCCTCGAGCTTGTCGTTTGTCAGCAGCTCAAACGGCAGGTGAAAGCGTCGACTCAATTCATCCTGCCATTGCTCAGCGAGGCTACCGGGGCAGACGATTAAGCAGCGCCGCAGGTCCCCACGCGCGATCAGTTCCTTGATCAACAGACCCGCCATAATCGTCTTGCCAGCACCTGGATCGTCTGCCAGCAAGAACCGTAGCGGCTGCCGCGGGAGCATGGACTCGTAGACGGCCGTAATCTGGTGTGGCAGCGGATCTACGAGCGAGGTATGGACCGCGAGTACCGGGTCGAACAGGTGTGCCAGGCGAATTCGGTAACCCTCTGCCACCAATCTGAAGAGCGCACCGTCGCTGTCGAAGCTCCAGGGGCGGCCTGTCTCGACGATCTCAAGCCTCGGCTCATCGTGCCGGTAGAGAATCTCGTCCGCCACCCGACCGGTGGGGCCGGGGTACGCGAGCGTGAGGGCGCCGGACCCCTACCAGGGAACACGCCAGCACGTG
>CAYQVE010000117.1:0-2578 GCA_964420785.1 uncultured Enterobacteriaceae bacterium | reverse complement strand
TGGTTGACAGACCCGGTCAACCTGGCCGTGATGGCACATCGTCCGCCACCGTACCGTTGTGGGTGCGGTAAACGAGCGTGAGGGCGTCGGACCCATGCCAGGCGACAATCACGACTTCGAGATAAGCGTCGGGAAGGATGCCGCGCACAGTCGCGTCAGGCTGGAGGTCCTCGAGGGTCATTCCGGAACCTGTGCTGATGACTGTTCGAGGTCGGGAACCGCGCTGGTCAGCACGAGCGCCTCATGACCAGAGGATTTGAATCGCAGCTGTGGTTGAGGAGAGCCGCGAGATTAGCCCGCAGCCTTTCGCGCAGCTCCTCCTCTCGAATCCGCCACGCACTGGCCATAGACCAGACAATGTCAATCGCTTGCCAAGGCATAAGAGCGATGCCGGCCCTCGTCGCAAACGGACCGTCTGTCTCTGGAAGAACCCTTTCGATTGGCATGTTTTTTGCGAGTTGCTGCCCCTTCTCGCTGGCTAGCATCGCCGGACCGATACTGAACCAACATCCCAGCTCGATTGCACGCTCCAGCTCCTTTTGAGTGCCAGAGAACCAGTGCAGTATGACCTTACCGGCTGCCGGGTAGCGCGCGATTTGATCGAGAACTGTCGAGGTTGCGCCGCGCGAGTGGAGGCTGAGTATTCGATCGTCGTGACGCTCGCACTCTGCCAGCGCATCTTCCAGGATCGAAATCTGCAACTCAAGCGACGATCGAAATCGCGGCGAGCCGTCGAGTCCGATCTCTCCAATAAAACGCGACTTTCCAACTAACTCAACTAAGTCCCATCGTTCGTTAGCCTTTTGTTCGGCAACTTCTGGATGCAATCCCAGTCCGACTTTGATGTTCGTATAGTCTCGAAATACGGCGGACGTCGCACGCCACGCGCGAGGGCTTGTAGTAACGACGAGGGTAAACAAATTGCGGCTGGCGACCTCGCGCGCCAAATTACGCGCATCCGGGTAGAGATCCAAATGACAATGCAGATCGATCAAAGGACACCGTGCTGACGCAGCAGTACCGCCAGCTCCTCAAGCCCACGAGATACCACCGCTGCATACTGAGTTCTTGTTGCGGAATCGGCGAAAGCTAGGGTGCCTGCGCAGTATCGCTGCACGCCCTCTCGCGCAACACGGACGCATGCTGCCGCGACCGCACCAACATCATCGGCGTCGCTTACGTCACCTCCTACCTTGATTTTTTGAGAGTCATACTTCTTTGTTGTGTCAGGGATGTCAGCGCGAAGAAACGCGGCGCGGCGCACTAAGCAGGGAACGCACCTACCGCAGTGCTTGTAGCCATGACGAAGGAACCTGCCGCAACTTGTCGATCTGCCGACTAACTCACGTAGAAGGCTCTGGTCAAGGCATTGCTGCATGAGCTCGCCTTTTGTCTTGAATCCGTAAGGAAACACAATTCGTGCAGGAATCCCCGAGGAGGACCAAATTTCCTGGATGAGCTTGAGGAACAGCGGATGTGTCGTTCTCGTGCTAAGACTACCTAGCCTCCCGGGGTTCAAAGGTACGTTTAAGCTGATGAAACCATTCTCTGGCACTACTACGTCGACGGGCGAACCGGCACACGAAGTAACAATCGTCGAAGCGAGTGACGCAAACGCTAAGAAACCGATGGAACGGGCCCGCGTAGACAGCTCGGTGGCGCTGGGGCACGCGATCCGAGGGCTCCACTGGTGGTGTCTTTCCGCGGCCTTCAGCTTCCGGGCATACAGGAGCTGTGTGATCCTATCTCCCTTCACGGTCTGCGAGACAAATATCGGTGTGCGCCCTTGCCGCGTCAGATCTATGGATCCCACGAGGCTATCTACGCCGCCGGAGAGAAGTGAAACGCAGTCTCCGCCTAACGGAGCCTTGCGTTTGGCTTTGGGTGGTGGCACTCCATTTCCTCGAATATTTAGCTTCCAAAGGTCTCCAGTTAAGAATCCAAGTGCTGCCTCAAGCCGATTGCATTGCGCAGCCCACAACGCCTGGTCGAATACCGACACGGTTAACTCAATACATCTGGTCCAGCCATCAACGGTCGTCGATCGCGAAACCGCGTGATCTGCGGCGATAGCCGACAGTGCGACGGTTACGAAGTCCCAGACGCGAGCCGACGGCGCGAAGCCATCTAACGACAGGCGCTTCGGCCAGTCTTGAGCGATGTATCCGACGTCTTGATAGCCGGTGTTCTTGTACAACGAGAAGTAGGTCGTACCCCGCGCCCTTGTCTTTGGTATTGCTTGAGCAGTGAGACACATAACAGGGGTCATAAGAAGCTCTCGAACACTGCAAACGTGTTTTCCAACGCATCTTGTAGGATCCGCTCGAGTTGGCTCGGCGTTGGATCTTGAACCGAGATCGTTAGTGGGCGAATCTGGGCTGCGATCTCGGATCGAATATAGTCCCGCATTTCATTGGTTCGTCTGACCGCTTCTACAGGGCTGATATTGACTCCTTCAAAGAGCTGTCCAATCTCAAGGAGCAGTCTGTTAAAGGCTTCACAACTCAAGAACAATTCGATTGTCACCCAGATGTCGTCATCGCTCAGTGCTAGCAAGTCAATGCCTGGTTGCTGCTCA
>CAYQVE010000116.1:6247-10019 GCA_964420785.1 uncultured Enterobacteriaceae bacterium | reverse complement strand
CCTGGAGGAGTTTGACCCGGCCACAGGTGGAGGACTTTGACCTGGCCGTCGGGGGCATAGGCGACATCAGTGCCGTTTCCCTGGGCCTGGGCAGGCATAGAGCGCCGCTTCCCAAGCCTCTCGCGCTGAGTCACGGAAACTCCTGATTGCAACGGATGTGCATCGGGGAGCAAGTTAATTCGAACAATCAGAGGAGAATACGCCATGAAAACCAAATCGCTTCTCGCTAGCTTGGCCGTGATCTTGGGGAGCGTGAGCATTGCGTTTGCGGCAGAGTCCCCGTCAGCAGCGCCCACAGATCCATCGAAAGACGTGCGCGAAAAGATGGCGACTTTTCATGAACAGTTGGCCGCCTGCCTGCGCTCCGACAAACCCATCGCTGAGTGCCACAAGGAAGCCATGAAGCACCATCACGAGATGATGGACAAGGACGGCCGCATGATGCAGAAGCGGTCCGGTAAAACGGAGCCTAAGTAGCCCTTTGCGATGCGAGCACCGGGGCGCGCTCGGAGAGATAGCGCCCGGGCGAGATCATGCACGAGCGTGCGGTTGAGCTTGGCCAGGCGATCGAAGTCGAACTGGTCGAAAGTCTAGTTGGCGCGGAAGGCGGCGCATCGTAGCCTCAGGGGCCACTTCTTCTGCTCGCGCCGAGCGACCTCACCCTGTATTAGCAGGGAGAGGAACTCGGTGTCGGCGAGCTTGGAGTCGATCGCTGACAGTTACGGGCTTCGAGCGAATCGCGAGGATCCGGAGAGGCGCAGTTGCTTCAGGTGTGGAGCGAGCTCGGGGATCGGGGTCACGGAGACCTCCTGAAGAGAAAAACCGAGTGTTGAGCCCGTGTGGGGAAAAATCGGTTGCGGATAAAGCGCTGAGAGCGGCTATCACGAGGGTCCGACGGGGGCGCTGAAGAATCCGCTCTAGGGTCCGCAGCGGGTCGCCAACGAGCTAGGGGTTAAGCTCGGACTGCGCATCCACCGTTCGGAAGTATCTTCCGAAGCCGCCGGCGGGAGGCCCCGCGGTGGCCAACGCTGGTCGTCGTTCCTGAAGAATCCTGCGCCGGCGATCGTGGCATGCGACTTGTTGGTCACCGTGACGAGTACCTTCCGGCTCTTGTGCGGGTTGCTGATGATGGAACATCGCAGCCGACGGCTGCTTCATTGCCACATGACGGCCCATCCGACGTCGGCCTGAACGCGGCAACAGTTATGCGAGGCCCTCGGGTTTGACACCCCATATCGGTATCTCATTCATGACCCCGACAGCATCTTGGGTGTAGAGCTGGATACCGGCGTTGGCGGTTTTGGCTTACAGGTGCTGAAGACACCGTCAGGTCCGATGGCAAACGGGATCTGCGAGCGGCTCATCGGCACGATTCGCCGCGAGTGTGTGGATTGGCTCCTCCCGCTCTCGGATGCGCATCTGCGGCGTGCGCTCAGGTCCTGGGGCGAACCTTACAACCGTGGACGCCCGCAGAGGGTGTTGGGCCCAGGCGTCCCCGATCCCCCGCCGGTCGTGTCGGGATCAATGTCGAGGTCCCCCCATTTTCTCGATGACTTCGGCTCGGTGCGCCGTAAAACGGTGCTCTGGGGGCTGCATCACGAGTACTCGCTCTGTCCTGCATGAGCTGGATGCATTAGTTGCGCAGCTCATCGCCATTCCAAACAAGGATTCCGATTTTGCGGCACATCTCGCCCGGTAACTCCTCGCTGTGTGGAGAGCTCCAGCGCAGCGCTGCTGGCCGCAGGGTACCCGCAGCGCCTCAGCTGCCGCGCCCAGCTTAGGTCTTAGGTGCGAGTCGGGCGCACGACCATGGATATCTTCCGCGTATAGCTATTGCGTCTAAGATCGGTATAAAGTTTGACGTTCTTCTTTGAGTCAGGCCAGGGAAAGGCCCCCGAGGTCATGGAGACACTCAGGCTCCGAAGAATTCAGATACCGTCCAGAGTACAGCGACTGCTAGAGACGTTTGTATCGCGCGGTCAGCAGTTGCCGAAGCATTGCTACCAGCTTCGCGATCCTAAAGCACTATCGGGACCGCTACGAGCCATTCTCACGCGGGCGCTGCAAGACGGGCACGTTTGGACGTGCTGGGCGAGCAGCTTTCACACATGGCTCTTCACGTGCGAGATGTCGCTGCCCTTGTCCCGCGAGCGGGGAGCGCCGGTGCTCCGAGTGAACCGCTACAATGAAACGGGCGAGCTGACCGAAGTCGGCGCGTGGACTCCTGATCGGGACGGGCACTGGGTGAGGTGCGCTGAGTGAGCTGGGTCAGTGTTCCCGCGGGCGCGGTCGCCTAGACGTACAAGTATGTCTAAACATTTCTCCCTGATCGTGCCAAGGAGAAGGTTAGCGGGGTCGCGACGGCGGTGTCCGGTGCGGTTCTTCCGAAGCCTATTCGCGACATGAGACGACGATGAGCAGCCGCATCGCCTCCCGGACTACCCGGGGTCTTGCCAGGTCGTCGTGCACGCCTTACTGAGCGCAAATGACTGACCGAAATGCTTGGCTGTGACTTTTCCTCGGGGTGTTCCAAGCGCCGCTCACCGGTTTGTTCCTGCGGTACAAGAACAGTCAGGATCGTGCTCCCCAGGCAAAACTCAGGACAGCCTGACGATCTACGTGCTGGCCTGACGTGCGTGCGAAAGCGCCCGCGTGGCTGAACTGACGCGCTGGCTCGGTGCACTGCTTCTCGTCATCGTGGCGAATGTCGCGCCGTGGGCGGCCGGGCGTTACTTTTCCCGCTACTGGCGCGCACCGCTGGATGGCGGAGCGACGCTCGCCGATGGCACCCGCGTGCTCGGCGAGCACAAGACCTGGCGCGGGCTTGCGGTCGGCGCCCTCGCCTGCGGGGTAGTTGCGCGGGTTCTGCAGCACCCTCTGGCCTTGGGCATCGCGTTCGCACTCCTGTCGCTTGCAGCGGATGCGGCGGCCAGTTTCGTCAAACGTCGGCTTCGCTTGCAGCCTGGTACCGAGATCCCCGGTCTGGACCAACTACCCGAAGCGCTCGTGCCGCTCCTAGTGCTATCACGCCCACTTGGCCTTGGCCTTATTGCAAGCCTTGCGATTGCTTTTGTCTTCCTGCTCCTGGACGTCGCCGTCACTCAGCTGCGGCATCCGGAAAACCGCTCGCACCGATAGCGGCTGCCTGCGGCTTCCCAAATCATTCAAGGGCATGCCGCTTGTGAGGGCTCGGCGCTCCTTAGACGCGTCTGGGTCAGCCTAAGCACGCCATCTGTGCAACCGGGCGTTCCACGTTTCGGAATCTTCGTATGGACGCGTACCGGCGGCGCAGCCAAAATTAATTTATGAGGAGTGCCTCACGGAGATAAGGGTATGAGCACGTTGTTTTCGCGGCGTGAAGCTCTGCGGGGGTTGGTCTTGTTGATCGGCGCGGCCGGCGCTGCCGCCGATCCTCCGGCAGTCAAAGTCACGCCCATGATGGTGCCCCTGAGTCCGTCCGATCCCGTGGCGGTCGCACTTGCGTATCACGAGGACGCCAAGACAGTAGATTCGAAGGAATTTCCAACCTATCAGCCCGGGCAAGCCTGCAGCAACTGCGTGCATGCGCATGGCCAGGACGGTCAATGGCATTACTGCCATCTCTTTCGCGGCAAACTGGTAGCTGCGGACGCGTGGTGTCAGGCCTGGGCAAAAAAGGAATAACAAACACGGCAGCGCGTACGAACTCTGAACCGTCCGTGCAGTCTAGCGATGCTGCTGTCAGGCGCGGATTAACGGCCCCTACATGCTATGACTCTTCACGTCGCGCCGG
>CAYQVE010000116.1:0-6147 GCA_964420785.1 uncultured Enterobacteriaceae bacterium | reverse complement strand
CATGCTATGAAGCCGTGGAGCCTTTGCTTGCTGGGGCGTGGCGCTCAAACAGAGGAGAGCGTTGCGTGATATGACGAAGAAGACCATCGATGCGAACAGCTCAGGTACGCGGGCCCTGCGTCGCGCAGCCTGTCACTTCGTCCGCCGCGCATCACGAGCACTTGCATCGCCGAGCTTGTCCGATACAGCGGTGCACGATGCGCGCAAGGATCTAAAGAGGGCCCGGACGGCTTTGCGGCTGCTGCGGCCTGCGCTCGGCGAGCCGATTTATCGTCGCGAGAATGCGCTGCTGCGCGATGTCGCGCACGCACTCAATGCAGCTCGCGATGCGAAGGTGCTGACCCAGACGCTCCAATCGCTTCGCCGAAGCCACCGCGCACTGCGACGCGATGCGGACGTCGCCGAGCTGCTACACACGCTGCAGGCTGATCAAGCAGACCTGCGGCGGCGGCTCCGCGAACAGCCGGCACAACTCGCGCGGACGCGCGGCGGGCTTGAGCAATTGTGCGACCGTGTGATGCAGTGGCGTGTCGGCGGTCACGGCTGCTCGGTGCTTGGTCCCGCATTGAAGCGTATCTACAGGAGTGGTCGCCGCGCGCTGCCGGCCGCACGGCCGCGTCCTACGGAAAGGGCGCTGCATGAATGGCGCAAGCAGGTGAAGTACCTGCGGTATGCCTTGGAAATGCTGGCACCAATGCGGGCCCGGAAAGTGGCGCGACTTACGCGGCAGGCCGAACAGCTGACCGATTGCTTGGGCGAGGCGCACGACCTGGCCATACTTGCTCAGAAGGCCCGAGTTTTTGCGAAGGGCAATCCCGCGGCCCTCCTCCAACCACTATTCACGATCATCGACCAGCAGCGCGACCGGCATAGTCTCGACGCGCTGTCGACCGGCGAACAGCTCTACCGAGCCAAGCCCAGCGACTGGGAAAGGCAACTAGAGCGTTATTGGATTCGATGGCGACGCACGGGTGAGCGGTAACTTTCCGGCTTCTCCCGGTGGAGGGTAGATGATTCCCACACCCGAAGAACCGAGGTCGCTCCGCCTTCCCGGTTCGAGCGGTCACACTCGTCCCGATTCAACCCATCGATCCCGCAGCGCTCGATCAGATCACTGAAGCGTTGGCTTGCGTCACATCAGGCTACATCGCCGATCGCCTAATCCTCTGGCCGCGGCACTCCTACGATGCACGCCGTCGCCAGCTCAAGGCTGATGTGCTCCTCCAGCGAGTGGCAGAGGTTTCCGAGCGTCCGGTGCTGGGTATCACCGATACCGATTGCTATGCGGGTGGCCTGAATTTTGTCTTCGGGGTTGCCCAACTGCATGGCGGTACGGCTGTCGTGTCATTGGTGCGCCTGCGGACCGGTGCGGACAAGAGCACCTTCACGGCCCGTGCGATGAAGGAATTCTTCCACGAGTTGGGCTATGCCGTTGGGCTCAAGCACTGCGACCACCGCGGCTGCGTAATGCGCTTCAGCGACTCTCTGGCGGATACGGACGCCACGGGAGAGCAGCTGTGCGCGTCTTGCAGTCGGCGCGTGCCGTCGTAGCGCCTTGCCTTAGGCTTGGCTATTTACTTCGATCTGTACCTGGTCACGACGAGGCAGCATTTGAATTGCGCTCGGCAGTCGTTGCCTCGCAGGGGATCCAGGGCGGGGGGCAAAGATGCGTCATGTGTCAGTGGTAAGCGGCTTCGGCAGGCACGCGTGCGGGTATTTCGCAGAATGGGCATTAGGGCGGGAATACACCCGTTTGCCGCCAGCGCCAGAATCGGTCAGCACGAGCGGTGCGAACACGTCCCGGACGCATGGACCGCGACACGGCTCGCCGGGGTCCTCGCGGTGCCTCCTTCGTTCCTCTATGCCAAAGATAGGGCTGGCCGCCTAAATTTGCCTGCGGTGAAGTCAACGCCTCCACACGCAGATCCACCGACCGCAAGGCGAGTTACAGCCACTTCGAGCGCGCGCGTCCAGAGAGATGCTGGATCTCAGCTTCGGCAGGCGTCGTCGCGCATTAGGTACATGTACGCCCGCAAGGCTGTGCCTTGTTCGCCAGCGTTCCTCGCCCCGTCCTCCTCGTGATCAACACCGGGTGGAGTCAGGATTTGTCCGTAGGCGCGCTCGTCCGCGGCCGCGCTATCCTCACTCATCCATGAGGGACACTCGCCGCCCTGTTCGCCAGGCTCCGCATCTCCGGCAAGTGCAGGAGCCGACCCCAGCCCTTCCAGCGCCGGAACCGGCGATCGAAGCAACACCGGCCGAGCGTACGAGACGCCGGCGGCTTGCCCGGAGCGTACTGATCGGGCTCCTGTTGGCGATCGCGGGCGGCGTCGCAGGCTATCTCTGGTGGCGCCTGTCCCCGCCACCGCTACCCGCGGGAATCGCGGCGTCGAACGGCCGGCTCGAGGCCATTCACATCGATATTGCGACAAAGCTCGCCGGACGCATCGCAGCCGTGCTCGTGCGGGAAGGGGACTTTGTCGAAACCGATCAGGTCGTCGCGCAGATGGACACCAGCGTGCTGCAGGCGCAGCTGCGCGAGGCGCAGGCGGGCCTCGCCAAGGCGCGTACCGCGGTCGCCACCGCAAACGCCGTGGTTGCCCAGCGCGCGAGTGAGCTCGCACTGACGCAGGCTGTCCTGCACCGCTCCGAGCAGTTGGTCAAGCAAGGCTTCATCAGCTCGGAGAAGCTCGATGCCGACCGCTCGCAGTTTGAGGTGGCAAGAGCCACCTTGGTCGCTTCGCAGTCTCAGGCCCTCGAGGCGCGCTCCGCGGTCGGCGCCGCGCAAGCCTCGATCGAGCGCATCCGCGCGGATATCAACGACAGTGTGCTGCGCGCCCCCACGGCAGGCCGGGTTCAATACCGTCTCGCCGAGCCCGGAGAGGTGCTCGCCGCCGGAGGCAAGGTTGTCAGCATGCTCGACCTCGCCAACGTGTATATGACGGTGTTCCTGTCTGAAACGACGGCCGGCAAGCTCGCCATCGGTGCCGAGGCGCGCCTGGTGTTCGATGCCGCACCACAGTACGTCGTGCCGGCTCAGGTCAGCTTCGTCGCGGCGGAAGCGCAGTTCACGCCGAAGACCGTCGAGACTTCAACGGAGCGGCAGAAGCTCGTCTTTCGGGTCAAGGCGCAGATCGATCCACAACTGCTGCGCAAGTACTGGCCTCGCGTAAAAGCGGGAATGCCCGGGATCACGTACGTGCGCATCGACCCCGCGGCGCGGTGGCCGGACTCCCTCGCGATCCGCCTGCCGCCTCAATGACGCAAGCACTGCCGCCCGTTGCGCGGCTCACAGGCGTGGGTCTTCGCCACCGGCACACCGTAGCGCTCGAGGACATCCGGCTCGATCTGCCCGCCGCCTGTATCATCGGGCTCATCGGACCCGACGGCGTGGGCAAGTCGAGTCTGCTCGCCTTGATCGCGGGCGCGCGGCGCATTCAGACCGGAACGGTCGAGACACTCGGCGGAAGCATGGCTGACCGCAGGCACCGCGACCGCGTCTGTCCCCGCATCGCCTACATGCCCCAGGGCTTGGGACGCAATCTCTATGCGAGCCTCTCGGTCGCCGAGAACGTCGATTTCTTCGGGCGACTGTTCGGTCTTCCGCGAATCGCACGTGCGCGACGGATCGGCGAGCTCCTCGAGGCCACCGACCTCGCCGAATTCCCTGATCGGCCTGTGGGCCAGTTGTCCGGCGGAATGAAGCAGAAGCTCGGCCTGTGTTGTGCGCTCATTCACGATCCAGACCTGCTGATCCTGGATGAGCCCACGACCGGCATCGATCCGCTCTCCAGACGCCAGTTCTGGGACCTGATAGCACAGATCCGCGCACGGCGACCTGGGATGAGCGTCATTGTGGCGACCGCGTATTTCGACGAGGCGGAGCGTTTCGATCGGCTGGTCGCGATGAATGCCGGCAGGGTGCTGGCGGCCGACACCCCCGCGAGACTCAAGTCGCAGCTGGGGGTGAGGCGACTCGAGGAAGCCTACGCGCGCCTCATGGGTGCAGCCGACTTCGACGCTTCGCAAGCTGCGGCGGATGCTGCGCGCGGCACAACGCCGGGACGGGAGGCTGCGATCGAAGCGCGGGGCCTCACGCGCCGGTTCGGTAACTTCCTCGCCGTCGATCACATCGATCTGTCGATCGCGCGCGGAGAGATCTTCGGGTTCGTGGGACCCAACGGCTGCGGCAAGACCACCACGATGAAGATGCTCACGGGCCTGCTGCCGGTCACGGAGGGCCGGGCCAGCGTGTTCGGGCGGCTGGTGGATCCTCGGGATATCGCGCTGCGCGCGCGCGTCGGCTTCATGTCCCAGTCCTTCTCGCTGTACACGGAGCTCACGGTGCGGCAGAACCTTGAGCTGCACGCGCATGTTTTTCACCTGTCCGGCGAGCGGCTCACCCCGCGCGTTGCCGAGCTCGTGAGGGACTTCGGGCTCGCCGACTACCTCGACGAGATTGCCGAGCATCTGCCCCTGGGCGTGCGCCAGCGGCTGTCGCTCGCCGTGGCGGTCATCCACGAGCCCGAGCTCCTGATCCTCGATGAGCCCACTTCGGGCGTCGATCCAGCCGCTCGCAATCGCTTCTGGCGGCTGCTGACCGGGCTCGCGCGGGAGCACGGCGTGACCATCTTCATCTCGACCCACTTCATGAACGAGGCCGAGCGCTGCGACCGGATCTCGCTCATGTACGAGGGCCGCGTGCTGGCACAGGGACCGCCCGCTGAAATCACCCGCCGAACCGGGAGTGCGAGTCTCGAGGACGCTTTCATCGCGCATATCGAGAGAGTCGGCCGCTCCCGGCGCGCTCCCGCCATTTTGGATGCCGCACCCGCGAGCGTGGCGGGCGACAGCCGGGCGCAGACCGCGCGGGCGGGCTTCACGCCCCGGCGGCTCTGGGCTTATGCACGGCGCGAGCTGACGGAGCTGCGCCGGGATCCGATACGCCTCGCGTTCGCCACCCTCGGTCCCGTCACCCTGATGATCGTGTTCGGTTTCGGCATAACCTTCGATGTCGAGCGCCTCGCCTACGCGGCCCTCGACTACGACCGCTCGCCCGACAGCCGCGCGTACCTCGAGAGCTACTCGAGTTCGCGCTACTTCACCCAGCACGCCCCCGTGTTCGACGCCGGCGACCTCGAGAAACGCATGCGCAGCGGCGAGCTGCGGCTCGTCGTGGAGATTCCGCCTGGCTTCGGCCGCGACCTGAGACGCGGACGATCTCCCGAGGTGGCAGTGTGGCTCGATGGTGCGTTTCCGTTTCGAGCCGAGACGACACAGGGCTACGTGGAAGGGGTTCACCAGGCGTATCTGCAGCAGCTCCCGCGGGAATCGTCCAAGGAGCCTGCGCCGCCCCCGCCGGCCGACATTCAGGCCCGATTTCGCTACAACCAGGCGTTCCTCAGCGTCTATGCAGTGGTTCCCGGCACCATCATGCTGTTGTTGCTGTTCATGCCCGCGATCATGACGGCGCTCGGCGTGGTGCGGGAGAAGGAGCTGGGCTCGATCGTCAACTTCTATGTGACGCCAACCACGAAGCTCGAGTTCCTGTTCGGCAAGCAGCTGCCTTACGTCGGGGTCGCACTCGTCAATTTCCTGACGCTCCTGGCGCTCGCTGTCTGGGTGTTTCACGTCCCGGTCAAGGGAAGTCTCGCGGCGCTCGTCCTCGGCACCGTGATCTACGTCGTCTCCAGCACGGCCTTCGGACTCATGGTCTCCAATTTCGTGCGCACGCAGATCGCGGCCATCTTCGCCACGGCGATCGTCACCACCATTCCGGCCATTGAGTACTCCGGCTACCTGCTTCCCGTCTCCTCGATGTCCGCGGATGCTCAGGCGATCGGGCGAGCCTTCGCGAGCACCTATTTCCTGCATCTGAGCCTCGGCACTTTCACCAAGGCGCTCGACTTATCCAGCCTGACGCTCGACCTGATCGCCCTCGCCCTCATCACCCTCGCCGTCACGGCGCTCGCCCGTGCGGCACTACCCGCCCAGGAGAGCTAGCGATGAAACGCCTGGGGAGTATCTTTCGCCTCGGCAGGAAGGAGTTCTCGAGCCTCGCGCGCGACTTTGCCCTCATCGGCCTCATCATCTACGCGTTTACCTACCGGGTGTACGGACCCGCCAAGGGGGCGAGGACGGGGCGTC
>CAYQVE010000115.1:0-10048 GCA_964420785.1 uncultured Enterobacteriaceae bacterium | reverse complement strand
GAAAGCTTGCGGAGACCTGTCAAGCCGTCCACAAGCTATGCACAGATTTTGTGAATAACTCCGTTCCGAGCTGTCGCAGGGAAAAGAGTTGTCCAGAGCGAGGCGCACGGCGAAACCGAACCGGTGGCGAATTTCCACTATCTATCAATCGCCAGCTTTCCGATGTGCGGCGTCTCAGATCAAGTCACCGGCTGCAAGCACACGAGTTCGTCGGCTCGTGGGAGTTCTCGGCCCGATTGTTGAGCCACCGACCCCGACGATGCTCCACGGTGGGCAGCACCTCTGATTGGGCTGCCGCATAGCGGCTCAGCCTATCTGTGACCATGACCCGCGGGACGTATCGTAGACCTCTGAGCAGCCTACGAAAGAAGTTCTTCGCTGCGCCCTTATTTCGCCGTGGCTGCACCAGCATGTCGAGCACCTCGCCGTCCGGGTCAACCGCACGCCATAGATATGGCAACTTGCCCTGGATCTTGAGGAAGACCTCATCGAGATGCCAGCGCTCGCCGGGGCGCGGGCTGCGCGAGCGCATCGGCTTCGCGTAGGCCCCCTCCGAACTTGGAACACCATTCGCGCACCGACTCATAGGTGACTGTTACCCCGCGCTCATTCATCATCTCCTCCACGTCACGAAAGCTCAGGGAGAAGCGAAAAGACAGCCAGAACGCAGCGGCTGACGATCTCCGCAGGGAAACGAGGGCGGTAATACCTTAGCGTGGACTGATTCATCCACCCAGTAAATCACCCCGACCTTAACTTGACAATACCCGCTCCCGAGGGCGCTAAACCGCCAGCTCAGGAATCCAGAGAAAGAACGCGTTGAGCATGTACAGGCCGGTCATCACGAGCGCGACACCGCCCACGGCCTCGAAAACTCGCTGATGCTTCGAAAGCGGCTTCATCGCTTCCAGCGCGCCCACCGCCCACCCGCCAAGGAAAATCGGCAATGCGCGGCCCAGGGCGAAGGCGAGAAGCAGCAGGACACCGAACGTGATCGAGCCTACGCCGGCCGCGACCCCAAGAAGCACGACCAGGGTCGGCGTACAGATCGGGCACACGGCGACGGCGAAGGCGGCGCCGAGCGCGCCAGCACCCCATACCGTCGTCGCCCGGCGAACTCTGACCACGATTTGCGGGAGCCGAAGATTGATCCATCCCGGCCAGGCGAGGCCGAGTACGATGAGCAGCGGCCCCAGGACCAGGCCCCAATAGCGGCCGAGCACCTTCTGCACCCACAGGCCGCCGAGGGCCGCAACGGCGCCCAACGCGATGTGGATGACAAGCATGCCGATCACGAACGCCGCGGCATAGTGGAGCGCTGCACGCTGCTCGTGCCACTTCGTGACGTAGGCGAGCGACACCGGGATGGCGGCGAGCGCCACCGGGTTGAAGCTGAAAAGGAAGCCGGTCGTGAAGCCGACCAGGAGCGAGGCCATGCTCGCCTGCTCTGCGACGGTGCGGAGCTGCTCGATATCCAAGATCAGTCCTTCCCCGCCCTGACCTCGATCGCTTTGCGCAGCTCCGCCGCCGAGGGCGCGGTTTTGAACACGAGTTCGCCGTCGAGCGCAACGGCAGGCGTCGAAACGATCCCGAGATCGACCGCGCGATTCGGCTGCTCGGCGATATTCACTTCTTCCCAGTCGACGTCGGGAGACGAGACTTCGCCGCGCAACGCCTCTCGCGCATCGGCGCACCTGCCGCAGCCGCCGGCGAAGAGAAACTCCACGCGAACACGCCTTCTGCCCATTACGGCGCGACCCTCAGGATGGTGGAAGGAAACCCCTTCTTCGCCGTCGCCGTGGTCAGGTCCTCGACCGTCGCCTTTGCAGGGTCGAACTGCACGACAACGTCCTTCTTCTCCACGTCCACGTCGACTCTAACGCCCGGAACGCCGCGCAGCGCCTTGGTGATCACAGCGGCGCAGGCGTCGCAGTAGATTTTTTCGGCGCGCAGCGTCGCCGTCTTCACTTCCTGCGCCGACGCGACGCTCGCGATGCCGAGCACGAGAGTCGCAACGATGTTCCTCATTGCGGGGTCTCCGCCTTGAAGCCGGCTTTGGTCACCGCCTCGGCAAGCCTTGCGCCGTCCGTTTCCCGAGGGTCGTAGAAGACGGACGCGGAGCGGTTCGGAAAGGAGACGCTCGAGGACTTCACCCCCGGTTCGCGGGACAAGATTGACTGGATCGTGCCCGCGCACCCTTCGCATTGCATTCCGTCGATCTTCATTTCCACTGACTTCATTGCATCAGTTCCTTTTCCTGTCGACCGCTTGCGGGCACTGGGCAATGGCGGCAGCTCGCTCTCCGCCGAGTCGAGCGCATCGAGAATCGAGCAATCGGCCAAGGCGCCGCGCCCGGGGCAATGGACCATCAGGCCCTCCAGCGCGCTTCGGATGCGCTCCAGCTCGCCCATCCGCCGTTTCACGTCCGCGACCTTCGCGGATGCGCGCGAACGCACCGCTGCGCAGCTCGATCCGGCCGTCACCCGCAGCGCCAGCAACTCCTTCACCTCCTGGAGCGTAAAGCCAAGCGTCTGGGCGTTGCGGATGAACCGTATGCGCGCGACGGCGTCCTCCGGATACGATCGGTACCCGGCCCCGGGTCTTGCCGGCCGGCGCACCAGGCCGCGGCGCTCGTAAAAGCGCACGGTTTCTACGCCCACGCCCGCCCGTTTCGCGAGCGCTCCAATGGTCAATGCGGTCATCAGCCAAGGATACACCCGGAGGTTACGGTCCGTACCATAGTACGGGGTCAACCCGTCGCCACGGCGGGCTCGGGCACCTTGCCGACACTGAGGATTGCGTCGAAGAACAGCCGCGGCTTACCGCGCAGCGAGTTGAAGAAAATCGCCGTGACGCTCACCGCCATCGCCGCCATGGCCCAGATCGGATGGATGAGCCCCGTAGCGGCGAGCGGCACGCCTATGCTGTTGAACATGACCGCGAGCGTCACGTTCTGCAGCATCTTGCGATAGCTCCAGCGGCTCACTTCTCGCGCTTCGACGACCGCGTGCAGACGATTGCTGAGGATGATGATATCCGCCGAATCGATGGCGATGTCGGTTCCGCTTCCCATCGCGATCCCGGTATTCGCCTGCATGAGAGCCGGTGCGTCGTTGATGCCGTCGCCCACCATGGCGACGTTGCCTGCGCGCTGCATCTCGCGAATGAGGCGCGCCTTGTCCTGCGGGAGCAGCTCGGCGTGCGCCTCGTCCGCACTCAGCTCGTTCGCGAGCCGCCGCGTGGCGGTTGTGTTGTCGCCGCTCACGATAATGGTGCGCAGACCCATGCGCTTCAGACGCGATACAATCTCTCGGGCTTCCGGACGAAGCCGATAACCGAACCCAAGAACGCCCAGAACCCGGTCTTTCGTCGCGACGGCGACCACGGTCAAACCGCCGGCTTCGAACTCGCGCACTCGCTCCTCCGCAGCGCCGAGCGGCACGCCTTCTTCGGCAAGAAACCGAGGACTGCCGACGACGATCTGTTCGGCGCCGACGCGGCCGCGAACGCCGCGCCCTGGCACCGCCAGAAAGTCCGAGAGCTCGAGCGGGGCGACGCGCCTCTCCATTGCCGCCGCCATGACCGCCGCAGCCAGCGGATGCTCGGAGGCGGATTCCGCCGCGGCCGCAATTGCGAGCAGCCTTTCCGCCGTCCCGCTGCATGCGACGATTTCGCGCAAACCGGGCTTTCCCTCCGTGAGCGTGCCGGTCTTGTCGAAGACGATGTGCGTCGCAAGGCGGTAGCCCTGGAACGCTTCGCCGGTTCGCATCAGGATTCCGCGCTCGGCGGCCTCGCCGGCGCCGCGAACGATGGAAAGGGGCGCGGATACGCCGAGTGCGCACGGATAGCCCATTACAAGGACGGTGAGACCTGCGAAGACGGCCCGCTCGAGATCGGGCGCGCCCCCGAAGATCATCGGACCAAGGGTCCAGCCGATGACCGCGGCAGCGGAGAGAGACAGCACTGCCGGCGCGTACACCTTGAGCACGCGGTCGACGAGGTGAAGCATGCCCGGCTTTAGGGCCCGCGCATCCTCCACTTCGCGCGCGACGCGCTGCAGGAAACTTTCCGCGCCGACCGCCGAAACACGGACGAGCAGCGTGCCAACGCCGTTCATCGAGCCGCCGATCACCTCGCCACCGGCTTCCCGCTCCACCGGCAGCGGTTCGCCGGTGACGTGCGACTGATCGACCGCGGAACGCCCCTCCACGACGATGCCATCGACCGGAATACGCTCGCCCGGCCGGATTCGCACGAGGTCATCGACGCGTATCTCCTCGATGCGTATTACGGCGTCCGCCCCGTCGCGAACGACACGCGCCGTATCCGGCTGCAGAGCGAGAAGCCGGCGTACGGCCTGCGAGCTTCGCGTCTTCACAATGAGAGAGAGCCACTCGGAAAAAATATGGTAGTTGCACACCATCACCGCGACACAGAAAAAGGGGGCTGTCGGGAAATCGGGCCCTCCGGCCGCGAAGCCGTAGATGCCGCCGCCAAGCCCGGCGAATGCCGCCGCTTCAAGCAGTACGTGCTGGTTGACGATGCCGCGCCGTGCGGCATGCCACGCCATGACGAGGATCGAGCGCGCAAGGAAGAATACGACTGTGACGGCGAGCCCGCCTGCGATCCATGCGTCGAACCCTTCCAGAACTCCGGCCTGCTTCAGCCACAGAAGGCCGAACGAATAGACCGCGGCTCCGGCCGTGCCTGCGATTGCCTTGCCGGTGCCGGCGGGACGCAGCACGAGAAACACGAAGCTGAGAAGGCAAAGCGCGACAAAACCTTCGAGCAGCGCGTACCAGAAGTCTCCCGGTCTCGCGATCAGTGAGAGTGATCCAAGGCTAAGGATCGTCGCGAGGAGAAAACGCTTGCCTTCCTTCACCAGCAGGCGCTCATCCTCCTCGAAAGGTTGAACCTTGCGCGGATCGGAGATCGCGTAGCCCATCTGGGCAAGCGTCGCGAGCAGCTCCTCCGGCTTCACGCGGCTCGGGTCGTACTCGACGAGAGCCTGTTCGTGCGTGAGGCTGACCGCGACCTCGTCGACGCCAACATGGCGCTTGAGCGCCTTTTCGATCGTCCCAGTGCAGAGAGAGCAGTGCATGCCTGCTATCCGGGCGCGGATTCGAATGCGGTCCGACCGGCTGGCGGGCTCGCGGGTCCAGAGATCCGATGCGGTCAATACTTGGTTCGACATGGCTCACCTCGTATGTCGAGGAGCCTAGCGCCCGTACCGCTGTACGGGGTCAAGCACGATGAAGGCCTGACGGCGGCGGCTGGCCGCTGCCGTCCGAGTCAAGGCCGGCGGGGATTCGGGGAATTCCTCGCACTCGTCCCGAAGAGCCACCGAAACAAGAACACCGCGACGGGAACGGCCGCCGCCTGCGCGGCGATGAATCCGGGCATGTCCGCTCTCGCTATGCCGGCAAAGGTGTCGGTCATGGAGCGCGCGAGCGTCACGGCAGGGTTGGCAAACGATGTCGATGAGGTGAACCAGTACGCGCCCGTGATGTAGGCCGCGACCGCGTAGGGAATCGCGCGCGAAGCCGAAGCGGCACAAGACAGGATGATCGCGAGCAGGCCGAAGGTCGCGACGAACTCGGCCCACATCCGGCCGAATCCCGGGCGGGCCGTTTGCGACCACTCGAGAAGCGGCAGGTCGAACATGGCGTGCGCTGCGGCGACTCCCGCGATGGCCGCGGCGAACTGCACGATGACATAGGACGGAACGTCGGCCCACGTCACGACGCCCCTCGCCGCGAGCGCGACGGTCACGGCGGGATTGAAATGCGCGCCCGAGATCGGGCCGAAGGTCAAGATTAACGCGACCAGCGCTCCGCCGGTTGCGAGGGAGTTCGCGAGCAGCGCGATCGCCGCGTTGCCGCCGGCCAGCCGCCCGGCCATGATGCCCGAGCCGACCACCGCGACCAATAGGAACGCGGTGCCCAGGGCCTCCCCGGCGAGGCGCCGAGGGAGGGTCATTTCTTCCCGATCTCCCTCACCTTGGTTTGAAGGGCCAGCCGGTCAAGCTTGTCGAGCGGCAGGCTCGCGAAAAGCTCGATCCGCCGGCGCAGGGCGTTGGCCGTGTCCGAAAAGGCGCGCTGCCGCTGGTCCTCCGAACCTTCGACGTCGGCCGGGTCCGGCATTCCCCAATGCGCGGTTATCGGCTGGCCCGGCCAGAAAGGACACTGCTCCCCGGCGGCCTTGTCGCATACGGTAACAACGAAATCCATAGCGGGAGCGCCCGGCCGCGCGAACTCGTCCCAGCTCTTGCTCCTGAGCCCGAGGGTCGGGATATGGTTTTGCGCCAAGAGCTCCAAGGCCATCGGATGCGGCGCCCCCTTGGGATGGCTTCCTGCGCTGTACCCCCGGAACCGCCCTTTCGCGATGGCCAGGCTGTTGGTCATCGCTTCGGCCAGGATCGACCGGGCCGAGTTTCCCGTGCAAAGAAAAAGAATGTTTTTCGCGGACACCTTCGAACTCGAATCCCCTGACGGCTTCGCCGAGACGGAAGCTTCCATGTGTCTGTCTCCAAGATTGGTTGAACGAGCGGCGAGAAACTACAGGTCGCGCACCGAGACATGCACGTGAAAGCGCTTCATGCGACGGTCTCCTTTCGTTTGCGCCGGGCGGGGGTGCAAACCGGAGCGCATCCCTCCCCGCCGCAGCAGTTCTCGGTCAGGTACGACACCAGGCCGTTCATGCGCTCGAAGTCAGGGGCGTAATAGATGAAGCGCCCCTCCTGGCGGGACTCCAACAGCCCGGCGTGGGTCAGCTCCTTGAGGTGGAACGACAGCGTCGCCGGCGCCAGGCTCAGCTTCGCGCCGATGTCGCCGACGCAGAGGCCCTCCGGGCCCTTCTCGACGAGCAGGCGGAAAATCGCGAGGCGCGTTTCCTGCGCCAGCGCGCCTAGAGCCGCGACCGCTGAGATTGATTCCATGCTTCCAATATTATCGAAATAAGGTCGCCGCGTCAACTCCCGCAACGAGGCCGGCACGGAACGCGTGACCGGGCGACCGCGAAGCCACGCCAGGCTAACGTGACTTGAGGCCCGCCGCTTTCAAGATAGTTCTGTCAACTTAACATCGATATGAATAGAAAAAGGCGAAACGGGGGCGAGACTATTTCCGATGTGCGGCGTCTCCGATCAAGTCACCGGCTGCAAGCACACCAGTTCGCGCCATGGCGTGAAGCGGCGACGCATCAAGTCTCGCTAGTTCACTGCACCCAGTCGATGCCGACCGGGACGGAAAAACGATGCGATCACTCCGAACACCGACAGGAAACGTTGGGCGTGCCCGGGGGATTTGAAGCCTCGCATTCTCCGTTCCCGTTCTCGGGTCGGCTCGTGGGAGTTCTCGGCCCGATTGTTGAGCCACCGACCCCGACGATGCTCCACGGTGGGCAGCCCCTCTGATTGGGCTGCCGCAGAGCTGCTCAGCCTATCTGTGACCATGACCCGCGGGACGCTTCGACTTGAACTCGGCCCGGCCAGGTTCGGGATCTCGCGAACGGCAACCCGCACGTCCCTGCGAACGCCGCCGACGAGGCATTTCTTCCGAACATACCCATGCCGTGCTAGCATCGATCGCACCGCAAGGAGGTCAGCCATGTTCGTATTCGTCAAGTTTACGCGGTTCAAGGAGGGCCCATGAGCCGCGTTCGCGCCGTTTGCATAGTCGTGATCTCCCTGCTTTCCTTTTCCGCGCAAGCGCAGTCGCTCAAAGTGTCCGGCATTCCGGACGAATCCCCCACCGAGCTGCTGCGCAAGTTCAAGCCCCTTGGTTCCTATCTCGAAAAAGAGATCGGAATCCTGCCGGCTTCGCTGCACGAGCTGCTCTCCTACTCGGTGTACCGTTGGGAGTGCGCGATCCGGGCCTCGGTGGTGATGGGCTTCGTGGGCGCGGGCGGTCTTGGGCAGCAGATGGAACTGTCGATCCGCATGCTCGCCGGGGGCGAGGTCGCGACCATGCTGCTCGCGTTCCTGGCGCTGGTCCTGCTCGCCGACGCCGTCAGCGCCCTGCTGCGGAAGGTCCTCATATGAACGAACCGCGCTTCGTGCGCGCTCCATGGATCGTCCTGGGCGGATTCGCGCTCGCCACGACAGCAAGCCTTCTATATCTGGATCCGGACGTCGCTGCGCTCTTCGTGCCGCAAAGCTTGCGGCAGATGGGCGCTTTCGCGAGAGGATTCGCCCCGCCGGACATGAGCCGGGAACTCGTGGCCCGCATCGCGCACGGGGCTGCCGAAACGCTTGCGATCTCGGCGCTCGGCACCCTCATTGCAGCGCTCGCCGGGACGCTGCTCGCGCTCCCAGCGGCAGGCCGTTGGGGAGCCGTCGTCAGGTTTCCGGCGCGCTTCGTGCTGAACATCTTGCGTTCGATTCCGGAGCTCGTCTGGGCCGCACTTATGGTGCTCGTCGCGGGATTGGGTCCGTTCGCCGGAACTCTGGCGCTGGCCGCGCATACGGCCGGCGTGCTCGGGCGTCTGTTCGCTGAAACGCTCGAGAACGCGCACCCGGAACCGACGCGCGCGCTGCGGCAGGCGGGCTGCGGTGCCACCGCCGCGTTTTTCTATGGAACGTTGCCTCTCGCCTTGCCGCAATTCGTCTCGTACGCGCTGTACCGCTGGGAATACAACATCCGCATGGCCGCCGTGCTAGGAGTGGTCGGCGCAGGAGGGCTCGGCCAGCTACTGTACGTATCGCTATCCGTCTTCAAGACGCAGGAAGCGTCGACGGTGATCCTGGCAATGATTGCCCTCGTTGCGGCCGTCGACCTTTTCAGCGCGTGGTTGCGGCGAATCCTGTCTCCTTCGGGCGCTTGACCTCCAGGCGTCACCAACCGCGAGCGGCATCGCGTAGTCCGTACCCAGGCGGCACTCAAACCTACGTACCAACCCCGAGCTGGAGCCGTCACGCGCGCGTCGCTCAACAGGTGCGAGAATGGCGGCCGGGCGGTGCAATCACCGAAAATGAAGACCAGCAAAACCACTTTGGCCGCTTTCGTGGGTCTTGTCGCATGCGGCTGCGCCACGACGAGGGACGAATCGCCCGCTGACATTGCGTCCGCATGTCCGCGGAAAGTGATATTGGTACGAGCGCCCCTGCGGCCGGAGGAGGAACAGCTCCACAAACTTTTTGCGTCGAATTTGCCTCAAGAATCTCCCGAATCGCGCCAAGCGATCAGAAATGCCATCGACGTTGCGGACGCGCACGCACTCGCCGAAATGCGGCAAGTCCTCGGGAAACGATTAAGCATGACGTTTGACGAGAGCGATGTCGTTTCGCGTTTGGTCGATGAACTGCAGATCAAGAATCCGGATATTGGCGTTACGGGGGAAATGGCTAGCAGACTGCATGCGACATCTGACGCCGACGCCCTGCTGCGGTTTTGGATTACCGACTACGGAATAACGCCAAAATCATGGCGAAGCGCGGTGATCATTTTTGAAGTGACAACCACGCTCGGTATCGCTGCGATTGCCTATGCGTATCCCGCAACGCGAGCGGTCGCGGGCGTCTACCTGGTGGAAGAGGGCATTGAGGAAACGGTGGAAGGTTATGCCGGGTTTTGGGCGCTCAATGAGGTCGGTCGCCCGGTCCGAATTGAAGCGGAGTTCGTTTCTTTGAGCACGGGCACTCAGATCTGGAAAGGTAGCACCACGGGTTTCTCCGACATGCGCTTCAGCCGACTTGTCCGAAAAGTGACTCCCGAGGAGCGTGATGCGCAATTGAACGGCGCAACAGACAGGGCCCTCGCAAATATCGTTGCCGAGCTAGGGCAGGCGTTATCTGAACGTGATACGGCCCTTCAAAGCGAGGGGCGGAACAGTGGCTGCTCGTCCTCGGGTCGTCCGCGATCAGAGTGACGGGTATGCGCTTGGCGGACAGTCGCCGCACGTCTAGCTGGCTCTCCTCCTGGATACCATCGGCAGGGGTTCCCCGGGGGGATTGGTTCAAGAACCATCCTCCGGGGGGTCCCAATTCCCGGCCGTTTTCGGCCGGAAAATGATTCCCGCCCGCCCCCCCAACACCCACTTTACCCCGCCC
>CAYQVE010000114.1:0-10136 GCA_964420785.1 uncultured Enterobacteriaceae bacterium | reverse complement strand
GGCTGGGCGAGGCGTGAAAGCGTAGTCCCGGGTATAGCAGTGGGCTGTTCGCCAATCGGCGTCTCCCGGCGGTCTTCATTGTCGCAGTTCGTTCTATAGCGCTCCGGGTCGGGGCCAGGCTGGTAGAAGACCATATTCAGACAGTCAGTGGAGATCCCAGAGGGGCCTGGGCCAAAGAGGTAGATGTACGGAAGGTTAGCGGCGACCTGCGGAGCCACAACCCGGCTGTTGATATCCATTGCTGCTGCAGACTGGGGCGGGCCCGCCGAATTGAAGATGATCACCGCGCCCACGTCATGGTAGCGAGTTGCATAGTTCATCACCTGGACACCGCCGCTGCTGTGGCCGCCTATGATGACGGTCGGCATTCCGAAGCGCGCCTGAGTACCCGTCGGACAGACTGGGGCCGGCTGGTCGTCCTCGGGTACCCTCGTCCGCGTGAACGTGCCGTTTCGGATTTGGGTGATCACTTGGTTCATCATGAACACTGAATTCAATTGCGTGAGCGTCCGGGGATCCCCCGAGTAGACGCTCTCACCAAACCCGAGCCGGTCGTACGTGATCACCACGTACCCCGCGCTAGCCAGCAGACGCGCTGTCCGCGGCGACGCATCGCCGGCGGCGCCGCCATCCCACTGGAGGCGAGTCGAGGCGGTGCCGTGGTTGAGCAGGATCGCCTTGCTCGCAGAGGTGTAGTGCCCGCGGTGGAACAGTGTTCCCGTCAGGGAGGACGAGTTCACGTCGGTTCCGTTCTTGACCGAGAAGCAAACGATGCTTCTTTGGATGCCGTCGGAATCGCTGTGGTCGTCCTCTCCTTCCAGCGCAGATTCGCTTACTCCGACCCCTTGTGCTTTCGGAAGGTAAGGACCGCCGTCGGCATAACCGAGGAAGAAGGAAAGAGCACCGAGAGCTACCGCCTTGGGCATGAGCGAATTCACTTTGCACTCCATATTGGAATCTCCGAGCCGACCGCTGCTATTCGAGCCCGCGCACGCTTCGAGCCCGCGCACGGTTTCTCCTGATTTCTAAACATCTCGCATTGCTCGCGCCCACTCTTGCGCAAGCCCACAACGACGGTCAATGGAAAATGGCTTCTTTCTACGTGGAATGTTCCTTCCCTGTTATCCCCTTGGATATGAGGCGGATGCGAGTGGAACTGCCCTCAAGCTCGGCCAAGTTTGAATCAAGACTTTTTGGGGTTATATAATGATGGCACTTAAAACAAGCAGCTTTCCATGGAACAGAAAACGAGCCTCGGGCGACCGATTCGATTCGGGACTTTCGAGGTTGATCCGCGAGCGGGCGAACTGCGCAAGCAAGGAGTCAAGGTCAAGCTTCAGGAACAACCCCTTCAGGTGCTGGCCATGTTGTTGGAGTACCCCCGAGAGGTAATCACGCGGGAGGAATTGAAGCAGAGACTTTGGCCCGCCAATACTTTCGTCGATTTCGAAAACGGCCTGAACAAAGCAATCAACAAGCTGCGGGAAGCGCTGGGAGATTCGGCTGAAAATGCGCGCTTTGTGGAGACTTTGCCGCGGCACGGCTACCGGTTCATCGCGCCCGTAGAGACAGTGGTTCCTGGTATAGGAGGCCGCACGCCTTCCGAAACTGCGGCGCCAAGCAGCACGACAGTGGCAGGGCCGCCTGTCTTGATGGAGCCGATGGCGGCTGTGTCCAGCCCCGGCCTGCCGGAGATGGAAAGAGAGCGGACGCAAAGAACCGGCGTACGTTCCTTGCTCGCGGCAGTAGGGGTGGGCGCAGGAATATTGCTGGCACTGCTCTTCGGCCTGAATGTGGCCGGCTTACGGGAGCGGCTGCTGAGCAGGATCGCTGCCCAGCCCATTCAGTCTGTCGCCGTGCTTCCACTCGAGAACCTATCGGGCGATCCCCAGCAGGAGTATTTCGCCGACGGAATGACCGAGGAGCTAACTACCGAACTGGGGAAAATCAGCGGATTAAGGGTGATTTCCCGGACCTCGGCGAGGCACTACAAGGGTACGCACAAGACCCTGCCCGAGATCGCGCGGGAATTGAATGTGGACGCGGTGGTGGAAGGAGCGGTGCTGCGCTCGGGAGACCGACTGCGGATCACGGCGCAATTGATCCAGGCGGCCACGGACCGCCACCTGTGGTCGGAGACCTACGAGCGCGACCTGCGAGACGTGCTGGTTCTGCAGGACGACGTAGCCCGAGCCATCGCGAAGGCAGTCAAAATCAAGCTGTCGCCCCAGGAGCAGACTCGGCTAGCCAGGGCCCGCCCGGTTAACCCCGAAGCGTACGAAGCCTATCTCAAGGGCCTTTATGAAAGTAAGGAGTGGATCGAAGAAGGTACGAAAAAAGGTATCGTGTATTTTGAACAAGCCATTCATAAAGACCCAACTTACGCGGAAGCGTGGGCCGGATTGGCTTGGGCTTACGCTCGCTCGGGCAATTTCAATTGGTTGCCCAGGCAGATGGCTTTTCTAAAAGCCAAGCAGGCGGCTCTAAGAGCGCTACAGCTTGACGAAACACTTATCCAAGCCCACACGTCACTGGCTTTTCTTGATGCGCGGGAGTGGGCCTGGGCCGCCGCGATGAAGGAGATTCAGCGCGCCATCGCAATCGACCCGAACGACGCTGAGGCTCACCAAAGGTACGGCTATCACCTGGTATACATGGGGCGGGTAGACGAATCCATCCCGGAGATGAAACGTGCGCTCGAGCTCGATCCCCTCGCGGGGAACAAGCACAACTCTTTGGGTGCCGCATTGTTCCTCGCCGGCCGTTACGATCAAGCCCTCGAACAGTTTCGCCAGACGCCTGACCCGGATGCAAAATCTGACGTGCGTAATCGCCGAATGGCAGCGATATACGAGCGCAGGGGAATGGAGAAAGAAGCCCTGGCCGAATTGCTCACCGCGCTCAGACTGGGCGGTAAGAAAGAGCTTGCCGGTTTGGTTGAGCAAAAGTATCTCGCGTCAGGCTATGCAGAGGCCAAGAAGACCTATCTGCGAGGCGATATCAGGGAGTTACATCGGAATGTGAAGTACGGACATCTTCCGGCGTTCTTCATTGCCTGTGACTACGCCTTGCTCGGGGAAAAGGACAAAGCATTTGGGTGGCTAGAGAAAGCCTTTAGGGCGCGTGATCCGACTCTGACCCACCTCAAAACGGAGCACAGCCTTGAATCTGTTCGCTCCGACTCCCGGTTCCAGGACCTCCTGCACCGCATGGGCCTACCGCCATATCAACAAGCGACGAACTATTGATCTCTCAGGAGGAGGGGCACGATGTCCGTTTCAGAAAACAACAGCGCTCCTGTTCTGCCCTGCGGCTGCGGCTCGCCGCGGCGCGGATTCTTGAGCAAGCTCGCAGCATTGGGTGCCGCCGCCGTTCTTCCCGGCGAACTCCTGGCGCAGGGCGCGAAGAAAGCCGCAGGCAAACCGCACCGCATCGACGTCCATCACCACCTCACGTACCCAGGCTATCTCGACGAAGTCGGCGGTCGCCGCGCGGGTTCGACCTTCAAGTGGTCGCCCCAGATGTCGCTCGAGGACATGGACAAGAGCAGCATCGCGGTGTCGGTGCTCTCGCTCATCCAGCCGAGCGCCGTGACCGCGGACGTGGAGAAGGGTCGGCGCATCGCGCGCGCGTCGAACGAGTTCGGCGCCGAGCTCGCGCGCGACCACAAGGGCCGCTTTGCGAGCTTCGCGACGCTGCCGCTTCTCGATACCGAAGGAGCGCTCAAGGAAATCGGCTACGCCCTCGACACGCTCAAGGCGGACGGCATCGGCCTGATGACGAGCTACCAGGACAAATATCTCGGCGACGGAGCCTTCGCACCGGTCTGGGAGGAGCTCAATCGGCGCAAGGCGGTGATCTACACTCATCCGCTTTCACCCGATTGCTGCAGGAACATCAAGAGCGAGGTGCCGCCGGCGGTCGTCGAGTACGCGACCGACACGACGCGAACGATCGCGAGCCTCGTGTTCAGCGGTACCGCGGCACGCTACCCGGACATCCGCTGGATCTTCTCGCATAGCGGCGGCACAATGCCGTTCCTGCTGAGCCGTTTCATTCGCCATGAGATGGACATGAATGAGCGCGCGAAGGAGCGGATCCCGAAAGGCCTGATGTACGAGCTGAAGAAGTTCTATTACGACACGGCCCAGGGGAACCATTCGGGAGCGCTTGCGGCGCTGATGAAGATCGTTACACCCGCGCAAGTGCTCTTCGGTACCGACTTTCCGTTCCGCGACGGAGCTGAGGAGATCGAAGGGCTCGCTTCGTTCCGCTTCAAGCCGAACGACCTCCGCTCTATCGAACGCGAAAACGCGCTCAGATTGTTGCCGAGGCTCGTCGCCTAGGCCGACTATTCTCCGTAGCCGGAGTTCTTGAGAAACTCGGATCGCTTGTCCGGGTCGGCGAGGTTTTCAGCGAGCCGTTGATAGAGCGCTTTCAGGTCGTGCGCCTGCGCGGCGGCCTTCTTCGCCATCACCTTGGCGATCGGACCTACATAAGGTGCAAGCCGCCCGGCAGCCTTGTCGATATCTACGGCCTCGATGGGCCTGCTCGAAAGATCGGGAGACGACGCGTCGGGCGCGGCCTTGGGCTGCCCGATCGCGAAAACCTTCTCGAGCGCCGCCGCAGCGAACGCCTTGCCGTCGCGCTCTGACAAAACGCTCTCGGCGAGAAGGCGCACGAGCGTAGGGCCATCGGTGGTGGTCCTTGCCGATCTCCTGACCAGCACTCTCGCCATCGGGCCGACATAGGGCGCAAGCAGCTCCTCGAGCGCACGCAAGCGCCCCGCCTCCCATCCCGGGGGCGGGGAGGTCGTTTCCGGCCGGTCCTGGTGAATGATCGTGGGGAGGACGGTCGCCTCGCTCGGTACCGGCGCACCGCCACGGCTCTCGAAACCCTTGGCGAGAGCCCCCGCGAACTCGCGGGCCGTGGCGTACCGGTCCTCCGGCTTCTTCGCGAGCGCCTTGTCGAGGATTGCGTCGAAGACTTCGGGAACGCCCTGGGGATTGATTTCCGAAGGATTGCGGTGGGGTTCGTGGCATATCTTGTACCCGACAGTCTCGGTCGGACCTTCGAACGGCTTCACGCCGGTCAGCAACTCGTAGAGGACGACACCGCAGGAAAAGATATCGCTGCGCCGGTCCACCTGCTGCCCCGCATACTGCTCCGGTGACATGTACGCAGGGGTGCCCATGATGGACCCGACCTGGGTGAGGTTGGAGCGGTCGATCCGGGCAATCCCGAAGTCTGCAAGCTTGAGACGGCCGTCCGGCGTCATGATGATGTTCTGGGGCTTGATATCGCGGTGGACTACGCCGTGTTCGTGGGCGTAGTCGAGGGCGTCCAGCAACCGGCTCATGATGGTCATCACGTCCTGCAGGCCGAAGCGCTCCTGGCGGGCGAGAAAGTCCCGCAGCCCGCGGCCCTGAACATACTCCATCGCGATATAGGCGAGCTGCTTGTTCTCGCCGTATTCGTAGATGCCGACGATCGCGGGATGGTTGAGGCGACCGGAGGCGAGCGCCTCGTTCTTGAACCTCGCAATGATCTGCGCGGCGAGTTTTTCGTCGACGAGCTCCTTGCGCAGCGTCTTCAGCGCGACATGCCGCTCGAGCACTGGGTCGTATCCCTTGTAGACGATCCCCATCGCCCCCTTGCCGATGACTTCGACGACTTTGTACTTGCCGAGTTGCTTGAGAACTGCCACTAGTCTCCGGGACCGTCGTGACGGCCTTCACTCCCCGAGCATCTTCATCGCCTGCACCAGGCTCGTTCTCATGCGGTTGAACGATCCGGCGAGAATTGCGATCTCGTCCTTGCCCTTGCTCGCGAATTCCGGGGCGTCGAGATTGCCGAGGCTTACCTCGTCGGCGATCCGCGACAGCCGGGTGACGGGTCGGATCACGATGGCATGAAGCATGAGGTTGAGGGCGATGAAAATGAAAGCGAAGACCCCGGTGAGCGAGATCATGAACACCTTGAAGGTGTCGTTGGCGCGCTTGATGGGCAAGGTCATGGGGACGGACACGATCTGTGCTCCGACCACCTCGTTCAGCTTCCAGCCGAAGCCGTTCGCCGGACCGTAGAGTTCGATCATGGTCCGAGGAGCCGTGTCCACGGTGCTGTGGCAGTACAGGCAGGCTGCGTCCTTGATCTGCAGGGGCCGGGCCATGTACAGGGCCCGCCCGGTCGGGGTATCGCGCTCGCCGATGATCTCGGCGCGGTCCGGCGCCTGGCGGAACTGGTTCACGACGTCGGTTTCCCAGTCGGTAGCGCGGTTGCGGGGATTGGTTGGATTGAGAGTCGCTTCCTTGTAATCGTAATCGGTGAATTTCTTGCGCAGGTCGCTGAACTGCTCGTTGGCGGCGAACGCAGGAACCGACTGCGGCAGGAACTGGTACTTCATCTGCGTCTCGAGCAGCGGGCGCACCTGTTTGGAGGTGTAGCCGCGCGTCGCGAGCGCCGATTCCATCATGATGCGGGCATGCTGGAGCACCTCGTCCCGCGCGTTCTGTCGCAGCAGGTCGAGCGATACGTAGGCGGCGATGGCCAGACCGACCAGGAAAATTGCGAGGAACACGATGTTGAACTTGACGATCAGTCTCATGGCCTTGCCTCCTACCGTTGCGTACCGGGTTGCCCGCCCTTCGGGTTGTCCGGGTCCTTCGGTGCGTACTTTTCAGGGAACAGCACTTTGTCCCATTCCGGGTGTTCCCGGAGATTCTCGATCAGCTTGCGGCGAAACTCGGAATCCCCGGCTCGACTTTCAAACCGTCTAACGAAGTTTCTTCTCATCGGGGGGCCGGCTTTGAGCCAGGCTTCGACTTCGGCGTAAGTCACCTCGTGTTCGCGCTTGGGCTCCGACCTCCTGTTCTTGAACCGGTCGATCAACACCGGAAGGTCGTCCCGAAAATGCCGTGGCATGTTTTTTACGAACTCCGCGGAGGGGCGCGAGCCGACGGTTGCCGGCTGCTCGCCCCTGCGGACGATGAACTCGCCGGCCTTCGCGTCGCGCGCGATTCTCTGGACGCCTTTCCTGCCGATTTCGGAAAATCTCACGGCGCCGGATTCGAGGTATATGTCGGTGGACCCGTCTCCCGCGTTCAGGACCGCGGTCGCTTCCCCGGCGTTGATCTCGGCGCGCGGCGTGAGATAGCGGTACTGCAGGCCTTTGCTGGATTTTTTCTGGGTGAACTTTGCCCAGCCGGACAGGACCGCGATCTCCGACTGGCCGCGCGCTCCTGACGCGATGGTCGTCAGCATGGCGCGCGCGCCCTGGCTGAGATTTAGGATCGCGCCATCCTGGAATTCTATTTGCGCTTGCCCTCTGGGGTCGATCGACAATATGTCTCCCTCTCCCAGCCTCACGCCCTGGGTGACGGTGTAGAGCGTCGCGCCCCGTATCAGCTCGACGCTCCCTTCGGCCAGCGTCAGGGTGCCCGCGGTTTGAGCAAAAGCGGAAGCACAGGCGCCCAATAGGGTCGCAACAAACTGGAGACAGGGTACCAGCACCCCCCGGCCGCACGTGCGCATGTCCCTCCCGACGTCGCTTCCGCAGTCTCTGGTGGCCATTCTAGAGCAGTCGGCAACGGGTGCTCAAGTCGGAGCGGCGGCCTATTCCCTCGGCCTTTTGGCTTATACTTTGCGCCGCCGCCAGAATGGCTCGCACCTCTCCGATGGAAAAAAAGCCCGTAAATCTCGCCGTTCTGTTCGCCGACATCACCGGGAGCACGCGCCTGTACGAGAAGCTCGGCAACGCACGAGCGCTCGAGTGCGTCGGACTCTGCCTCAATATCATGCGCGAATCGGCGCTCGGCTGCGGGGGGCGGGTGGTCCAGACGATCGGCGACGAGGTCCTATGCGTGTTTCCGACCGCCTTGGCGGCGACCCAAGCCGCCACCGAGATGCAATCGCGGGTCGAGATGCAGGAACCGGTATCTGGGCAGCGCCTTCAGATCCACGTCGGCCTGCAATTCGGTCCCGTGCTGGAGGAGGGGCAGGACGTATTCGGCGACTGCGTCAATGTGGCAGCTCGAATGGTGAAGCTCGCCAAGCCTTCTCAGATCATTGCCGGCGGCGAGTGCGTGGAAGCATTGACCGGGCCGATGAAGGATCAGACCCGTGCCCTCGACAAGCTCCCCGTCAAGGGGCGGGAGCAGGAAGTCGAGGTCCACGAGGTCCTGTGGCGGCAAGGCGAGGAATTGACCTACATGGCGAGCCGGGCGCCCGGCCCGCCGAATCCGGCTCAGGTGCGGCTGTGCCTGAGGCACGGCGGAAAGGAAATGATCCTGGGCCCGGGGCGCGAGCTGATAAAGCTCGGCCGGGAGAACTCCTGCGACGTCGTCATAGCGGACCGCAAAGCGTCTCGCGAGCATGCGCGGATCGAGCGACGCCGCGACAAATTCGTTCTGGTCGACGTCAGCTCCAACGGCACTTTCGTTACGTTTCAAGGCGAGCCTGAAATGGCCGTAAAGCGCGAGGAAGTCCTTCTGCGCGGCCGCGGATCGATCAGCTTCGGGCATCCTTACAGCGCTGATCCGACGGAAGTGGCGGCGTTCGAAATACAGACGCCGACCTGAAGCGGGCGGCGCCACGCGTTCCCGGGGATGCTCTTCCCTGGACGCTACTGGGTGCGGTGCGCGAACAACCTGCTCAACAAATCCTCGGCGGACCGGAGTTTCTCGGTGGCGCGGCAGACGAGGTCGGCGACGAGGTCCGCGTCGCGCATGTGTTCCCTGGCGATCCGCCGGTTACTTTCGCTCACCCGCATGCTGTCGATGCGCTGATCCATGCTGGAGTACGAGTTGGCGCTCTTGATCATGTCTGTGCTCCTTGTCCCTTTGCGTTTCCGGTCTGCCCGGCCCGTGCAACCCTCATTTGCACACGGTGACCAGCATAGGTTTCGGGCGAGAAAAGCACAGTGAAGCCTTCCACCCCCCTATTGTGGAATATGCACATCCGCCACGGAGCAACGCCCGATCGGAGCGCTGAGGCAAGTCACGCCGCGCGGCGATATTCGTGCGAACCCTTGAGAGCGCGGGCGAGCTCGACAAGGCTCGCGACGTTGTGTACCGGCAGGAACTCGTCAACGTGCGGAAGCATCGCGCGCACGCCCGCCGGCCGCGCCTCGAATCCCTGGTAACGCAGGAGCGGATTCAGCCAGATGAGCTTCCTGCACGACTTGTGCAGGCGCTCCATCTCCTTCGCCAGTCCCTCGCCGACGTCCCCGTCGAGGCCGTCGGAGATCACCAGCACGACCGCGTTTTGTCCGAGCACTCTGCGCGACCATCGCAGGTTGAATTCGCGCAGGCAATTGCCGATGCGCGTGCCGCCCGACCAGTCGGCGATCGCATCGGCCACGCCGCTCATCGCCACGTCGACGTCGCGGTGGCGGAGGTAGCGGCTGATGTTGGTGAGCCGCGTGCCGAAGACGAAGCTGGTAACGCGGTCGCGGTCGTTGGTGATCGCGTGCAGGAAGTGGAGAAACATCCTCGAGTAGCGGTTCATCGAGCCCGACACGTCGCACAACACCACGAGCGGCGGGTGGCGACGCTGGGGCGAGCGTCGCCTGAGCGGGATGATCTTCGCGCCGTTCCTCAAGCTTGCGCGCAAGCTCGCGCGCAGGTCGACTCGCGCGCCGCGGGGGTCGGACTGGAAGCGCCGGGTGCGGATTTCCGGTGGCGGGGCGTGGCGGTAGAAAATCACTTCCGAGTGAAAGCCGAGCGTTTCGCCGACGAATTCGAGTGGCAGCTCTGTCACAGCAGCCGGATTGTCGCGGCGCGCGGCCGCGCCCAGCTCGGCCGACTGTCGGTCCGGCAGCTAGATCTCGTTGCGGTCCGCGAGATCGGATACGCCGGTCAGGACGCGTTTGTTGCGGTCGGTGGCTGCCCGGGTCAGCAGGTCGTGGTACTCGATCATCGACTCGCTCTTGGTCAGCTCGAGGACGAGCCCGGCGAGCTCGAGGATCGTGAACTCGTCGGGGTTCCCGATGTTGACCGGGCCGACGTAGTCGGAATCGAGCAGTGCCAGGAAGCCGCGGATCTCGTCGTCGACGTAGCAGAACGACCGGGTCTGCGAGCCGTCGCCGTACACGGTGAGCGGCTCGCCCTTGAGCGCCTGGACGATGAAATTGGAGA
>CAYQVE010000113.1:0-10183 GCA_964420785.1 uncultured Enterobacteriaceae bacterium | reverse complement strand
GATCCGCGTCGTCACCGAGCTCGTGGGCGGGAGCTTCGGCATCCGCAGCTTCTCCTATGCCGAGCACGTCGCGGTGATGCTCGCCGCGCAAAGGCTCGGCCGCCCCGTGAAATGGGTGGCGACGCGCTCCGAGATCTTCCTTTCAGACAACCAGGGGCGCGGGCTCACGCTCGCCGGGGAGCTCGCGCTCGACCGCGACGGGAATTTCCTCGCGCTGCGCTTCGACGATTGCGCCGACCTCGGCGCCTACTCCACCCCCTTCGGCCCGCAAATCGGCTCGCGCAACATCACCATCACCATGGGCGGCGTGTACCGGATCCCGGCGATGCACGCGCGCACGCGCTGCGCCTATTCGAACGCCGTCCCGGTTTCGGCGTACCGCGGCGCCGGGCGCCCCGACATCGCCTGCGTGATCGAGCGCCTCGTCGATCGCGCGGCGGCCGAGCACGGCTTCGACCCGATCGCGCTGCGGCGGAAGAACTTCATTCCGCCGGATGCGATGCCCTACAGGACCGCGAACGGCACGACCTACGACTGCGGCGAGTTCGAGGCCGTCATGGACAAGGCTTTGCTGCTCGCCGACTGGAAGGGCTTTCCGGCCCGGCGCGAGCGCTCGCAGCGCGAAGGGAAGCTGCGCGGCATCGGCATCGCGACCTTCCTCGAGGCGAGCGCAGCGGGGGTTGCGCCCAAGGACCAGGCGTACGCGCGCTTCGACGCTTCGGGCATCCTGCACGTGAGCTGCGTGTCGCAGTCCACCGGCCAGGGCCACGAGACCGCGTTCGTGCGCATTCTTTGCGAAGGCCTCGGCCTCATTCACGAAAATGCGGGCGAGCGCATCCGCATCCACGAGGGCAACCTCGATCTCGCCGTCGTCGGCAACGGCACCGGCGGCTCGCGCTCGCTCTACGGCGCGGGGAGCGCGGTCAAGCTCCTCGCCGCAAAGCTGATCGAAACGGCGAAGCCGCTCGCCGCGGCGGAGCTCGGCGGCGAAGCCGAATACGCAAACGGACATTTCAGGATCGGCGGCAGGGCGATCGGCTTCTTCGAGCTGGCGAAAGAGCTCGCCGGACCCTCGCCGCACCCGATGGACTGTTTCTCCGAGGGCACATTCGGTGCCACCTTTCCGAACGGCTGCCACGTCGCCGAAGTGGAGATCGATCCCGAAACCGGCGTGGTCGAGGTCGTCAACTACGCCACCGTCGACGACATCGGCACCGTCGTCGACCACACGAGCGTCGAAGGCCAGGTGCACGGCGGCGTGCTGCAGGGCGTGGGGCAGGTGCTCGCCGAGCACGCGTTCTACGACTCCGACACCGGGCAGCTGCTCGCGGGCAGCTTCATGGACTACCCCATGCCGCGTGCCGACTGGATGCGCGCCATCCGCTGCGACGAGCACGCGGTGCCGACGAAGGCGAACGCGCTCGGCGCGAAGGGAGTCGGCGAATCGGGGACTTCAGGGGCGCTGGGCGCAACCATGAACGCGATTCTGAACGCCGTGCGATCCGAAGGCATCACGGACTTTGACATGCCGGTGACGCCCGATCGTCTCTGGCGCGCGCTGCGGGAGGCGGGTAACAAACGGGTGTAATTCCCGCGAAGGCGGGAGTTATCTCTCAACAGGGAATCCGGCTGCGCGCCATTCCGGCAGCCCGGCTTCGAGTCTGCGGGCTTTGATGCCTTTCTTGCGGAGCAGCGAAACCGCATCGTATGACATTAGGCAGTATGGGCCGCGGCAGTACGCGATGATTTCCCTGCGCTTGGGCAGCTCTCTCAGTCGCTTTTCGAGCTCATGAATCGGAATATTTACCGCGCCGGGCAAGTGGCCGGCAGAAAACTCCTCGGCTGGGCGCACGTCCAGAACTACCACGAGGCCCTTTTTCGCACGCTCTAGTACCTCCCCCGCCGGGACCGCTTCCATCTCATCGCGGTGTGCGAGCCAGGTGCGCAGGAGCCGTTCGACCTCGGCGACGCGGTGCTCGGATACCTCGCGCAGCGCCGACAGAAGCGCCGCGACGTCATTTCCTGCAATCGAGTAGAAGACACGCAAGCCCTCCTTGCGCGCAGAGACGAGGCCTGCCTGGCGCAAGGCCTGCAGGTGCTTGGACGTGTTGGCGACGGAGAGGCCGGTCAGCGCCGCTAGAGCATCCACGCTGCGCTCCCCCTGAGCCACGAACTCGAGGATCTGAAGGCGGCCGGCGCTGGCAAGCGCCAGGGCAACCCGGCCGATCGCTTCATAGAGCCGCGCTTTGCGCTCTGCGTCGGTTGACTTGGTCACGTCTATATTCTACTATTCAACTTACTAGTTGAATAGTGTACCCCGAATGAACCCTGTCGATTTGGAGCTGGCGCTGCGAGGCGGTGTGTTCCTCACCATCTTCGCGGCACTCGCGTTTTGGGAGCACGTGGCGCCTGCCCGGGCGTTGAGGTTATCACGCATCCAGCGCTGGCGGGCGAACCTCGGCCTCGCCCTCGTCAGCACTCTAGTGGTGCGCTTGATCGTACCCGGGTCAGCCATTGCGATAGCGGTCGTCGCCTCGAAAGAAGGCTGGGGGCTTTTCAATCGCCTGGAGCTTCCGGCTTGGAGCGCGATCCTTGCTGCAGTCGTGCTTCTCGATCTGATTGTCTATTTCCAGCACGTGCTGTTTCACTCGATACCGCTGCTCCTTCGCCTGCACTCGGTTCATCATGCCGACCCGGATTTCGACCTCACCACGGGCATTCGTTTCCATCCAATCGAGATCCTCATTTCAGCCCTTATCAAGCTCGCTGCAGTCGCGGCGCTCGGTGCGCCCGTTGTCGCAGTGCTCGCCTTCGAGCTGCTGCTCAACGCAACCGCGATGTTCAACCACGCCAACGTGTCGTTGCCCGCATGGCTCGAGCCTTGGGTGCGCCGCGTGCTCGTCACGCCCGATATGCACCGTATCCATCATTCCGTAGTCGAGGCGGAGAGAAACAGCAACTATGGTTTCTGTCTCTCGATCTGGGATCGGCTACTCGGCACATATACGCGGGCCCCGCGGGCCGAGCTCGACATTGGACTGTCGGCGTGGCGCGATCACCGAGTGATTGCGACCTTGACCGGCACGCTTGGCATGCCCTTCCGCCACGAGAGCGCCTAGCGAAAGCGCCACGCCCGCGAGCGAGTAGTCAGAGTTACACTATGCGCCATCGGACTCGGGCACGAGGAGCGCCCCATGAGCGTCACCCGCATCAAGAAGCACAAATCCGTGCGCGAGCAGGTCAGCGCGGAGGAATGGGCGAAGCGCATCGACCTCGCCGCGGCCTACCGCCTCGTCCATCTCTACGGGATGGACGAGATGATCGCGAACCACATCTCGACGCGCGTGCCGGGCGAGGACGACGCTTTCCTCATCAATCCCTACGGCATGCTCTACGAGCAGATGCACGCCTCGTGCTTCGTCAAGCTCGACCTCGACGGCAAGATCCTGTTCAACCCGACCGAGTACGACATCAACAAGGCAGGCTTCATCATCCACAGCGCCATCCACCGCGCGCGGCACGAGGTGGACTGCGTCATCCATACGCATACGATCGCAGGGATGGCGGTGTCGGCGATGAAGGCCGGGCTGATGCCGTTCGCCCAGACTGCGATGCGCTTCATCGACATCGGCTACCACGACTACGAAGGGGTCGCGATCAACCTGGACGAGCAGGAGCGCCTGGTGCGCGACCTGGGCAACCGCGAGGCGATGATCCTCAGGAATCACGGCCTCTTGGTCGTCGGCGCGAGCATCCCGCAGGCGTTCGACAACATCTTCCGCCTGGAGCGCGCCTGCCAGCTACAGGTGACGACGCTCGCCTGCAACACCGAGATCTCGCTCCCGCCGCGCAAGGTCATCGAGGACGCATCGCACCTGTACCAGCCCGGGGTGCGGCGCAAGCTGGGCATCCTCGAATGGCCGGCGCTGATCCGGAAGCTCGACGCCATCGATCCGTCGTACCGCGAGTAAGGCTCAACCAGAGGAGGCCGTCATGACAGGACTATCCGCGCTGTGGCTCCCGATCCTGCTGTCGTCGGTGATCGTCTTCGTCGCGAGCACCGTGATCCACATGGCCTTGCCCTGGTGGCACAAAGGCGACTACCCCAAGGTGCCGGACGAGGACAAGCTGAGGGACGCGCTGCGCCCGCTCGCCGTGCCGCCGGGCGACTACGTGGTCCCCCGCCCCGCGAACATGCAGGAGATGCGTTCGCCGGAATTTTCCGAAAAAATGAAAAAAGGCCCGGTGATGGTGCTGACGGTGATACCGAACGGGCCTCCTTCGATGACGAAAAACCTCGTGCTCTGGTTTCTCTACTGCGCGGTCGTCGGCCTCTTCGCCGCCTACATTGCGGGGCGCGCCCTGCCCGCCGGCACGCCCTACCTTCGCGTATTCCAGCTCGTCGGCGCCACGGCGTTCATCGGATACGCGGCCGCGCTCTGGCAGATGTCGATCTGGTACCACCGCGCCTGGAGCACCACGATCAAGGCGACCATCGACGGATTGGCCTACGCGCTCCTGACCGCGGGCACGTTCGGTTGGCTGTGGCCGCGCTAGCGCGCGCCCGGGTTCAAGCCGATGGCGGCGGCCGGCGGTCGCGGCGCCGGTCCAGCCACCACGCGAGCAGCGGCAGCAGCGCCAATCCTCCCGGAAGGAGGAGGAGCGCGACGTAGGGACCCATTCCCGACAGGCGCTTCAGGTGCTCGACGAGCTCGCGCTTGTCCTCCGGCGTCCAGCGCCCGCCGTTCCGCGGCTTCATCAGGAGCGGCATCATCTTCTGCGTGCGCGCGAGCTCCTCGCCGAGGAACTTCTTTTCACGCTCAACCATCCCGAGGAAGCGCCGCAGGGGCATGCCTAGCGCCAGAACTCTCTCGTCGCGATTCTCGCGCCCTCGGCCATCGCCGCCATCTTCGCCCACACCACGTCCGGATCCACCGCCGCCTGGCCGACCCAGGTGCCGTAGCCGCAATCGCTTCCGGCGATGACGTTCTCGCGTCCGACGAGCTTCGCGTAGCGGCCGATGCGCTGCGCGACCAGCTCGGGGTGCTCGATGAAGTTGGTCTTCGATTCGAGAACGCCCGGGATCAATACCTTGCCTTCCGGAAGCTTGACGGTCTCGAACAGCTTCCACTCGTGCGCGTGGCGCGGGTTGGCTGCCTCGAAGGATATCGCCGCCGGCCGCGCGAGGAACACGATGTCGATGATCCGTTCGAGCGGCACGTCGCAGTGGTGGGGGCCCTCGTAGTTGCCCCAGCACAGGTGCATTCGCAGCCGGTCCGGCGGGATGTTCGCGAGCGCATGGTTGAGCGTTTCGACGTGCAGCCGCGCCTTCTTGCGGAATTCTTCCAGCGACAGGCTCGCGTACTGGATGTGCCGGCCCATGGCGAGATCCGGGCAGTCGATCTGCAGGATGATCCCCGCCTTCGCCACCGTTTCGTACTCGTGGCGCATCGCGTCCGCGATGGCGAAGAGGTAGGACTCCTGGCTCGGATAGTGGTCGTTCCTGAAGAACAGCCCGATCACACCGGGGGAGGCCGCGCTCATGAACATTTCCTCGGTCTTCACCTTGGACGCGGCCGCTTTCAAGTTGTCGACGTCGTCCCGCGCCGCCTGCGCGTCGCGCACGCCGATCGGCGCATTGCACCCCGGGGTTTTCCTGCGCGAGCGGCCGGGGTCGCCGAACACGCGCTTGGCGAGGTTCGGAAATTCGGTGAGGTCCTGGTAGACGAAGGTGTTGCCCGTGCCGCCGAATCCGCTGAGGCGGTCCTTGACGTAGGTGGCATAGCTGGGCTTCGACAGCTCGCCGTCGTTGACGATGTCGACGCCCGCTCCGGCCTGCTTGTGCACCACGTCTTCCACCGCGGAGCGGATGCGCGCGCCGAGCGCCTTTTCATCGACCGGCACGCCCTCCTCCTTGGCGTACATCATGCGCACGAGGTCATCCGGCCGCGGCAGGCTGCCGGTATGCGTTGTGAGGAAGCGTTCGGTGCTGCGCTTCACGACGCGGTGGGCTGCAGGATGACTTTGCCTATTCCAGCGCGTGCGTCGACGAGGCGGTGCGCCTGCGCCGCTTCGGCGAGCGGCAGGATGCGGTCGATGAGCACGCGGTAGCGGCCTTCGGCCGCCGCGCGCAGACCGATCTCCACGTCGGCGGGCATGATCCGCCCGAACGAGCCGATGATCGTGTTCTGGTTCAGATAGAGCTGCTTCACGTCGAGCGGGACGGTGCCGCCGCCGTGGCCGCCCGCGGTGATGAGGCGGCCCCCGCGCGCGAGCGCGGCGAAGGCCCCGGGAAAGAGATCGGGGTCGCCGATGTTCTCGAACACCACGTCGACGCCGCGCTTCTCCGTGATGCGCATCGCCTCCCCCGTCAGGTTCTGCGCGCGGTAATTGATCCCGGCGTCCGCGCCGAGCGCAACGGCCGCCTTGACGCGCTCGTCGGCGCCGGCCGCGGCGATGACTTTCGCGCCCAGGTATTTCGCGACCTGGATCCCGGCGCTGCCCAGGCCCCCCGATGCGCCCATCACGAGGACCCAGTCGCCGGATTTCAGTCCCGCGATGTCGCGCAGCATGCTGAAGGCGACCGGCGCGTGGCGCGCGACCACCGTCGCGACCGTGAAATCGACGCCGTCGGGAATCGGATGCGTGCACGCGACCGGGACTTTCACGTACTGCGCATACCCGCCCCAGACGTGCAGGCCGAGTATGACCGGAAACGAGTTCGCGGCCGGCGGACGCACGAACTGCAGCGTCACGACGCGATCGCCGCGTTTGCGCGCAGTGACGTCGGGTCCGACCGCTGCGACGACGCCGGACGGATCGACGCCGAGCACGTGCGGGAGCTTGACCGGCACCGCGTACGCGCCGCCCCGCACGACGAGGTCGAGCGTGCGGTTCACCGACACCGCGCGGACCTCGATGAGCACCTCGCCCGCCTCCGGCACGGGCGTCGGCACTTCTTCGATGCGCATCACCTCGGGCGCCCCGAATTCGCGGATGACGACGGCCTTCATGACGCTACGGGATCGCGTGGGTGATGAATTCCTGCGGCACCGCTTCGCCCCACTGGGAGCGCAATCCTTCCTCGGCCGGAAGGAGCTTGGGGCGATGGCGCGCGTTGAGCACGTCGGTATCGGTCCAGTGCTCGTGCACCCGGCCCCAGGGATCCTTCCAGTAGTCGTAAATCTGGCTGCCGAGGACGTGGCGCCCGATGCCCCACACGTGCTGGTACTTGCCGGTCTCCCTCAGGTGCTCGTGGCCGAGCATGACGTCGTCGATGGTCTGCACCTCGAAGGAGAGGTGATTCAGCCCCGTCCTCGGCCCTTCGAGGCACAGGAAAACGTGGTGATCGACGAAGGTCTTGCCGCGGTCGCAGCGGTTGAACGAGGCGATGATGTTGTCCTTCGCGCCGGCATAGACGTCGTCCGAGCGGAGAAAGCCGAACATCTCGCGATACCACTTGATTCTCTCTTTTGCGTTCTGCGTCATGATGACGCCGTGGGCGATGCGCTTCACCTGCGAGGGCCCGCGCGGAAGGCGCATCAGCTCCCCGGCGCGCCGCAGTTTCTTGTCGCCCCAGTTGAGCACGTTCTTGCGCGTCGGCAGGCGCTTGAGCTTCTTCATCCCGAAAATCACTTCCATCTGGTAGCCGTGCGGATCGTTGATGCGCACGCGCTTGCCGCCGCCCGGCTCGTCGAGGTTCTCGATGCCGGAAGCGCCGGGCGCCCTTGCAAGCTTCTTGAGGCCGCTCTCGCTCTCGACGTAGAAGGCGAGGCCGATGAATTTCGACGGCCCGAGATGGGTCACGTGCAAATGGTGGGCGGGATCGGTGCCGCGCATGTAGAGGGCGTTCGGGGTCCGCTCGGAGCGGACCATGCCGAAGTGGGTGAGGAACTCCTCGGCTTCATCGAGGCTGGGCGACTGCAGGCGTCCATAGGCAAGGTCCGTGACTTTCACGAAAGGCATCGGCGTCCTCCTCTTTCAGGCATCCTCATGCAAATACTAGCACCTCATCCGAGGTAGGCTCTGCGGATGTCGGCTTGAGCGAGAAGCTCCGCAGGCCTGCCTTCGGCGGCGATGCGGCCCTCTTCGAGCACGTAGGCGCGCGCGGCGATCTCGAGCGCGAGGGCCGCGTTCTGCTCGACGAGCAGCACGGCGACGCCGCCCGCGTTGATCTCCTTGATCACGCTGAACACGGCGAGCACCACCGCAGGGGCGAGGCCGAGCGAGGGCTCATCGAGCAGGAGCAGGCGCGGCTGCGCCATGAGGGCACGCCCGATCGCGAGCATCTGCTGCTGGCCGCCGGAGAGCGTGCCCGCCGGCTGCTCGAGCCGCTCGCGCAGGATGGGAAAGACATCGCAGACCCGTTCGAGCGATTCGGCGCGCCGCGCGCGCGCCGCGCGCCGGTAGCTGCCGAGCTCGAGGTTCTCGCGCACGCTCATGCCGGCAAAGAGCCGGCGCCCCTCGGGGACGATGGCGATGCCTTCGCCGCAAAACGCGTGCCGCGGCAGCCGCGTGAGATCCCGGCCGTCCAAGCGCAGGGCACCGGTTTCTATGGAGTGCAGTCCTGCGATCGCATTGATGAGCGTCGTCTTTCCCGCGCCGTTCGGCCCGACCACGCACGCAAGCTCGCCCGCGCCGACTCTGATCGACACCTCCGAGATTGCCGGCGCGGCTCCGTAGGAAACGCGGATCCGCTCGGCCTCAAACACGGGGCTTCCCGAGGTAGGTGGTGACCACGTCCGGCGATCGCATCACCGCGCGCGGATCGCCCTCGGCGATGACGCGGCCGTAGCTCAGCACGACGATGCGGTCGGTCAGCTCCATCACGGCGCGGATGACGTGCTCGACGAAGACGATGGTCGCTCCTCGCGCGCGGATCTCGCGGATCAGGCGGATCGCGTCGTCGATCTCGGCGTGAGTGAGGCCGGAGAACACTTCGTCGAGAAGGAGCAGGTTCGGGCGCGAAGCGAGCGCGCGGGCCAGCTCGAGGAATTTTCTCTGATGCAGGTTGAGCTCCCCGGGCAGCGACATCGCCCTCGCGGCAAGGCCGGTGAACGCGAGCCAGCGGCGCGCCTCGCGTTCCGCGTCCGCGCGCGTCTGCGCGTCGCGGCCGAACATGGCGGGCAGAGCCACGTTCTCGAGCACCGAGAGATGAGCGAAAGGCCGCGGGATCTGATAGGTGCGCGCGATGCCGGTGCGCGCGATGCGATGCGCCTGCAGGGCCGCGAGGTCGCGCCCCTCGAAGAGGATGCGTCCCGAGTCGGGACGGAAATGCCCGCTCACCACGTTGATCAGCGTCGATTTCCCGGAGCCGTTCGGCCCCACCAGCCCCAGGATCTCGCCGCGCCGCACCTCGAGATCGACCCCGGCGAGCGCCCGCACGCCGCGGAAAGCCTTGCTCAGCCCGCGCGCCTCGAGCAGGGGCTGGCCTTCCGATTTTTCCGGCCCGGCGGCGCTCGGCGCGGGAAGATCGGCGGTATCGATCGCGGGGGTCACCGAAACCCGCCGGCGCTTCAGCGCGCCGATGAGCTCGCCGAAGATGCCTTCGGGCAGAAAGAGGATGACGAGGATCAGGATCACCCCGACCGCGGCGCGTCCCGCGACCGCGTAGTCGCCCGCGGTGAACGCGTAGAGCAGGGCGGTGACGGCCGCAGCGCCGACCGCGGGTCCGAACCAGTGGCGCGAGCCGCCGAGCACGCTCATCAGCACGACGTTGAGGGGCACGGCGATCGAGAATGTCTCGCCCACGGTCACGTAGGAGATGAACATGGCCTGGATGCCGCCCGCGACGCCGGCGAGCCCGCAGGACAGGCCCAATGCGGGGAGCTTGTAGCGGTAAGTCGCCACGCCCAGCACCTCGCCTACATCCTCGTCGTCGTGGATGGCGAAGAGGCCCGTGCCGAACCTGGAGCGCTGGATCTCGCGGGCGATCCACAGCGTGGTGAGCGCCAGCGCGAGCCCGAGCAGATAAAAAGTGGAAGAGGGCGAAGGCCCGATCGCGGGCAGCGGCACCGCGCTCAAGTAAAGCCCGGGCCCGCCGTCTATGGGCGTGTTGAGCACGACCGTCGCGAGCACGAAAGTCACCGCGAGCGTGAGCAGGGCGAAGAGCTCGCCGCGCAGCCGCGGGAGGCGGAACACCACCGCGCCCAGCGCGATCCCGAGGAGAGCCGCCGCCAGCATG
>CAYQVE010000112.1:0-10415 GCA_964420785.1 uncultured Enterobacteriaceae bacterium | reverse complement strand
CTGGAATATCGGCCCCTGCTCGTCCGTGTTGATTGCGCCGATGACTCGGCGGTCCTTCATTCCCGCCAGGTGCTGGATCGCGCCCGAGATGCCCACGGCGATGTAGAGCTCCGGCGCGACGATCTTGCCGGTCTGCCCGACCTGCCAGTCGTTCGGCACGAACCCTGCGTCCACCGCGGCGCGCGAAGCCCCCATCGCCGCGCCGAGCTTGTCGGCGAGGGGTTCCAGGATCTTGAAGTTGTCCGCCGAGCCCATTCCGCGCCCGCCCGAGACCACCACGCGTGCGGAAGTCAGCTCGGGTCGTTCGGACTTCGTGAGCGCGCGGCCGACGAGCGATGACAGGCCTGCATCGGCGCCTGCCTGAAGGGTTTCCACTGCGCCCGAGCCGCCGTTTGCGGACACCGCGTCGAAACCCGTCGTTCGCACGGTGACGATCTTGATCCTGTCCTTCGATTGCACGGTCGCAAGGGCATTGCCGGCATAGATCGGGCGCACGAAAGTGTCGGCGCTCACGACCGCGACGATGTCGGAGATCTGCGCCAAGTCCAGCGTTGCCGCGACGCGCGGCGCGAGATTCTTCCCGAAGGAATTCGCAGGCAGGAGAACGTGCGTATACCCTCCGGCGAGGCCACCCACCAGCGGCGCGATGTTTTCCGCAAGCTGGTCCTTGTAGTGCGGCGCGTCGACCACCAGGACTTTCTTGACGCCCGCGATCGCCGTGGCGGCTTTGGCTGCGGCGCCACAGTTCGAGCCGGCAACAAGGACGACGATATCGCCGCCGATCTTCGCCGCGGCAGCGACGGTATTGAGCGTCGCCGATTTGATCGATTGGCCGTCATGCTCGGCGATGACGAGCACGCTCATGCAATCACCTTGGCCTCGTTGCGGAGCTTCGCAACCAGCGCCTTCGCGTCGGGAACCTTGGCCCCCGCCTTGCGCTTGGGCGGCTCCTCCACTTTCAAGGTCTTGAGCCGCGGCGCGACGTCCACGCCGAGCGCGTCGGGCTTCAGCACTTCCAGGGGCTTCTTCTTCGCCTTCATGATGTTGGGCAGCGTGACATAGCGCGGCTCGTTCAGACGCAGGTCGGTCGTCACCACGCCCGGCGTCTTGATCGAGATCGTTTCGAGCCCTCCGTCCACCTCGCGCGTGACCTCGGCCCTGGCGTCCGAAATTTTCACCTTCGAAGCGAAGGTTGCCTGCGACCAGCCGAGGAGCGCAGCGAGCATCTGGCCCGTCTGATTGCAGTCGTCGTCGATCGCCTGCTTGCCGAGGATCACGAGCTGCGGATTCTCCCTCTGCGCGACCGCAAGCAGGAGTTTCGCCACCGCGAGCGGCTGCAGCTCCACGTCGGTCTCGACGAGGATCGCGCGATCGGCACCGAGCGCGAGCGCCGTGCGCAGCGTTTCCTGGCAGGACTGCGTGCCGCAGGATACCGCGACGATTTCGGTCGCGGTCCCGGCTTCCTTCAGGCGTATCGCTTCCTCGACCGCGATCTCGTCGAAAGGATTCATCGACATCTTCACGTTGGCCGTCTCGACGCCCGAGCCGTCGGCCTTGACGCGCACCTTGACGTTGAAATCGACGACGCGCTTGACCGCAACCAGGATTTTCATTCACCGCCTCTTGCGGAAATACCGGCGGATTATAAGCCATCGGGCGCCCCGCGCCGGCTCCGGGCGCTCATCTATATAATCGGCCTGCCCCGATCGCTCCCGCCATGCCGCGCCCGCTCTCTCACATCCGCGTTCTCGATCTCTCGCGCGTTCTCGCCGGGCCCTGGGCATCGCAGAATCTTGCCGACCTCGGCGCGGAAGTGCTCAAGATCGAACGTCCCGGGTCGGGGGACGACACGCGCAGCTGGGGCCCTCCCTTCCTCAAGGACAAGGACGGCGTGGAGACGCGCGAATCGGCATACTTCCTTTCGGTGAACCGCGGCAAGAAATCGGTGACGCTCGACATCGCGAAGCCCGAAGGCCAGCGTATCGCCCGTGCGCTCGCGGCGAAGTGCGACGTGCTGCTCGAGAACTACAAGGTCGGCGGCCTCGCAAAATACGGGCTCGCCTATGACGATCTGAAGAAAATCAATCCGCGCATCGTCTACTGCTCGATCACGGGGTTCGGCCAGTCCGGCCCGAGCGCGCACCGCCCCGGATACGACTTCATATTCCAGGGCATGGGCGGGCTGATGAGCATCACCGGCGAGCGTGACGGCGAGTCAGGGGGCGGTCCGCAGAAGGTCGGGATCGCCGTCACCGACGTCCTCGCCGGGATGTACGCGAGTCTCGCCGTCACCGCGGCCATCGCGCACCGCGACCGCACCGGCGTCGGGCAGTACATCGACCTCGCCCTGCTCGATTCGATCGTCGCGTTCGGCGCGAACCAGATCCTGAACTACTTCACCTCGGGAAAGATCCCGGGACGGTACGGAAACGCGCACGCTAACGTCGTGCCTTACGAAGTGTTCGCCACCGCCGACGGCCACCTCATCCTCGCCGTCGGCAACGACAGCCAGTTTGCGAGCTTCTGCAAGGTCGCCGGCCGGTCGGAGCTCGCCGCCGATTCGCGCTACGCCACCATGCCGAGCCGCATCACGAATCGCGTTACGCTCATTCCGCTGCTACGGGAGATATTCAGGCAACGACCGAGCGGGCGGTGGCTCACCGAGCTCGAAGCCAGCAACGTTCCCTGCGGCCCGATAAACGACTACAAGGAGGTATTCGAAGACCCTCAGGTGCGGCACCGTGGACTGAAAATCGAGATTCCGCACCCGGCGGGCATGCCCCGCCCTACCGTCGCCAGCCCGATGCGGTTTTCCGAGACTCCCGTCGAATACGAGCTGCCTCCGCCGCTCCTTGGGGAGCACACCCGCGAGGTCCTCGGCGATCTGCTCGGGATGCGCCGCGAAGAACTCGATCGGCTCGCGGCGATGAAAATAATCTAGCCTACAGCAACAGGCTCAGGCGGAGCGGGCCAGGGCGCGCGCCGCGGCAGTGAACGCCTTTGCCATCGCTCCGGCGACCTGCGTGAGCGGAGTATCGGCGCGCGTGAACATGCCGACGATGAACGACGGCATCGGTTCGACCACCGGGATCTGCTGGAGAAAATCGCGCAGTATCGACTCGGGCAGCGCTTGGCGTGACAGGAAACCCAGCATTTCAGTTTTCGTGATCAGCCCGATCGCGGTATTGTAGGACTCGCACTGGACCAACTGCTTGGGGACAGGCAACCCGGCCGAGGAGAATACGCGGTCGAGCGGCCCGCCGGGGGTGTCCGGCGGGAGGAGCGAAATCCAGTTCGCCTCGGCAAGCTGGGCGAGCGAGCGCGCCTTTTCCAGCGGATGACCCCTGCGGGCCACGACCACGAAGTCGTTGCGGAACAGAGGACGAAACGCCAGCCCGGAATCGGGTTTGACGACCGCCCTCCGGCAAATCGCGAAATCGAGCGTTTCGTCCCGCACGAGCGGAAGCAGAAGTTGGGGAAGGCCTTCCGCGATGTGAACCCGGGTTTGCGGGAACTGTTCCCGGAAACGGGTGATAGCCTCCGGCACCATGATGGCCGAGGTCGGTGAAACGCCCAACGCAACCGAGCCCAGCGTCTGGCCCAGCTTGTCGACCTCTTCTTCGGCCTTGCGCAATTCGGCTTGCGCGGCCCGCGCCCGGGCAAGGAACGCACGCCCCGGCTGGGTCAGCACCACGCCCGTCGGGGTCCGCTGGAGGAGCCGAGCGTGCAGCTCCGCCTCAAGTCCCCGCACACTTCGCGTGATCCCCGGCTGCGACACGCCCAGCCTCCGGGCTGCAGCACGAATGCCGCCGGACTCCACGACTGCCACGAAATCCCGGATTTGGCTCAGCCGCATGGTGATAACCCGTTCTGTATCGCGCGGATGACTTTGTCATCTTACACGCGAGAACGCACCGTGCTTATATCTTCGTTGGCCGAGCGCCAATTTTTGCCGCTTGCGCGCCCCGATACGGCGGCGCGAAGAGCTTCCTACCCAAAACGAATGCGCTCGAATCTCACCTTGCTGGGTAAGGAGATAGCACATGAAAAGCAAGCTCGTGATACTGCTTTCCTTAGCGGGATCGGTTGCTGCCCTGTTCCTTTTCCAAGTTGATTTCGCGTCGTCTCAGCAGCTCTTCGGCTTCCAATTCAGAGCCAGTGATCCCGGCGTGCGGGGCGGGGCGCCTGGCGGCGGCGGGGCCATCGCGGGATTGACTGCGACCGAATTCGCGTTTTTTACGGCAAGCCGCGATACGTTCCAGGAAGTGGACAACGTCCCCAGCGGCTTGGGACCGAGAATGAATCTCGACCAATGCTCCGGCTGTCACGCGCAGCCAGCGGTCGGTGGAACCAGTCCGTTTGTGAACCCTCAGGTGGCCTTCGCCGGCAAGGACGGAGGAACCGACTCCGTTCCCTCGTTCATCAGGGCCAACGGTCCGGTACGCGAAGCGCGGTTTGTGCAGAATCCGGACGGAACGGCCGACGGGGGCGTGCACGCACTCTTCACCATCACCGGCCGGGCCGGCGCGACGGGTTGCGCGCTCGCGCAGCCGGACTTCGCGACCCAGCTTGCGCGGAACAACGTGATCTTCCGGATCCCCACGCCGGTATTCGGCGCGGGCCTGATCGAGCAGATTCCGGACGGTACGATCCTCGCCAACATGGACGGCGACGCAAATACGAAGAGCTTTCTCGGGATAAAGGGCCACGCGAACTTCCACGTCGCCGGGCGCACGATCACGGGCATGGCGAATCGTAACGGCAATGACGGTACGATCGCCCGGTTCGGATGGAAGGCGCAGAACAAATCGCTGCTCTTGTTCTCGGGCGAGGCGTACAACGTCGAGCAGGGAATCACCAACGAGCTGTTCCAGACCGAGCGGGACGAAACTCCGAACTGCCAGTTCGCGGCGGTTCCGAACAGTGTCACCGACACCGCCGCCGCGGCGCCTATCAATGCGTTAAGCGACATCGAAAAGTTCAGTTTCTTCATGCGCTTCCTCGCGGCGCCGACGCCTTCTCCCGATACGCCGGGAGGAGCCGCATCCATCGCGAACGGCAGGTCCCTGTTCCGCAGCACCGGTTGCGCGCTCTGTCACACGCCCACGCTCACGACCGGCAACTCCGCAGTCGCGGCGCTGCGCAATCAGCCGGTGAATCTGTTCTCGGACATGCTGGTCCACGACATGGGTGACGAGCTGGCCGATGGGGTCTCCCAGGGACAGGCGGGCCCAAGAGAGTTCCGGACCGCGCCGCTTTGGGGTGTAGGACAGCGGGTTTTCTTCCTGCACGACGGACGCACCGCGGACTTGCTGCGGGCGATTCAGCAGCATGCGAGCAACGGCTCCGAAGCGAACGGCGTGACCTCGCGGTTCAACAACCTCCGCGAAGGCGACAAGCAGGACTTGCTCAACTTCCTGCGTTCGCTGTAATCCGCCCGTCTGATGAACCCGCGTCGAGCGAAAGCTCGACGCGGCTTTTTTTGTGCAGCCGGGGGAAGCCCGGTTCCTAGAGCGGCTTCCTGATCAGCCTTCCCAGCTCGCCGATCACGCCGCGGCGGAAGGTGAGCACGCAGATCACGAAGATCACGCCCTGCACGACCGTCACCCAGGAGCCGATCTGCGCGAGGTAGTTCTCCATCGAGATGATGATCAGCGCGCCCACCACCGGCCCGAACACGGTCCCGAGCCCTCCGAGCAGCACCATCAGCACGACCTCGCCCGACATGGTCCAGTGCACGTCGGTGAGCGAAGCGAGCTCGAACACCAGCACCTTGGTCGCTCCGGCGAGGCCCGCGAGCGTCGCCGAGAGCGCGTAAGCGAGCAGCTTGTAGCGGTTGACGTCGTAGCCGAGCGAAAGCGCCCTCGGCTCGTTTTCGCGGATCGCCTTCAGCACCTGCCCGAAGGGCGAGTGCACGGCGCGGTGGATGAGGAGAAATCCGCCGACGAACACGGCGAACACCAGCGAATACATCGCCCACACGCTGTCGAGATCGAGCACGCCGAAGAGCTTCCCGCGCGGCACGGCCTGGATTCCGTCCTCACCGCCTGTAAACGGCGCTTGCAAATACAAGAAATACATCATCTGCGCGAGTGCCAGCGTGATCATCGCGAAGTAGATGCCCTGCCGGCGGATCGCGAGCAGTCCGGTGACGAGGCCGAGCAACGCGGAACACGCCGTGCCGAAGAGAATCGCGAACTCGGGCGGGAAGCCCCATACCTTGGCGGCGTGCGCCGAGGCATAGCCGGCGGTTCCGAGAAACATCGCGTGCCCGAAGGACAGCAGGCCCCCGTAGCCGACCAGTAGGTTGAAGGCGCACGCAAACAGCGCGAAGCACATCACCTTCATGAGGAACACGGGATACGCGACGAGCGGCGCGAGCGCGAAGAACGCGATCATCACCGCGGTGGCGATGCGCTGATGCGCAAGCCCGTCGGCGCGCGATGCAGCGCGCGAGGCCAGCTCGTTGACGGCCGACATGATCCTAGAACGCCCTCACCGCAGCGTTCCGAAGAGGCCTGCCGGCTTGATCATCAGAACGATCGCCATGATGATGAAGATCACCGTGTTCGACGCCTCGGGATAGAACACCTTGGTCAGGCCCTCGATCAGCCCGAGCGCAAAGCCGGTCACGATCGAGCCCATGATCGAGCCCATGCCTCCGATCACGACTACCGCGAAAACGACGATGATGAGGTCCGCTCCCATGAGCGGATTGACCTGGTAGATCGGCGCGGCCATCACGCCCGCGAACGCCGCGAGGGCGACGCCGAAGCCGTAAGTGAGCGTGATCATTCTGGGCACGTTGATGCCGAAAGCCTGCACTAGCGCCGGGTTCTCGGTCGCCGCGCGCAGGTACGCGCCGAGCCGGGTCTTCTCGATCACGAACCAAGTCGCGAGGCACGCGACGATCGACGCGAGGATCACCCATGCCCGGTAGTTCGGCAGGAACATGAAACCCAGGTTGCGCCCGCCGGAAAGCTCCTGCGGCATGGCATAGGGAATTCCCGAGGTGCCGTATTCGTTGCGGAAAAGCCCCTGGATGATGAGCGCGAGCCCGAAGGTGAGGAGCAGCCCGTACAGGTGGTCGAGCTTGTAGAGCCTCGCGAGCATCAGCCGCTCGATGACCATGCCGATGATTCCAACTGCGAGCGGAGCGACCGCGAGCGCCCACCAGTAACCGATTCCGAGCTTCGTGATCAGGAAATAGGCGCAGAACGCGCCCATCATGTACTGGGCGCCGTGGGTGAAGTTGATGATGTTGAGCAGCCCGAAAATCACCGCGAGCCCAAGCGACAAGAGCGCGTAGAACGAGCCGTTGATCAGCCCGATCAGCAGCTGCCCGAACAGCGCCTGGGTCGGGACCCCGAAGATTTCCGTCATCGCTTCACCGCGTGAGGCAATATCACTGCTTCACCAGCGAGCACCCCCCTTCGTTCAGCGGCCGGAACGCCTGGTCCGCCGGAATGGTGGCGCGGATCTTGTAGTAGTCGTAGGGACCCTTGGACTCCGAGGGCTTTTTCACCTCGACCAGATAAGCGGGATGAAGCTTTCGGCCGTCCGCACGCACTGTGCCCTTGCCGAAGAGCGGATCATCGGTCGGCAGATCCTTCATTTTGGCGATCACCTTGGTGCCATCGTCGCCCTTAAGCGCCTCGACCACCTTCAGGTAATGCGTGATCGCCGAGTACACCCCCGCATGGACCATGGTCGGGTACTTGCCGCCGTTGGCGGCGGCAAAGCGCTTGGCGAACGCCCGTGTCCGGTCGTTCAGATCCCAGTAGAAGGTCTCAGTGAAGATCAGCCCCTGTGCCTTGTCCAGCCCAAGGCCGTGGATATCCGAAAGGAACACCAGCATGCCGGCGAGACTCTGTCCGCCTCTGACGATTCCGAATTCGGCCGCCTGCTTGATCGAGTTGGTGGTGTCGCCGCCGGCGTTGGCGAGCCCGATGATCTTCGCCTTGGAAGCCTGCGCCTGCAGCAGGAACGAGGAAAAGTCCTGCGCGTTGAGCGGATGGCGCACCTTGCCCAGCACCTTGCCGCCGTTCTTCAGCACCACCGCCTCGGTGTCGCGCTCGAGCGCTAGCCCGAAGGCGTAGTCGGCGGTCACGAAGAACCAGGTGTCCCCGCCGGTCTTGACGATCGCCTTGCCGGTGCCGTTGGCGAGCATCCAGGTGTCGTAGGTCCAGTGGATCGTGTTGGGCGAGCAGGCCTTTCCCGTAAGGTCGGAAGTCGCCGCGCCCGACACCAGGAACGCCTTGCCTTTTTCGCGCGTGATCTGGTTTATCGCGAGTGCGATCGAGGAGGTCGGCACGTCCACGATGACGTCCACCTTGTCCACGTCATACCACTGGCGCGCGATGCTCGAGCCGACATCGGGTTTGTTCAAGTGATCCGCTGACAGGAGCTCCACCTTTATGCCCCGCTTCGCCGGCCCGAAGTCCTCGATCGCCATGCGCGCCGCCGTGGCCGAACCCGACCCGGTGATGTCCGCATACAGGCTTGACATGTCGGTCAAGACACCGATCTTCACCACCCCGTCGGAAATCTGCGCTTGCGCGAGCGTAGCGGCGACGGCCAGCGTCGCCGCCGCGAATATGCTTCGATTGGAGAACATGGGAACTCCTCTTGTCTTTGGTTGATTGGACTCGGGCTACACGCCCAGGTATTCGTGAACCTTCTCCAAATTGGACTCTAGCTCGCTGTTCGGGATCATGTCCACCACCCGGCCGCCCTCCATGACGTAGTGGCGATCCGCGACGCGCGAGGCGAACCGGAAATTCTGCTCGACCAGGAGGATGGTAAACCCTTCCGCCTTGAGCCGCGAGATGGTGCGCCCAATCTGCTGAACGATCACGGGGGCGAGGCCTTCGGTCGGCTCGTCCAGAAGCAGCAGGCGAGCTCCGGTGCGCAGAATGCGTCCGATCGCGAGCATCTGCTGCTCGCCTCCCGAGAGCTTTGTCCCCTGGCTCGCGAGCCGCTCCTTCAGGTTCGGGAACAGCCCGAAGACCTGATCGAGGGACAGCCCCCCCGCGCGTACCACCGGCGGAAGCAGGAGGTTTTCGCGGACGTCGAGGCTCGCAAAGATGCCGCGCTCCTCGGGGCAGAACGCGACCCCGAGTCGGGCGATGCGATCGGAGGACAGCGCTATGATCTGCGCGCCGTCGATCCGGATCGAGCCCTCCCGGCGGGCGACCATGCCCATGATGGCCTTGAGGGTCGTGGTCTTGCCGACGCCGTTGCGGCCGAGCAGCGTCACCACTTCCCCTCGGCGCACTTCGAACTGCGCCCCGTGCAGGATGTGGGATTCCCCGTACCACGCGTTCAGGTTGGCTACGGAAAGCAGCGCCGTCTCAGGCATGCTCGAAACCCAGGTAGGCCTTGATCACTTCCGGATGGCCGGACACCGAGCCGTAGTCGCCCTCGGCGATGATCTCGCCGCGCGAGAGCACGGTGATGTGATCCGAGAGGTTCTCGACGACGCCGAGGTTGTGCTCGACCATGAGCACGGTTCGGTCGGCCGCAACGCGCCGGGTAGACCGAGCGATTCGCTCCCCGTCCGGCTTCGCCATGCCCGCCGTGGGTTCGTCGAGGAGCATCATTTCGGGATCGAGCGCTAGCGTGGTCGCGATCTCGAGCGCGCGCTTGCGCCCGTAGGGCAGTTCCACCGCGATCGACTCTTCGAACGCCGACAGGCCCACCGCGTCGAGAAGCTCCCGCGCGCGCGAATTCAGGTCGCGCAATATCCGGTCCGCTCGCCAGAAATCGAACGAGCGGCCGCGCTTGCGCTGAAGCGCGATGCGCACGTTCTCCAGGACCGTGAGATGCGGAAACACCGCCGAAATCTGGAAGGACCGGACCAGCCCGAGCCTCGCGATCGCGGCGGGGCTGGAGCCCGTAATCTGGCGCCCGTTGTAGAAGATCTGGCCGCGGGTCGGGGTAACAAAGTGCGTGAGCAGGTTGAAGCAGGTGGTCTTGCCCGCGCCGTTGGGACCGATGAGCGCGTGGATGCGCCCGCGCCTGACCTTGAGGCTGACGTCGCTCACGGCGACGAAGCCCTTGAACTCCTTCCTCAGGCCGCGCGTTTCGAGAATGATGTCTTCCGCCATGGATGCGGCGAGGATCCTGTCTGGTCGTTCGGGGCGAAAAAGGGCGGACGCATCGGGAGAGTGCCGGCATTATAACCACGCAGCACGCGCCGCAACGCGTGGCGAAAAGAAGTCACGTCGCGGCGACGCCCGTTCCGGTCAGCAGGCCGAGATCGCCACCCGCCGCCGCGGTATTCACCGTAAAGACGCGTTCGGTCGTGAATCGCACGAGGTAATTCGGGCCGCCGGCCTTCGGTCCGGTCCCGGACAGCCCCTCGCCGCCGAACGGCTGCACGCCCACGACCGCGCCGATCATGTTGCGGTTGA
>CAYQVE010000111.1:0-10448 GCA_964420785.1 uncultured Enterobacteriaceae bacterium | reverse complement strand
GGCCTACGACTACAGCGTGCCGGGCGCCGTCGATGACTTCATACCGCAAAACGTCCCCCCGCGAGAGGTAGCCGGCCGCAACAGCAGTAAGACGTAGGCGATCCGGTATCATCGACGTGAGTATTTTTCATGATCTGACGGTCAAGCCTTGGGTGACGGCCCAGGGTACGGTCGACAATCTCCACGACAGAGCCACCGCGCGGAAACTCGCCCTGAGGGTATTTCTCGCGGTGGTCACGGTCCTGTTCATGCTTTTGGTCGTCGCATACGGACGCCGGATGGCGTATGAGGACTGGCGTCCCTCGCCTCAGCTCGGGCTGTTGTGGGCGAATACGTTTGCGCTGATACTGAGCAGCGTCGCCTTGCAATGGGCGCAGTTTTCAGTGCGTCGCGGCCGTGCGGACGGCATGCGAGTCGCCCTGCTTGCGGGTGGCGCGTTCACCGTCGTTTTTCTGGTCGGGCAGATATTGGCCTGGCGGCAACTGAACGCGATGGTTTATTTCGACGTAACGAACCCTGCGATTGCGTTTTTCTATCTGATCACCGGCCTACACGGGCTGCACCTGCTGGGCGGTTTGGTAGCCTGGGGCAGAACGTTCGCCAGAGTGTGGGGTGATTTTGACGTGGCGAGGATCAGACACAGCGTGGAGCTGTGCACCCTCTACTGGCACTACCTGCTCGGGATTTGGTTGGTCTTATTTGGTCTGCTGTTTTCAGGGAATAACCTGGATATTTTGTTGAAGCTCTGCGGAATAAGGTAAACGGGTCAAAAAGAACATGACACAAGCTATTCCGACAGGTACAGCACAGCCCCTCCCGCTGCCTGAAGGCATCCAAGGCATCGTCGCCGACTGGTCCTCGGACCAGCGGGCGTTCAAGAATGTCCCCTGGGGCAAGGCCATGATGTGGATCTTCCTCCTCAGCGATACCTTCATCTTCAGTTGCTTCCTGATCTCGTACATGACGGTGCGAATGTCCACCACCGAGCCCTGGCCCAATCCGAGCGAGGTCTTCGGCCTGACGCTGTTCGGCAAGAGCATCCCCCTGCTTCTGATCGCCATCATGACCTTCGTCCTGATCAGCAGCAGCGGGACCATGGCCATGGCGGTCAAGTTCGGTTATGAAAAGAACAGGAAGATGACCTTCATCCTGCTGCTGTGCACCGCGGCATTGGGCGCCACGTTCGTCGGCATGCAGGCCTTCGAGTGGACCAAGCTGATCGTCCATGAGGGAATACGTCCCTGGGGCAACCCTTTGGGTGCTGCCCAGTTCGGCGCGGCTTTTTTCATGATCACGGGTTTCCACGGCACGCACGTGTCGATCGGCGTGATTTTCCTACTGATCGTGGCGACGAAGGTCATTCGGGGAGATCTGGATCACGAGAGGCCGGGCTTCATGACCGGCAGGAAGGGTAAATACGAGATCGTCGAGATCATGGGCCTGTATTGGCACTTCGTCGATCTGGTTTGGGTATTCATCTTCGCAGTCTTCTATCTTTGGTGAGGGAAAATGGCCGCACACGTGGAGGGACAGCAGCATCCGATTGGCATCTATCTCAAGATCTGGGGATTGCTGTTCGTTCTCAGCACGGCGTCTTATCTGGTTGACTACTTCCACTTCCAGGGCTACCTCAGGTGGTTTCTGATCATCCTGTTCATGTTGTTGAAGGCGGGGCTGATCGTTGCCGTCTTCATGCACATGCTCTGGGAGCGGCTCGCCTTGATGTATGCCATTTTGGTCCCGACGGTGTTGCTGATGGTCCTTTTGGGCATCGGAGCACTTGAAGCGGATTACACCTTTCTCACGCGGGGCGTCTTTTTCGTGAAGGGATTGTTCTAGCGTAACTAGAATCGACCGCGGCGATCCTATCTGTCGTCGGACTCCCGTTCCTTACCAGAAGAAGAACCACCCATGGCTGAAAAGCGCTACGCGAAGAATGCTTGGATCATTATTATGGTCAGTGCCGTGCTGATGCTGTTTATTTTCCTTCTTGTGGGCCATCACCGCGACATCCCCGACCGTGTACGGCTGGATCGCGGCGCGCTCTTGGGCACCGGTTCGAGTGTGGCCGAGCGGATCAAACCCGTCGCCGAGGTCAATGTCGCTTCGGTGGAAACGCAGCGGGAGCCCGTAAAAAGCACTGCGGCCGCACCGCCACCCAGCCGCAACGGGCAGCAGGTCTACCAGACTACCTGCGTCGCATGCCACGATGCCGGTATCGCGGGCGCGCCGAAGCTGGGTGACAAGAGCCAGTGGGCCAAGCACGTCGCCAAGGGCCTAGACACTCTCTACGCCAGTGCTCTCAACGGGGTACAGGGGAGCACGGGAGCGATGCCGGCCAAAGGCGGGAACCCGGCGCTGAGCAACGCCGAGGTCAGGGCCGCCGTCGACTATATGGTGGCGCGGTCGAGATAGGCGGCGGAAACCGCAAAGGCACGGCGGCTTTCATTTGCGCACCTCGTAGACGACGGGCAAAACAAGGCCGCCGCGGAATTTCAGGTAGATGTTGACCCGGTTCCCGGCGCGCAGCGTGCGTTTCGGGTTCAACAGCATCAGGTGGTACCCCCCGGGCGCAAAAAGCAATCTCGCATTGGGTAAAAGCTCGATTTGCTGGGCGTGTTCCATGCCCGTCATGCCTTCCTTGGCAATGGTGCGGTGAATCGTCACGGTCTCGAAGGCCGAACTGCTCGCGGCCACGAGTGCTTGTGACCGTGACGTCTTGTTTTGCAGCACCATGTACCCCGCAGTCATGGCTACGCCGGGAGGCGTTTCCCGTACCCAGGCATTGCTTACGGAAACATCAGCCCCTTCGGTCGCAGCGGCGATAGCGATCAGCGCCGATATCAGGCCAGCAAAAACCGGATCTCGCCATCTCATGTCGCCTTGGGTCCTTCAAGTTCGCGCAGTACCTCGAAACGCCTGCTGATCCCCTCCGCATCGAGGGGCGGCGCGAGCACGGCGTGATACCGGGCGCGCGGATCCACCAGAAATACCGCCGCGGTGTGATAGACGGGATAGTTTTCGATACCCGGTGTGATCGCAAGCTGATACGCGGCACCGAGCTGACCAGCGAGGTTACCGAGCTGCGCGTCGTCTCCCGTCACGGCAAGAAAGCTTTCATCGAAATAGGTCACGTATTGCCTGAGCCTACCGGCGGTATCGCGATTGGGATCCACTGAGATAAAGACGAATTGGACGTCTTTGGCACCGGAAGTGCCCTTGGCGATGTTTTCATGCGCGCGGGCCAGTGTCGCCAGTGTCGTCGGACAGATGTCCGGGCAATGCGTGTAGCCGAAGAATAGGAAGGACCATTTGCCCTTTAAGCGCGAAAGATCAAATACCCGATTCTCGTGATCGGTGAACGCAAAGGCTGCCAGAGGCTTGGGAGTGGGGAACACGGTCATCACCTGATCCGGCAGCAATATGGCCCGCGAACCGTTTTCCCGATATACGGCGGCGAGCAACACTGCGCCGAGCATCGCGACCAGCACGACGCCCGCCATCATGATGCTAAATTTGAGAGATACTTTTTCCACTCTTGCTCAATGAGGAAATCACCCTGCCGGCTGCATCACTTCACGGTAGAAGTAAGGGCAGACACCGACCGACAACAAAAGTTCGTTGAGCGCGGGATGAGGCGCCGGCGAAACGGTAGGTGCCGCGAGATGAGCTATGGCCAGTTTCAGGCGGGGCGAAGCCCGAGCTTTTCCAGCAGGGCGCGGTCGCGCGCGGCCTCAGGGTTGCCGGTGGTGAGGAGCTTGTCGCCGTAAAAAATCGAATTCGCCCCAGCAAGAAAGCACAAGGCCTGCACGGCCTCGGGCATCTCGGCGCGCCCAGCGGAGAGCCGCACGGCGCTGCGTGGCATGGTGATGCGGGCGCAGGCGATGGTGCGCACGAACTCGCTCCAGTCGAGCTTCGGTGCGCTTTCGAGCGGAGTGCCTTTCACTCGAACGAGATCGTTGATCGGCACCGATTCCGGCTGCGGGGCAAGGCTCGCGAGCACGGCGATGAGGCCTGCGCGCTGCGCGCGCGACTCGCCCATGCCCACGATTCCCCCGCAGCACACCTTGATTCCGGCGCGGCGCACCCGCTCGAGCGTATCGAGCCGGTCGCCGTAAGTGCGCGTCGTGATGATCTCGCCGTAGAACTCGGGAGCCGTGTCGAGGTTGTGGTTGTAATAGTCGAGACCCGCCGCCTTGAGCTCCTCCGCCTGGCCTTCGCGCAGCAGCCCGAGTGTCGCACAGGTCTCAATTCCGAGCGCTTTGACCGCGCGCACCCTTTGCGCCACCTGCTCGAGGTCTTTCTGCTTGGGCCCGCGCCAGGCGGCCCCCATGCAAAATCGCGTCGCTCCATTATGCTTCGCCGCACGTGCCGCTGCCAGCACCGCCTCGAGGGGAAGCAGCGCCTCGTTCTCCACTCCTGTGCGGTAGCGCGCCGATTGCGGGCAGTACGCGCAATCCTCGGGGCATCCCCCGGTCTTGATCGAGAGCAGCGTGGAGAGTTGCACGGCGTTGGCGTCGAAGTGCAGGCGATGCACGGTCTGCGCGCGGTGGAGAAGGTCGTTGAAGGGCAGCTCGAAGAGCGCCTCCACGGCCGCGCGGGTCCAGCGTGGCGCGTCTTCGATTCGACTGCCGTGCACCGCTGCGCCGGCTTGCTCGTTATGGGGAGTCATCTGCACCGCACGATCATCGGGGCAAGCCGCAAGGTTGTCAAATGATACGGTCCAATCTATTCAATACCTGCGTAAGAAACGTCCATGGCTGGGCCGGCGAAGACTGCTTGCTCTGCGGGGCGGAAGGCGGCCGGGAACTGCTCTGCCCGGCTTGCATCGGCGAATTGCCTTCGCTCGCCGAATCCTGCCCCCGGTGCGCCCTTCCCAGTCCCGCCGCGGCGGTGTGCGGGAGCTGCCTCAACCGTCCTCCGCATTTCGACGCAACGCTCGCATTGTGGCGCTACGAATTTCCATGCGACAGGCTCGTGCAGGCGCTCAAGTATCGCGCGCAGCTCGCGCTCGCGGGATTCTTCGCCCGCAGCCTCGCGTCCCGGCCGCTGCCCGAGGTCGACGTGGTCCTGCCGATGCCGTTGCACCCCAAGCGCCTCGCCGAGCGCGGATTCAATCAGGCTCTCGAGATCGCCCGCGGTCTCGCGCGGAATCTTGGCAGACCGATTGAGCCGCGCGGCGTGCTGCGCGTGAAGGACACGCCGCCGCAGACGGAACTTCCCTACGACGAGCGCGCGAAAAACGTGCGCGGCGCGTTCCTGTGCAAGCTCGATCTCTCGGGAGCGAGCGTCGCCGTGTTGGACGATGTCATGACGACCGGCGCGACCTTGAACGAGCTCGCACGGTCGCTCAAGCGCGCAGGTGCGACGAGAGTCGAGAACTTCGTGATTGCGCGCACCGTCCCTCGCTGATCGAGCACTCGCGGAAGGTGTATCCTATTGACGCGTTACACCCGCGTCGGAAATCATGACTGTCAGTGGAAAACCCCGAAGTCAAGGCACGCAGATTTCACGCTGGGGCATAGCTGCCTTGCCGTTGAGCGTAATCGTCGGCATCGTGCTCGGCGCGGTTGTCGGTGCAGCGGTGGCCCACGTCGGCATTGGCGTTGCCGTGGGGGCAGGCTTTGGCGTTGGCATCGGGGTTGGCATAACGGTCGCGATTTTCGTATTTCGCTCTTCCGAACCGCCGGGTTCCCAGTGATGAGCTTAGCGCCTTAGGTTTCCTCCCTCGGGTCGCGCGCGAGCAGTTCCTGCACGGCGTCGCGAGGTGGGATACCGCGGAACAACACCGCGCAAACCGCGCGGGTGATCGGCATGTCGATCCGCTTTGCTGCGGCAAGCGCCTCGATCGAGGGCGCGGAGTGCACGCCTTCGGCAACGTGGCCGAGCTGTCCGAGAATCGCCTCGAGGGACTCGCCCCGCGCGAGGAGCAGCCCGACGCGCCGGTTGCGGGAGAGCTCACCGGTGCAGGTGAGGATGAGGTCCCCCGCCCCTGCGAGCCCCATGAAAGTTTCGGACCGCCCGCCCAGCGCCACGCCGAGCCGCGTGAGCTCGGCAAGGCCCCGGGTGATCAGCGCCGCCCGCGCGTTCATACCGAGGCCCAATCCGTCGCTGATGCCGGCGGCGATCGCCATGACGTTTTTGACCGCTCCGCTGATCTCGACGCCCGCGAGATCGGTACTGAAATAGACCCTGAGCGTCCGCTGGTGCAGTTCGCGCGCGAAGCTCCTCGCAAACTCCGCGTTGCGCGCCGCGAGCGTCAGCGCCGAGGGAAGTCCCTGCGCCACTTCCAGCGCGAAGCTCGGGCCCGACAAAGCCCCGCATGCGGCGGGTTTTCCGAGCACGTCGGCCGCGACTTGATGCGGCAGCTTGCCGCTCGCCTGCTCGAAACCCTTGCACGCCCAGATAACGGGCTGCTCGACCCGCGACGCGACGACGCGCCCGAGCACCTCGCGCAGCTCGGAGGTCGGCGTGGCGATCAGGGCCGCGTCGCATTCGGCCATTGCAGAAGAAAGATTCCCGGTCACCGCGACCGAACCAGGAATCGAAACTTCGGGGAGATAACGTGGATTGCGCCGGCTCGACCCGATGGCGGCCGCCATCGCCGCGTCGCGCGCCCAGAGGCTGACGCGGTGCCTTCCGGCGAGCGAGATTGCGAGCGCCGTACCCCACGCTCCTGCGCCGAGAATTGCGATGTTCAGCTAGATGCCCCAGACCTGATTGATTTTGACGTAACCGCTCTGACCTTCGGCGTGGCGCACCCTGATCCAGCCGCCCGCCGGCGGCTCCGCGACATCGAGAGCCACGCCCTGTTGCGCCTGGAACACGAGTGCCGCCTGGTCGTTCGCCGCTTGCCTGACGTCCGCGACCGCGGCGGTCACGATCACCGTGCGCTTGTCCGAGAGCGTTTTCTTTTCCACCCAGGCGAGGTCTCCCGCCTGATCGCGGACCTTGACCCAGCTGTCGATGTTGATCACGACTTCGACCGGGTAAAGGCGGCTTGCGACGAAAAGCCTTTTGGCGCGAACTGAGGGCGCGTCATACATCGGCGTTCCGTTTTCGGCGATCGAGCGAAACTCGCCGGCGGTGGCCGAGCACGCGAACGCGAGCAGAACGCAGATCGCGAAACTGCGCATCAGTGAGCGATTTCGATGCGCGGCCCGCTGGGCTCCACAGGGCTTTCGGCGGCGCGCTGCTGATAGAGCGCCTCGAAATTCACCGGTGCGAGCAGCACAGGAGGGAAACCCGCGCGGCTGACGATATCAGAAACGGTTTCTCGCGCGTAGGGAAACAGGACGTTCGGGCAAACTATCCCGAGCACCGGGGCGAGGTCTTTATCGGGAACGTTGCGGATCTGGAATACCCCCGCCTGCGAGGCCTCCACAAGAAACAGGGTTTTGTCGCCGCGTTTTGCGCTCACCGTGATGATCAAAGTCACCTCGAACAGGAGCTCGTTCACGCGCTGCGATTCCTGTGTGATCTGAACCTCGAGCTGCGGTTGCTCGGTCTGCATGAACGTCTGCGGCCCGCCTGGGACTTCGAGGGACAGATCTTTCACGTAGATTTTCTCAATGCCGAACGTCGCCTGCTGCGTTTCGCTCATCAGGGCTCCGATAGAATTGAAAAGGCGCGCGGGGCTACTCCGCGAGCAGGGAGTCGAGCTTTCCCGCGTGCTCCAGCGCCGCGAGTTCTTCGAATCCACCCACGTGCCTATCATCGATGTAAATCTGTGGCACTGTGCGCCGGCCGGTCTTGTTCATCATTTCCTCGCGTTGGCGCGGATCGAGATCGACTCGTATTTTCTCGATCTCTTTGACGCCCTTCGAATTCAGCAGCATCTCCGCGCGCATGCAGAACGGGCAAACGGCGGTCGAGTACATCCGAATCCTCGCCACCTACTTCTCCAGGGGCAGGCCCGCTTGACGCCAAGCCCCGAGCCCGCCGCTCAGCGTGAATACCCGCTCAAAGCCCTGCTTGCGCAGCGCCGTCGCCGCCCTGCCCGAGCGGTTTCCGTCGTCGCACACCACGATCACAGGCTTCGCCTTGTGCTTTTCGATTTCGGCGGCTCGCGATTCGAGCTCCCCGAGGGCGATGTTGCGCGCGTTCAGCATGTGCCCTTTTTCGTAATCGGCCGCTTCACGCACATCCAGCACGATTGCGTTCTGCTGGTTGATCAGCAACGTCGCCTGAAGAGTCGAAACCGACGCGCCGGACGCTCCGCGGCGCACCGCTGGCCAGACCAGCATCGCGCCGCTTACGAACGCCACCCCGACGAGAAGTATGTTGTCGGTGACGAATTTCAGTATGTTGACTTCCGCCATGTCACGATCTCGGCGGACTGCCGCACAACACTTCGCGCATGGTGGCGATAAGATGCAGCGTGCGCTGGTCGCTGACGGAGTAATACACGTGATTGGCGTTTTTTCTCGGGCTCAGGATGCGCTTTTCCCGAAGGATCGCTAGGTGTTGCGAGACGTTGCTCTGCGAAGTGCCGACCGCCTCGACGATGTCCTGTACGCTCAACTCATGCTCGCCGAGAACGCACAGAATCTTCAGCCGCAACGGATGGCCAATGGCCCGCATTGCGTGGGCCATTTTCTCGATCTGCTCCTTGCGGCCAATCAGTTCGAAAATGTCCCGGGGTTGGCGCTGCGCCCCCTGTCCTCGAATTTCCATAGGCGCTCATTATAAAATGCTTTCTTGCGGCGTGAGCGGGTGCCGCGCTGAGAATGCTCTATATGCATAAAGTCGTTCTGTTACGCCACGGTGAATCGGTCTGGAACATGGAAAACCGTTTCACCGGCTGGACCGACGTGGACCTCACGCAACGTGGCGTGGAGGAGGCGAAGCGAGCGGGCGAGATGCTCAAGGAGGCCGGTTGCGCCTTCGATTGCGCCTACACTTCGGTGCTGAAGCGCGCCATCAAGACCCTGTGGCTCGCGCTGGAGGCGATGGACCTGATGTGGATCCCGGTGAGTCATTCGTGGCGACTGAACGAACGTCACTATGGCGCGCTTCAGGGGCTGAACAAGGCCGAAATGGCCGCGAAGTTCGGCGAGGAACAGGTGCTCCTTTGGCGTCGCAGCTATGACCTGCCGCCTCCCGCGCTCACGCGCGACGACCCCCGCCATCCCCGGGGCGACCCGCGCTACGCCGGCCTCGCTGAATCCGAGCTGCCGCTCACCGAATGTCTGAAGGACACGGTGGAGCGTTTCCTTCCTTACTGGAACGACGCGATCGCGCCGGCGGTACGCCAGGGCAGGCGGGTTATTATCGTCGCGCACGGCAACAGCCTCCGTGCCCTCATCAAGTATCTCGACGGCGTCAGCGACCAGAAAATCGTCGGACTCAACGTGCCCACCGGCCGGCCGCTCATCTACGAGCTCGATGCAGGCCTGAAACCGGTGCGCAGATATTATCTCGGCGATCAGACTGAGATCGAGGAGGCGATGCGCGCGCTCGCCGATCAGGCCAAGGTGAAGCCTTGAATTCGTCGCGGAGGGCGCTTAAGGGAGTCCCGTTCCGTGCGCTGCTCCGCAGCATAGGCTGCTTGCTTTGCGTAATGCTGCCGCTCGTCCCGGTTCTGGCGTTCGCCCAGGGCGAAGCGGAAAGACTCGACGCCCTCCGAACGCGCATCGAAGGGCTGCGCGCTAAAATCGCGGAGGCCGAAGAAAGCCGCACCGAAGCGCGCGACCAGCTGAGGGACTCCGAGCGCGCGATGTCCGAAGCCAGCCGGGCGCTTCGCGCTTTGGCGGGCCGACGCGCAGCGGCGCAGCGCGACCTCGATGCGCTGCTGCGGCGTAGCCAGGCGCTCGAAGCGGAAATAGCGTCGCGCCGGGAAAGCCTGGGGAGGCTGCTCACCCTGCGTTATCTCAACGGAGAGCAGAGCGCGCTCAAACTTCTATTCTCGGGCGAGGAGCCCGGCCGTATCGCGCGCGAGCTGCACTACTACGGCTATGTTTCCCGCGCGCAAGCCCAATTCATCGGAGAGCTGCGCTCCGGCCTCGCGCGGCTGAGAGAACTCGAAATCGCCACCCGGGAAAGGAACGTGGAGATCGCCGCGATCGAATCGGCGCGGCGCACGGAGCGCGCCGCGCTGATGAGACAACAGGGCGAGCACCGCAAAGTGCTTGCGCGCGTCTCCAGCCAGCTGCGCGCCCAGCGCCGCGAAGTGCAGCACCTCGAGCGTGACGAGTCCCGGTTGTCACGGCTCGTCGAGGAGCTCGGCAGGGTGATCGCGGCAACGCCCCTCCTTCGCAACGAACGAGTTCCCGAGCCAGGCGGTGCGGAAGGGTCCTTATCGGGGCTCAAGCGCGGACTGCGGCTGCCGATCAGGGGTGTACTCGCAAACCGCTTCGGCGCCCAGCGTCCCAGCGGCGGGCCCTCGTGGAAGGGCCTGTTCATCCGCTCGCCTTCGGGGCAGGAGGTCCGGGCCGTGGCGTCGGGGC
>CAYQVE010000110.1:0-10483 GCA_964420785.1 uncultured Enterobacteriaceae bacterium | reverse complement strand
ACGGACCACCACTCCCTGCCCAACCTGGAGGAGGGGAAAATCCGTCGCAGCGACGTTGGCGAGCATCCAAAAGGTCGACACGTCTGACACCGTGTACGGTGCCGGCGCATTTCCCGGCTGCACGAACAGGCCCGGAGCGGCATTGCGGGCCGTGACCCGACCGGCGATCGGACTGTGCACCGCCAGCAGGGAGTCGACCCTGCGCTCGCCCACGATGCGGTCCATCTCGGCATCGGTCTTGCCGAAGATGCGCACGGCGTCGCGGGCGGCCCTCAACGCGCCCTCCGCCGCTTGCTGTTCGGTAATCGCCTGATCCAGGTCCCTCTGGGCGACGCCTTGCACCTCATAGAGCTGTTTCGCGCGCTCCAGAGCGCGCGTGGTGAAGTTGAGCGTTGCCGCCGCCGAGATCAACGTCGATTCCGCCTGAACGAGCTCGGGACTGTCGATCGTGAAGAGCATCGCACCTTTCTGCACGTCGTCTCCCGCCTTGGCAAAGAGCGTGAAGATTTTCCCCGGGAAAGGGGCAAACACGTCCACCGACATCTCGCGATTGAAGTCGATATTGCCGACCGCCTCGCGCTGAATCTTGAAATCGTGTTCCTTGGCTGGCTCGACCTTGAATTTCTGGAATTCTTGAGGCGACAGCTCCACGCTCAAGGCCGCGAGGGAGTCGCCTGGGGCGCCCGGCAGCGTCTTCACTGAGGATCCCTTGGCCCCTTGACCATTGGGCGTGGAGGGTACGGGAGCATCCCTCGACGGCCCACCGGAGAACGCAACGAGGTAGATTCCAAATGCAACCATCAGTACTGCGGTCGCGAGGGTCGCGCCAGCCAAGGCCGACTTCTGGTCAAAGCCCATGAATGTCCCCGGGAATCCTTAGCGGCGCTCGCGGATCACGCCTGATCGGCGTTTCGAGTGCTCAACGCACGGGATCTATTTGTCACCGCAACGCGAACGGATTGTTCTCGGCACTCATCGATAACTCTTGCCGCCTTTCCGCTGCAACTTACTTGTTCTTTTAGAGTTCGCGTTCGAAGGCCTTGATTGCGCGCACGATTGCCCACCGAATCGCCTTGGAGCGATCCCATGGTCCATCGATGCCGTATTTCGAGCTCTTGTTCAAGTCTAATGCCAGCACATCGAGCTTTTCGACCGCAGCTTCAGGTAGCCTGACGGTGATTTTCTTGCCCAATGTGTGGGTCCCTTTTACACGTCCCATGGTTCACTCATCACCGCAGATTGATATGCTTCCGCAAAGCGGTTCTTCAAAGCGTCAAGGTTTCCGCTCGTGTAAATTGCGCAGACTACGCGCGAAGGTTGACGAATAGCTGAAGACTCCGGAGCAACCGAGTCCCGGGTGGCTTTCAAGATGCTTTCAATGAGCTTTCATTTCTTGCGTTACCCTTACATCGGATTTTCGATGTTCCAATTTCCATCGAATGAATTGAGGTGCGGGCTCCTCTTGATTTTTGTTCCCGCGCCGCTTGCAGCGGGCTGACATAAAGCTTTCACTTCGCTGTCGGCGCTGCAGATTACTTTTTCATCCTGATGAGGGCGTCGTAGGCATTGTCGCAACGTTCGACCTCCGCGCTGTCCGCGGCCGGGTCGACCAACAGGATCCTGGCGCCCCGCAGCGACGAGGCGAGCTTCCTCAGAGGCGACAGGTAATTCATCTTCAGCATCAGCGGCTGCGCATCCCCGATCGTGTACTCATAGAACAGCAAGGCGGCATTCGGATGAGGTGGCTTGCGCGAAATGCCTATGCCGTTCGAGCGCGCGATCATCGGATCGATCGCAAACCAGTCGACAGGCGCGCCCTGCTGCCTCGCCTGATCGATCATGTGGCTGTAAACGGCGAGCGCCAGCGGCACCTCGCCCGATACGACCATGTTCGCCAGAACCGAATTGCCGCTGCGCACTGACAAGCCGTTGCGCGCCGCGATCTCCCGGAAGAGCTCCGCGCCTTTTTCCTCGCCCAGGTTCTTGAGCAGGCTGCAATACCATTCGCCGGCCTTCGCTTCCACGCCCAGCATGCCCCGCCATCTGGGCTCGAGCAGATCGGCCCAGCGTTTGGGCAGGTCCTGCTTTCTTACACCCCTGGTGTTGTACGCCTGCACGAAAACGTTGATGAACTGCGGCGCCCAGTTGCGATGGGCAGGCAGGGTTCCTTCGAGCATTTCCCTGTGCCAAGGCGAATTGATCTCCTGCAGAAGGTTTTCCCGAACCAGCGCTTCGAGCTCAGGCGAGGAAATGCTGACCGCGTCGAAGTCCCAGCGATTCGCCCTTTTTTCCGCCGCCACGCGCTGCAGCACCTTGGCCGAGGATGCCCGCCACGCACCGACGCGAATGCCGTAGCGCTTTTCGAAATCAGCGCTCAACGCGTCAATCGTCGGCGCAGCATTGGACGTGTAGACGGTCAAGGAGCCTTCTCGTCGCGCCGCCTCGACCAGCCGCTGATGGCGGGAAGGGCTCCCGTCCGATGCCAGTTCGGCGAACGATTGCGCCGATGCGAGCGGGGGCGCAACGGCCAGTAGAAACGCGGAAATCAGCCGATGGATCAAGCCGCCGCTTGCGCCGCCTGCGCGGCCGTGGAAACGCCGGCCGGGAGTGCCGACATGTCGAGGCCGTACAACTTGCATGCATTCGCGGCCAGCACTTTCGTCTGCGTCTCCAGAGGCAGGTGGCCGAGATCGCGCCGGATGACCTTGATCGAATTCGGCCAGGTCGAATTGGCGTGGGGAAAGTCGTTCGACCACATGAGGTTGTCCTGCCCCCACCACTCGAGATTGCGGCCGCAGACCGAATCGTTGAAGAAGCAGGAATAGACCTGGTTGCGGACGTATTCGCCCGGGTCGCGGGTGATCGGCGGCGGGTTTTCGCCGCGGAAGCGGCGAAAATAGTAGTCCCACTGCTGGACCATGAAGGGAAGCCAGCCGGATTCGTTTTCCACTGTCACGAGCCTGAGCTTCGGGTGGCGCTCCAGCACGCCGTAGAAAATGAAATCGAAGAGCGCGTTTGCCACGTCCGCGAGCTTCAGGTTGACGCTGCCGCGGTAGCGCTCGATGCCTTTTCTTTCCTTGCTGTGGTAGCTGTGGCCGGTGAGAATGTGCATGCTGATCGGCGCATCGAGGTCCTGGGCCGCCTCCCAGAATTTATCGTAGTGGCTGGAATGAAAAGGGAGATCCGGATGGGGCGCCTGCCAGACCAGCGCGCCTCTGAGCCCCGCCTTGCGGCAGCGTTCCAGCTCTTTGACCGCGTTGTCGGCGTCGTACACCGAGATGGCCGGAATGCCGATGAGGCGGCTGCGGGCCACGCTGCAGTACTCGACCAGCCAGTCGTTGTAGAGGCGGAGGCAGGTTTCCTGCAGTCCGGCATCCTCGAGAGCGTAGAGACCCAGGAGGAGCGTCGGATAGAGCACCTCGGCGGAGAGGCCGTCGACTTCCATCTCCTTGATCCTCGCGTTCGGATCCTGCCCCCCTTCGCGCCGCTGGAATCCTTCGCCCAGCTTGTGAGGAGGAAAGAGCGGCGCCGCTTCGCGATATTTTCCCGGCACGCCCTTCTTCCAGAGATCGACCGGCTCCATCACATGGGAATCCGCCGAAATGATGATCCCGTCGATCCCCCGACTCCGAGTATCCGTCGCCGCCACGTCGCGCCCTGCTTGATCGGCTACTCGAAGAACTCGCCGTCGCGGACCACCACCGGCACGCGCTTGTTCTCCTTCGAGTCGCCGGGCATCGGCTCGCCGCGGATATTGAGCCGGCCGGAAGCGTCCTGAGATCCCACCCGGCAACCGATCCGCACCAGCACCAGCGGTTCCTTGCTGGTGGCCTCGAACCAGTAGTACGCGCCGGCAGGAAGCATGATCCCTTCGTGCTTGCCGACATCGGTATGGCCGCCATCGGCGTCGTAGTAGCGCGCGCTGCCCTGCAAGACGATGAAGGTGTGGTCCTCGTGGGGATGCGTGTGCAGGCCGTTCTCGCCGCCGGAGGCGTAGACCTTGAGCGTCGCCCACATGTTCTCGGTCCTCGCGAGCGCGGTGTTCGTGCGCCCCTGATCGAGCATCTGGGCGCGCATCTTGAAGAACGACGGCTTCTTCCCCGTCGCTTTGGCGCCGGCGCGCGTGATGTCGTGCTTGCGGGTGCTGTCGTCCTGATCGGTTGCCTGGCTGGACATTGGGTCCTCCGTTTTCAGAGCGCGCTCCGAAGCGACCAGCGCGCGGAACATCGCGATGTTAGATTAGTGCAGTGCCAAGCTCAAGAGCTCGAGTTTCCGCCACTCTGATATTCGCCGTGTCGCTGGCGGCTCACACCGTGCATCCGCAAACCCTGCAAGCGCTCGCCGCGTATCAGGGCGGGGACCGGCAGCAGCGCCTGATCGAAGGGGCGAGGAAGCAAGGCTCGCTTCTCTTCTATGCGACCTTCCCGGTCGAACACGCCGATCAGCTGATCGAGCCGTTCAGGAGCGGTTGCCCCGCAAACAAAGGAGCTCGCACATGCGTAAACCGTCACGGCCTCCGCCTTTCGTGCCTTGACACAAGCCCGGGTGGGTCTGATCCTATCCGCGAACGCAAGGAGTAACATGGGCCGTAGGGAGCGCGAGGCAAGGGCCTCGTTCATGCACATCAGAACCAATCGCACGGCTTGGATTTCGTTCTTGATGGCGAGCGCGCTTCTTGCAGTTTACGCGTGCCGTGGCGGCGGCGGGGGCGGAGGCACGGGCTCCGGCCCAGCCGCAAGCTACACCATCGGAGGCATGGTCTCGGGCCTCTCCGGCAGGGCGGTGCTGCAGAACAACGGCGGCGACAACCTCGCGATCTCCGTGAACGGCGGCTTCACCTTTGCCGCCGCCCTCACCAACACCAGCAGCTACGCCGTCACGGTCCTTACGCAGCCCGCAGGCGAGACCTGCACGGTCGCAAACGGCGCGGGCGCGGTCGCAGGAGCCAACGTCACCAACGTGACGGTCACTTGCGCGGCAAATGCCTTTACCGTGGGCGGCACGATCTCGGGCTTGAATGGCACGGCGGTGCTGCAGAATAATGGCGGCAACAACCTCAGGATCCAGACAAACGGCGCCTTCACCTTTCCTGCCGCGCTCACCGACACCAGCACCTACGCGGTCATGGTTCTCACGCAGCCCGCGGGCCAGACCTGCACGGTCGCGAACGGCGCGGGCACGATCGCGGGGGCGAACGTCACTAATGTGAGCGTCGGCTGCACGCCTCCGCAAGCCTCGAATATCGCGGTCTCCATCGGTCCGATGCGTGGCGGATTGACGACGTCGCAGACACAGGTACTTACCGCGACGGTGACGAACGACGTGGGGAGCGCAGGCGTCACCTGGACGAAAACTGGCGGCGGATCGTTTGCGAACCAGACGCCAACATCGGTCACGTTCTCTTCCCCGGCAGCCGGTACGTTCACGATAGCGGCGACGAGCGTCGCGGACAGCACCCAGTCGGCCTCCGTCACGATCGCCGTGACCGACCTGCCGGGCGTTTTTACGCAGCGCTACGACGCGCAGCGGACCGGACAGAACCGCCGGGAGTTTGCCCTGACGCCCGGCACCGTGACCGCTTCGACCTTTGGCAAGCTGTTCTCGTGCACCGTGGATGCCGAAGTCTACGCCCAGCCGCTCTATGTCGCGAACTTCGCGATCGGAGGCGGCACGCACAACATCGTTCTGGTCGCCACCATGAACGACAGCGTCTATGCCTTCGATGCCGATGCGAACCCTTGCGTCCCGTACTGGAAGAAGAGTTTCCTCGGGACAGGCGTGACGACCGTTCCCCCGGCGGATACCGGAGAAACCGGCGACATCAACACGATAATCGGAATCCTCGGAACGCCGGTGATCGATCCCGCCACCGGCACGCTCTACGTCGTAGCGAAGACCAAGGAGCCGACCGGTTACTTCCAGCGGCTGCATGCGCTCGACCTCGCGACCGGCAGCGAAAAATTCGGCGGGCCAGCGAACATTTCTTCCGCGATCACGGTCCCGGGCAGCGGGGACGCGAGCGACCCGAATTGCCCCGGCGCAACCGTGGGGCACGTGCAGTTCTGCGCGCTCCGGGAGAACCAGCGACCGGGCCTGCTGTTGCTGAACGGAAAGGTGTATATCGCCTGGGCGTCCCACGGGGACACTAACCCCTACCACGGCTGGGTGATCGGCTACAGTGCGGCCGATCTTACGCAGACGCCGGTTGTCTTCAATACGACCCCGAATGGCAGTCGCGGCGGCATCTGGATGTCGGGCATGGGTCCGGCCGCCGACACCGGCGGAAATGTCTACGTGACCACGGGCAACGGGACATTCGATGAAACGACTCCGCCCTCGCGTACCAACTACGGCGACAGCTTCATCAGGTTGAGCACAGCCAACAACGGGTTGTCGGTCTTCGATTTCTTTACGCCGTTTAATGAATTCATTCTGAATGGAAAGGACTTTGACGTAGGGTCCGGGGGCGCTGTCGTCCTGCCGGATTCCGCCGGATCGACGGCACATCCGCATTTGCTCATCGGCGGAGACAAGCAGGGAATTCTTTACCTGGTCGACCGCGATAACCGGGTTCAATGCGGGTGGCGATATGAGCGTTCAGGAGGTGACAGTCATCTCGAGCTCCTGCTCCGGGGTCATATGCGGCATCTTCTCGACGCCTGCTTTCTGGGAAGGAAACCTTTACGTGATCGCGATTGGCGACGTTCTGAGGCAATACACGCTCGCCAATGCGAGCCTCACTCCGGCGCTCCACGCAGCAGATATATTCGGCATCCCTGGGGCGACGCCTGCGGTTTCCTCTAACGGAGCGACGAACGGCATCGTCTGGGCATTGGATACGACCAGCAACGGCACCAACAGCTCGGCCACCAGCGCACCTGCGATTCTCTTCGCCTACGACGCAACAAGCTTGAGCAAGCTATACAGCAGTCCGCCGACTGGCTTGGGGGCCGCGGGCAACGCCGTGAAATTTACCGTGCCGACGGTCGCCAACGGCAAGGTCTACGTGGGCACGCAGAACGAACTGAGCGTGTTCGGCCTTCTGCCGAATTGACGATCCCGGCAGGGACCGTCGTCCTCAGTGCGAGCGGCGCCCGCCGATGACTTCGCGCCGCGTTTTGGCCTGGTTTGTCGCGCGCGGTGACGTCCGGGTTGCGCGCTTCACGCGGCGCAGGTAGCTCAGCACGGGGGGCGCGAGTTCGCTGGCGTCTCCAGCGAGTTCCGCACCGTGTGTGAAGCGGCCGAAAAGATAGGCCACGCCCAAACCGACTATGGGCCATGCGACCAGTACTGCCACCCATGTGATCCAACTCATAAGCTCACCCCTTTTGACCGGGACGCTACCGAGTGGCATTGACGATACCACGAAGTCGCGGTGTAGCAAAAGAGAAGCGTGGCCCTCAGGCGGCTTTTTGGGTCTTGCGGCAGGAAAACACCGAAATCCGTCTCCCGCAGGCGACAGTCCGTCAGGGAATCGCTACAAGAATCGTCGGGTTAACCCGATGGCACCAAAAAAAGAGGCCTGGAGACTCCCAGGCCAGTCCGGCACCAGCGTTCTGTTCAGGCGGCCTTCTCGGCCTCGGCCCGCGGGCGACGCGCGCTGCGCACTTGCGCGGCTCCTCCAGCTCAGCAGTACATTTCCGGCATCGGCTCGATCTGCTTGGCCTGATTGACGAACTGTTCCGGGAAATAGCCGGCGGGGACGGCGGAAGCCGCCGCAGCGCTGCTTGGGGTCGAAACCCGGGGGGTGGCTGCCGCGGGGGCCAGCAGAGCTGCCGCTGCCGCCACCAGGACCGCGCAGATCGCGATCGCCGTGATGGCGAAAAATGCGGACTCGCCGGAAAGATTTTTACGGTTGATCATCGTGGTCTCCTTGTCTCGTTTCCGGGCTGGCGGAAATCGCCCGCCCCATGGAGACCACTCTAGGCTTCCGCTCGCCCGTTCTCCCCGTCGCCCGGCACAAGGGTTTTGTGCCGGATGCACATTTCGACTGCCGGAGCCGGTCGCGGGCCCGCCCCGCGCCCTCACCAGTGCGGCGGGAGCTTCTTGTGAACCGTAATCTGCTTGGCTTCGACCGAGATGTAGCCGCCGGCGGTGAGGTCCTTGACGATGCGATTCACCATCTCGCGCGAGCCGCCGATTCGCGCGGCGATGTCGTGCTGGGTGAGGCGCTCGGGCCCCACGCGAGTGCTCTTTTGCTCGACCGCGTTCTCGTCGATGAACTTGGCGAACCGGCCGTAGACGTCCTTGAGGGCCAGGTCGAGAACCTTCTGCGTGAGGGTGCGCACCTTGCCGATCAGCATGCGGATCAGGTGGCGCGCGAACGCCGGGTTGCGGTCGAGCAATCCCTCGATGTCGCCGCGCGGAATCACAAAAAAGCGGCACGACTCGAGGGTCATGATCGAAGCGGAGCGCGGGCCCCCGTCGAGAACCAGCTCGCCGAAGTAGTCGCCCACGCCGACCGTGCTGAGCACCACCTCCCTGCCGTCCTCCTCGCTCACGAACGCCTTCACGCGTCCGGAGAGCAGGATGTAAAGGGAGTCAGTCTCGTCGCCCTCGCTGACGACCACCGCATTCTTGGAAAATGAGCGCACGGCGCCGTGGGGCGCGAGCGCGCGCAGAGCGCCCTCGTCGAGATTGGCGAAGGGACCGGCTGTTTGCGACATGGATTCCCGGTGTTCCTCCCGCGGTTGATCGACGCGCAGGGCGATGATTATAGAACGGGCGCCGAGGAGGTGCGCCCCCGCGCCCTCACCAGTGCGGCGGGAGCTTCTTGTGAACCGTAATCTGCCTGGCGTCGACCGAAATGTAGCCGCCGGCGCTGAGGTCCTTGACGATGCGATTCACCATCTCGCGCGAGCCGCCGATTCGCGCGGCGATGTCGTGCTGGGTGAGGCGCTCGGGGATCACGCGCATGCCATTTTGTTCGACCGCGTTCTCGTCGAGGAACTTGGTGAACCGGCCGTAGACGTCCTTCAGGACCAGGTCGCCCACCTTCTTGACGAGACTGCGCACTCTGCCGATCAGCATGTGGATGAGGTGCCCCGCGAACAGCGGGTTGTGCTCGAGCAGTCCCTCGATGTCGCCCAGCGGAATCACGAAACAGCGGCACGGTTCCAGGGTCATGATCGAAGCGGAGCGCGGGCCACCGTCGAGAACCAGCTCGCCGAAGTAGTCGCCTTCCCGGATCGTGCTGAGCACCGCCTCCCTGCCGTCCTCCTCGCTCACGAACACCTTGGCGCGCCCGGAGAGCAGAATGTACAGGGAGTCGGTCTGGTCACCTTCGTTGATGATCACCGCATTCTTGGGAAACGAGCGCGTGGCGCCGCGGGGCGCGAGCGCGCGCAATTCGCTTTCGTCGAAACTGGCTAAGGGACCGATTGCCCGCGACATGGCGTCCTCCCCCCGGCTGGCACGGCATGAAACGAAATTCTGGCACGGCCGGAGCCGATTGTCGCTGGTGCCCCGCCCGGTCCGGGAGCGCCCCGATGCTAGACTGACATTTTTGGGTCCAGGAACGGCATGCTGAAGGAGCTGCGCGTGGCGATCCCGGTCGCGAGCTTGGCTCCCCTGCTCGCGACGCTCCTCTTCTGGGCCGAGGCGGCTCTCGCTCAGGCGCCCGAGCGCGACGTCGTCTGGTACACCGCGATGAATACCCCCGACGCGGCTCCGCTCAGAAAGCGCTTCCTGGAGAAATATCCCGACTTGAATCTCACCATCCTGCGCCAGCCGGGCGAGAAGATCCGCACGCGCATCCTCACCGAGATGCGCGCCGGAAAGTTTTTCTGGGACGTGGTTTCGTTCAACCACCTGGACATGGATGCGCTCGCGCAGGAAGGGCTGCTCGCCGCCTACGCGTCCCCGGAAACGCGCAGCGGATTTCCCGGAGGCGCGGTCGACCCGGAGGGCCGCTGGGCCGCGATCTACGTGCGCCAATACGTGATCGGCTACAACACCCGCTCGATGCGGCGCACCGAGGCCCCGGGGAGCTGGGAGGATCTGCTCGCGCCGAAGTGGAATGAAAAGTTCGCCATGGACGAGAGCGACGTCGAATGGTACGCCGCCATGCTCGACTATCTGGGCGCGGAAAAGGGGTCCGCCTTCATGCGCTCGCTCGCGCTGCAGAATCCGCAGTTCCGCCGCGGCCACAGCTTGCTCGCCAAGCTCCTGGTCGCGGGCGATTTTCCCCTGGCCCTGGTGCACGCGGCCGAAGTGGACGAGGCGAGGCGGGCCGGGGCTCCGGTCGACTGGGTGAAGACCCTCGATCCGGTCATCGCCTCGCCTAGCCAGGTCGCAGTCTCGGCCAGAGCGCCGCATCCGAAGGGCGCCCGCCTGCTCGTGGACCTGCTGCTTTCGACGGAAGGCCAGACGCTCATCCGGGATCGCGGACGCGTGCCCGCGCGCAACGACATCGCGCGAGGGCAAGCCTCGAGTCCGCTGAAGGAGCACTATGTGAACCCGCGGCTCGCGCGCGAAGCCGATA
>CAYQVE010000109.1:0-10573 GCA_964420785.1 uncultured Enterobacteriaceae bacterium | reverse complement strand
AGGCGGGCGGCGCTCGGGCTGGGGTACGTCACGGCCGAGAAGTTCGACCAGTGGTTGCGGCCGGAGAAGATGGTCTGAGGGGAACGGATTTCACGGGAGGAGCATGCTCTACATCATGGTCAACGAAGACCGAAGCGGCGGCCAGGCGATCCGCGACGCGACACGAGAGGCGCATCTCGCGTATCTGGAGCGCCACAAGAACATCGTCGTTCTGGCCGGCGGCACGCTCGCCGAGGACGGCAAGACGAGGACGGGCAGCGTGTTCATCGTCAACGTGCCGAACCGCGAGGCGGCGGAGAAATTCTCGGCGGAGGAGCCGTTTCGCAGAGCCGGCCTGTTCAATACGGTGAAGATCACGCGCATGCGGCGCGGGCAGTGGAACCCGCAGGCGGCGCCCAAGACCGCCGAGGGGAACTAGGCGCATAGTAGAATCCGGGCTTTCCGCGAGGAGGAACGTCCATGCATTCGAAGTTTCACGGATGGCTGCGGCTGCTCGCGCTTGCCGGGCTCGCCTTTGCGACCGCCGCTTTCGGGCAAGCCGCCAAGACCTATCCGGACAAACCCCTGCGCGTCGTCGTGGGCTATTCGCCTGGCGGCCTTCCCGACACCATCGCGCGCCTCATCGGCCAGAAACTCTCGGAGCGCCGGGGCCAGCAGTTCGTGGTGGAGAACAAGCCCGGGGCGAACGGCATCCTCGGCGCGGATTTCGTCGCGAAGGCGGCGCCCGACGGCTATACGCTGCTGATGACCGACAACTCGACCCACGCGATACTTCCGTTCCTGTTCACGAAGCTTCCCTACGACGCGGACCGGGACCTCATCCCGGCCTCGCTCACCGCGCGCGCGCCGCTGTTCCTCGCCGTGCATCCCTCGGTCAAGGTCAATTCCTTCCAGGAGCTGATCGCGCTCGTCAGGGCCTCCCCGGGCAAGTACAGCTACGGATCCTCCGGCATAGGCAGCACGCATCACCTGTGCATGGCGTACCTGGCGGCGTCCCTGAACCTCGACATGGTCCACGTGCCTTACAAGGGCACGGGCCAGAGCGTGCCCGCCCTCGTCGGAGGGCAGGTGCCCATGGTGCTGTCCGGATATCCGACGCTCGCCGCTCACGCGAAGGAAGGGCGCGTGAAGCTGCTCGCGATCAATTCCCTCAAGCGCTCGGAGCTCGCGCCGGACGTGCCGGCGATCGCCGAGGCGATTCCCGGGTTCGATTTCGCGCCGACCTTCGGCTTGTTCACGCCCAACGGAACGCCGCGCGACATCATCCTCAAGATCGGCGCCGACGTGGCGCAGGTGGTGAGGCTCCCCGACGTCGTCGAGCGCATGAAGAACCTCGGCATCGATCCCATCGGTGCTTCGGGGGACGAGTGGGCGAAGCTCCTGAAATCGGATGCCGAACGCTACTCGAAGGCCGTGAAGATCTCGGGCGCCAAGGTGGATTGAGCTCAAGCGGATGGGCATGCTCGTCAGCGGAAAATGGACCGACCGGCGCCCGCCCGAGGTCGCGGGCCGCTTCGTGCGCCCGGAAAGCCAGTTCCGCAACTTCGTCACCGCGGACGGCTCGTCCGGCTTCAAGGCGGAGCCGGGCCGCTATCACCTCTACATCGCGTACAACTGTCCGTGGGCGCACCGCACGCTCATTTTCAGGAAGCTCAAAGGGCTCGAGGGCATGATCTCGATCGCCTCGGCGATGCCGAACGACCGCCGGGAAGGCTGGCGCTTCGATGACGCCTTTCCAGGCGCAACCCGCGACGGACTCAATGGCTTTACCTGGCTGCACGAGGCCTACAGCGCAGCGAGACCGGATTACACCGGCACCTGCACCGTGCCGGCCCTGTGGGATCGGAAGACGAAGACCATCGTCAACAACGAATCCTCCGAGATCATCCGCATGTTCAACGGCGCCTTCGACGGCGTGGGCGCGAAGCCGGGCGACTACTACCCGGCGGCGCTGCGCGGGGAGATCGACCTCGTCAACGAATTCGTCTACGAGCACCTCAACAACGGCGTATACCGGGCCGGCTTCGCGGCGACTCAAGGCGCGTACGACGAAGCGGTGGAGAAGGTCTTCGCGGGGCTGGACACGCTCGAGCGGCGCCTCGCGGGCCAGCGCTATCTCGTCGGCGACGCGATCACAGAGGCCGACTGGCGACTCTTCCCGACGCTGGTGCGCTTCGACGCCGCCTACCATCACCTGTTCAAGTGCACCTGGCGGCCGCTGTCGAGCTACGAGAACCTGACCAACTACATGCTCGACCTGTACCAGTTGCCGGGCGTCGCCGAGACGGTGAAGCTCGACCACATCGTTACCGGCTACTACAGCATAGACCGCGTGAATCCCAACCGCATCGTTCCCCGCATCCCGAAGGTCGACTGGATGCGTCCGCACAACCGTGCGCGACTCGATAAGGCGCTCTCGGCGGTGTAAAAGCCGCGGGATGGCCGCGGTCGCGGGAGGAAAGCTGACTCACATCCTCCACTCGACGTAGGTGTAGATGAAGTTCGATCCGCCGTTCACGTTGTCGAAGATCTGGGCCATGCCGAAAATACCCGAGCGGTGGCTGGCGCCCAGCCCGAAATAAGTCTCGCGCAGTCCCTTGGCCCCGAGGAGATCGCCCACGCTGACATCGACGGTCGGGTCTGCGTACTGCAGCAGCTTCGAGGTATTGCGGCCGCGCTGCGCCTGGTCCCTCGCTTCCACAAAGGACACGCGCTGCGCGTAGGAGAAGCCCCCGCCGAATCCGATGCGCGTGCGCACGCGCCCGCTCCAGGGAAAGCCCCAGTAGAACGCCTTGAGGTAGCCGTTGAGCTGCCAGGAGTCCGGCTGAAGCCCGCGCTCCTCGTGGCGCAGCAGCCCGGCGTACCAGGCGATCATGACAGGCCAGCCGTGCGGACTCTCGATGAACGGCCGCCCGACTTCGAAGGAATCGATGCTCGTGCGGTCATCCGTGTTGATCGACCTGCAGCGCAGCTCCATGATCGGCAGCAGGTTGCAGGAGCTCGACCGGCCGTGCAGCACCTTGAAAGTGAGCGGGACGCCGTCGCGGGCGCTCTTCACCGGCGTCGGCGTGAATTCGTAGGCGAGGCCGCCGTAAGCCGCGAGCTGAGCGCGGTCCTCGACGATCGGGCTGCGGCGCACCCCGCTGGCCCAGAGCGTGGCGGACACGCCCGCGAAAAAATGCCAGGTGTCGGTGAGATCGTACCGTGCGTTCAGGCCGACTGTTCCGTTGACGCCGGCCCCTGGCCGGTAGGCGGGACGGTCCGCGGCGGCTTCCGAGGCCCTCACGCCGTAGTAGTAGTCGTTGAGCCGGGCGTCGCGGGCGGACAGCATGAAGTACGGAGCGAGCATCACCCGCCCGCGCCACCACTCGGTGGCGGTTCCGAGCCGCCATTCGGTTCCGTTCGAGTTGCCCGACACGTCGCGCAGGACTTCGCCGAAGACATTGCCCCAGTCGAAGCGCTGCTCGTAGCTCAATCCGAAATCCGTTTCGGGAACGCGCGTGGACATTCCCGCGAGGCTCGCCGGGATCCGTTCGACAGGAAAGCTCTCGGAGCGTTGCGAAAGGAACGCGGCCGCACGCTTGTCGGATCCGAAATCGAGCTTGACCCCCGCGCGGTAGGAATGCAGGTAGATGTGCTCCCCCTCGTAGAGGTACAGAGGCAATAGATCGATGCGCACGCCGCCCCCGCGATAAGGCGACTGCTCGAAGCGCGAGACGATTCCCCAGCCGGCGCTCGAGCGATCGGTGACGTCGGCTAGGAAGTCGCTCGTCGCGGCCGCCGGCGGGGCGGCGGCTGCGCTGAGGGCGAGAGCGCAGGCGACGAGGACGCGCGGCGGGCGAACGTTGCGAATGATGGGTCCGGTTTGCGACTGTGCGAAAAACGCCGCGGTATTCTAATATGAAAGCCATGTCGAATTTCGGAAGTTCGCGCTGGTGCCGGGCGGCTTGCGCCTTGGCCGCTTTCTCGGCGTTCTCCGCGGCGCCTGCCCAGGATTACCCGTCTCGCCCGGTGCGCGTGGTCGTTCCCTCCGCCCCGGGGGGCGGCTTCGATCTGGTGGGGCGCGTTCTCGCGCAGAAGCTGGGCGAGCAGACGGGGCAGGCCTTCGTGGTCGAGAACCGCCCCGGCGCCGGCACGCTCGTCGGCACGCAGCTCGTCGCGCGCTCCGCCCCCGACGGCTACAACCTCGTCGTCGGGGGGCTTTCGAACATCGCGCTCAACATGGGCCTCTACCGGGAGCCCGGCTACGATTCGCTCGCCGACTTCACCTCGCTCGGCCTCGTGGTCAGCCACTCCTACACGCTCATCGCGCGCAAGGACCTGCCGCTCGCGAGCTTCGCGGAGGTGATCGCGTTCGCGCGGGCGAATCCCGGCAGGCTCAACATCGGCACCAGCGGCCCCGGCACCGGGCAGTACATCGGCGCGGCCATCATCGCTGCGCTCACCGGAGTCGACATCGTCAAGGTGCCTTACAAGGGTGCGCAGCCCGTGTACCAGGACCTGCTCGCGGGCCGCGTCGACCTGTTCTACGACAATACGACCACCACCCGGCCCTATGTCGAGTCCGGGCAGGTCAAGGCGCTCGCGGTGTCGAGCCGCGCGCGCGCGCCGACCATGCCGCAGCTTCCCACGCTCGCCGAAACCGGTGTGGTCGAGCTCGAGATGGAGACTTGGTTCGGCCTGTTTGCGCCGGCGCGCACGCCGCGCGCCATCGTCGAGCGCCTGCGCGCCGAGGTGGACCGCGCCACGCGCTCGGCCGAAGTGCGCTCGCGCCTGGAGATGGGCAGCGGCAGGAGCCTGCGCATCGCGCCCGCCGCGACCGAGGCGTTCGTGCGCGCGGAGGTAGCCAAATGGACGGGGCTGCTTCGCAGGGCGGGAATCGAGCCCGAGTGAGAGCATGCCGGACCTGGAGGACCAGCTTGCGATTTCCGCGCTCATGCAGGACTGGGCGCTCGCGCGCGACACCGGAGACTGGCGCAGGCTGCGCGCGACCGCGCACCCCGGCGCCGCGATTACCACGACCTGGTTCGACGGGCGATTCGAGGATTTCGTCGAGTCCTGCGAGGCCTCCTTCAGCAAGGGATCGCGCTCGCAGCATTTCCTGGGCGGCACGGCAGCGGAAATCAGGGGCGCTCGTGCGATCGCTCAGACCCGCGTGTCGATCAACGTGCGTTCGCGGCTCGACGGAGTCGAAGTCGACGCGGTGTGCAGCGGCCGCTTCTTCGACCGGGTGGAGAAGCGCGACGGAGTCTGGCGCATCGCAAGGCGCTCGGTGATCTACGAGAAGGACCGCATCGACCCGGTCGATCCGAACGCCAGGATCTCGCTCGACGCGGAGGTGCTGGCGCGCTTTCCGGAAGGCTACCGACATCTCGCCTACCTGCAGACAAAGAACGGCGCCCGGGTGAATCCGAACCTTCCGACCGCACGCGGCGAGGCGCTCGAGACGCTGCTCGCCGAGGCGAAAGCCTGGCTGGCAGCGTAATTTCGTTTTCTCAAAGGAGACTCCCGATCATGGACGAGCTGCAGCGCTATCTGGTGGAGGAAGCCCTCGAGGACTACGAGGAGGGGCGCCTCACGCGCCGCGAGGCCCTGAAGGCGATCGCCGGAATCACGGGCGCTGCGCTGGCGGCGCAGATGCTCGAGTCGCGGGCGCAGGTCGCGCCTGCCGGCAAGGCCCCCGCGAGCTCGGCACCCCTGGTCGCGCCCGACGATCCCGCGATCGTCGCCGGGATCGCGGAATTTCCCGGAGAAGGCGTGCGCCTCGACGGATACCTCGCGCGGCCCGCGGGAACGGGGCGTTACGCCATCGTGCTCGTCTGCCACGAGAACCGCGGCCTCACGCGCCACATCGAGGACGTCGCGCGGCGCGTCGCAAAGGCAGGCTACGTCGGGCTCGCCGTGGACCTGCTCTCGCGCGAGGGCGGGACCGCCAGGCACGACTTCGACGCGATTCCCGGGATCCTGGGCAAGGCGGCTCCCGCGCGCCACGTGCAGGATTTCAAGAGCGGGCTCGCGTATGCGAGATCGCTGCCTTCGGCTCGCGGAGACCGCGTCGGAATGACAGGCTTCTGCTTCGGCGGTGCAGTGACCTGGCGCGTCGCGGCGGGCGTGCCCGACCTCCGGGCCGCGGTGCCTTTTTACGGCGTTCCGGTGCAGGAGCCGGACGTGCCGGGAATCGGCGCGGCGGTGCTCGCGATCTACGGCGGGCTCGACGAGCGCATCAACCAGAACATTCCGGCGATCGAAGCGGCGATGGGCAAGCACGGCAAGACCTTCCGCAAGATCGTCTACCCGAACGTGGACCACGCTTTCCACAACGATACCGGGGCGCGATACAACTCCGCTGCGGCAAAGGCCGCGTGGGGCGAGACCCTCGCGTGGTTCGGCAAATACCTGGCGTAGCGAGATTCACGGGTGAACGACGTGGAGCGGAGGAACGGAACATGGCGCTGTCGAACGGATTCAAAGGGTTTGCTTGCGGTCATCCATCGTGCGGCGGGGAAGCGCCGCGCCATACGGTCGATTTCGGCCGGCGCGACTTCCTGATCGACGCTCTCGCGGCGACCGCGGGACTCACCGGATTCGGCGGCTGCGCGGCGCCCGTCATGCAATCGAGCCACCCGGCCGACACGATCCTCGTCAACGCGCGCATCGCGACGCTCGCTCCGCGGACGCCGGCCGCGAGCGCTCTCGCGATCCGCGGCGGCGAGCTCGTCGCCGTCGGCTCCGCGGCAGAGATCGAGCGCCTGCGCGGTCCGGATACGCAGGTGATCGACGCGGGCGGCCGCACGGTCATCCCGGGCCTGAACGACGGGCACACCCACTTCATCCGGGGCGGGCTGACCTATACCAACGAAGTGCGCTGGGACGGCGTGCCTTCGCTCGCTGAAGGCCTGCGCCGCGTGCGCGAGCAGGCGCAGCGCACGCCCGCGCCGCACTGGGTGCAGGTGATCGGGGGCTGGACCTGGGCGCAGTTCGTCGAGCAGCGCTACCCGACGCTCGAGGAAATCAACGCGGCCACCGGCGACACCCCGTGCATGATCATGCATCTCTACGACCGCGCCTGGCTGAACCGGTCCGGGATCCGCGCGCTCGGTTGGACGAAGGACACGCCCAACATGTTCGGCGGCGCGATCGAGCGCGACGCTTCGGGGTATCCCACGGGTCTGGTGATGTCGACGACCAGCCTCGCGAGCCTGGTCTCGGTGTGGTTGCGCATCCCTAGGCTTTCTCCCGAAGACCAGATCCTCTCGACGCGCCACTTCATGCGCGAGCACAACCGCCTGGGCGTCACCAGCGTGATCGACGCGGGCGGCGGCGGCCAGAACTATCCGGACAACTACGCCGCGATCGCGAAGCTCGCTGCGGACGGGCAGATGACGCTGCGCATCGGCTACACGCTGTTCGCGCAGGCGCCCGGCAAGGAGCTGGAGAATTACACGGCCTGGGCCAAGCTCGTGAAGTTCGGCCAGGGGAACGACTACTACCGCATGATAGGAACCGGAGAATACATTCTCTACGCGGCGGGCGACGTCGCCAACTTCGCCAAGGACTATCCGGTGCCGCCCGCGGGCGTCATGGAGAAGAATCTGTCCGCCGTGGTGAAGTTCATCGTCGCTCAGGGCTGGCCGTTCCGCCAGCACACTACCTTCGACTCCAGCGCGAGCCGCGTGCTCGACGTGCTCGAGCAGGTGAACCGCGAGATGCCGCTCAAGAAACTGCGCTGGGGCCTGGACCATTGCGAGACGCTGCAGCCGAAGACGCTGGAGAGGCTTGCGGCCCTGGGCGGCTCGATCGACATCCAGAACCGCATGTCGCTCGACGGCGAAGCGTTCCTCAAGAAATACGGCGCGCAGGCCGCCGCCGATGCGCCGCCCGTCGCGCGCATCCGCGAGATGGGTATCCCGCTCGCCTGCGGCACCGACGGCAACCGTGCGACCAGCTACAACCCCTGGATCGGTCTGCACTGGCTGGTGACCGGCAAGACGCTGGGGGGAACGAAGCTGCAAGGGGACCGGAACCTGCTCGACCGCGCCGAGGCGCTGCGCCTGTATACATCGGGCGGCGCGTGGATTTCCGGGGAGGAAGCGAAGAAGGGTACGCTCGAGGTCGGCAAGTTCGCCGATCTTGCGATCCTCTCCGCCGACTATTTCAACATTCCGACCGAGCAGATCAAGGACATCGAGTCGCAGCTGACCATGGTCGGAGGCAAGGTCGTCTACGGCGCGGGCCCGTTCGCGAAGCTCTCGCCGCCTATTCCGCCGGTCTCGCAGGACTGGCTGCCGGTGCGCGAATTCGGCGAGTACTACAAGCGCACCGCGGCCGAAGCGCAAAACCTCGCGCGTGCGTTTTCTCGGCTGGAACTCATCGCCGACTCGGGGCCTTGGGAAGCGTGCCGGTGCGGGGTGATTTAGGCCTTCGCCAGCGATTGTTTGTCATCGCGCTAGATTCCGCAGCCATCGTGAATGGCCGCTTACCGAACCCCTGCGGGGACTGCAATGTTTGTCGTCTCTATGGACGAGAGAGGAAGCTCAGTGACTAGCAATTTGAGTTCCGTCCGGACAATCTCGGCGTCCGTTTCTTTCAAGGTTAGCCTTGTTGCCTCGAGACCACGGCGCGATTCTTCGCCGCTCAGCTGCGGAGACCACACGATTGAGAAAGCGTTTTGGACGGAAGCACCGAAGTTCACCGTAGTTCCGAGCAGCCTGTAACTCCGATTCTTCCACCGCACGGCCGCAGTGATGTCGTCGAACCCCGGGCCGCCAATCACCGTCAGCGCCTTAGCCGTACCGTCTTCGCCGAGCAGGACCGCCATACCGTCGTTCGCTCCGTGAGGGCCCTTTAAGATGGTCCCGCACACGAGGATGTCCGAGTCGTGACCGGGAATGACGTCGCGCGCCTGACCCGTCCTGAGGATGCCTTCGAAGGAAACGGACCACAAAGGAGCACCGCGGCCAGAAAGCTTCGACACGAAAACACCTCCTACTCCGCCCGGCGGGATGGACCAACCCGCTGCTACAAGCGATGAATCAGGCATCGCAGCAAACGAAATGATGCGCTGCCGACCGTCAGAATCGTAGCTTTTCGCCCACAGGGGAGCGCCGAGACCGTCGATCTTCATCACGAGCATTTTTTGTGCTTGACGATCGTCACTGGCCGAAAAACCCGCAATGGCGAAGCTGCCATCATCCGTTGAGACGACCCCCACCCCGACGGCGTTTTTTCCAAGATCGTAAGCGTAGGCCCAGGTCAACCGACCATCGCTCGAAAGCTTGGCCGCCAGAACACTATCGTGCGCGCCGGAAGAGTTGAAGCCGACAAGCACGTGGCCACCGTCGGGGCCTTGAGTTACACCGAAAAATGCGCCCTTCAGGAAGTCGAACGTCCGGGCCCAGCGCAGGTTGCCGTCGGTGTCAACATTCATGGCAATCGGCCGAGGCGGACGACTCGGGCTCGCGAATTTCAAGGCTGTAAAGAACAGGCTTTGGCTGGTACCAATCAAGACATGACCACCGTTGCGGGTCGGTGCCACGGCGTGGAGCAACTCGCGATGCGTTCCTCCGAAGGTTCGCGCCCATATAGGCTTGAACTCGGCACCTTCCGCGATCACGAAAAAATCGGTGCTTTCGCCAAAGCTTTTGTTGCTATCTCCGAACAGAGTGCACCGCTCGCCAACGCACGAAATATTTCTGATCTCGTCATAACCCTTGCCGCCGAGAAGGAATCCTTCCCCTAGGCCTGCCGTCCCATCGCTCACAGTCATTGAACGTAGAGACAGAGCCGAGCTTATCGTTGGGGTTGCGCAACCGGTGAGACTCGAGACTGTCGCCAGGCATAGTGCAGCCAAGCACCAACCACGCCGGCGGCTTTGACGCTGCAGCCGGGCCAGTCTCAACAATCTTAGCGCAAGCATGTAGACCCCCAGTCTCATCAATCCAGCTTCGCTCCGCTCTCTTTCACGAGCTTTACGCTCTTGGCGAGGTCGGCGAGCATGAACTGACGGAATTCCTCGGGCGAGCTTCCGACGGGCTCCGACCCGTCCGCCACGATGCGCTCGCGCACGTCAGGCCGATCAAGCACTCTGACGAACTCGTCGTGGAGCCTCGCGACGATCGGCGCGGGCAGGCCCGCAGGTCCAATCACTCCGTACCAGCCGACGAACTCGAATCCGGGCAGCTCTTCCGCCACCGCAGGGACGTCGGGCAGGGCGGCGAGGCGCTTGGGCGCCGTGACCGCAAGCCCGCGCAGCTTGCCCGCGCGCACCTGGACCTGCGCCGGCTGGATACCCGAGAAATTAAAGTGGTATTGCCCGGCGATCAAATCCATCAGGGCCGGCCCTGCGCCCTTGTACGGGATGTGCTCGGCCTTCACTCCGGTCATCACCTTGTAGAGCTCGCCCGCGAGATGACCGCCGGTGCCGATGCCGGCCGAGCCGAAGTTCAGCGCTCCTTTGTAGCGCTTCGTCCAGTCGATGAACTCCCTGAGGTTCGTTACCGGCGTCGCCGGTTTCACCACCAGCATCAGGCCCGCGGTGGTGAGCTGCGGTATCGGCGTGAAGCTGGTCACCGGG
>CAYQVE010000108.1:0-10603 GCA_964420785.1 uncultured Enterobacteriaceae bacterium | reverse complement strand
GCGCCATTGAAGCGAATGCACAGGGCCTGGTCCCAGAGGCGCAGCCGTTCCAGGCCGGATTCAAGTCTCGACATGGGCAGACTCCCTTCGGGCGCCGTCGACTTCCGCTCGAACCGTTCCGGCGATACCGCGCAGAACGCGCTCCAACTCATCGAAGGACCGGCCCCAGGAAGCGGCCTCCGCGGCATGCCTCGCTTCCAGCCCGAAGCGCGATCTCAGGTTGCGGTTCCGGGCGAGCTGCGCAGCCATCCGGACAAACTCGGCCGCGTCGCCCCGAGGCGCAAGCAGCCCGCTCACCCCATGACGCAAATACTGCTGCGCGGCAGCGTAGTCGTAGGCGACCACCGCGAGGCCGCTCGCCATCGCTTCGAGTGTCACGTTGCCAAAGGTCTCGGTAGTGCTGGGAAAGAGGAACACGTCCGCCGAGGCGTAGTGTTCCGCCAGGTCTTCGCCGGTCCGCATTCCTGCGAAGACGAATTCCGGATGCCTCTTGCGCAGTGCAGGACCCTGCGGACCATCCCCGACCAGTATCACGCGCACCTTCGGGTCGATCACCTGCATTCCCAGGACGGCTTCCACGAACAGGCCGAGATTTTTCTCGGGCGCGATGCGTCCGACGTGCAGCGCGACGGTCTCGCTCCCGGAACAACCCCAGGCGGCACGCAATCGCTCGCTGCGGCGGGCCGGATTGAAGAGCTGCGTATCCACGCCGCGCCCGACTACGGCAACGCGCTCGAACGCAAGGGCCTCGAGATTTGCCCGCATCTCCGCCGTGGGCACCAGTGTGCAGTCGGCGCGGTTGTGCAGGGACCGCAAGTAGCGTGTCACGGCGCCGGAGAAGATGCCGAATCCGTAGTGCCGGCTGTAGCTATGGAAATTCGTGTGGAAGTCGGAGCAGACCGGAATGGCGAGCCGCCTTGCCGCCCCAACCGCCGCCCAGCCGAGGGGTCCTTCGGTGACCACGTGCACGAGGTCGGGACGCCATCGGCTCCATTCCTTGTGAAGAAACGACGGCGACGCGAGACCGATTTGCAGATGGCGATAGAAAGGGATCGCGAAGCCGGCAACCAGCCGCTCGCGCACCGCCTGGTCGGGAAGCGGAGCGGATTCGCGGCCTTGTCGCGGGCGAACGAGCCGGACTTCGTGGCCGCGCGCGAGCAGCGCCCCGACCATGAGGCCTACGGTACGCGCCACACCGTTGACCTCGGGCGGATAGGTCTCCGTGACGACCGCGACGCGGAGCGCCCCTCGCGCCCCGGCTGGTTTCATGGGCGTGTTCATGCGCGCGCACACTGCGCGCGCAACGTGAAGCCGGGATGAAGCTTTTCTTAAGCTTTTTTGACGGCTACCCGAAGAGGGTCAACAGCCACACTGCTGCGACGTTGATAAGACTCAGGAATACCGCGGCGCTGCCGATGTCCTTCGCCCGCTTTGCGAGGCGGTGATTTTCCAGCGAAATCCGGTCGACCGCCGCCTCGACCGCCGAATTGAGCAGTTCCACGATGAGCACCAGCAGGACGCTCGCGATCATCAGGGCTCTCCCGGTTCCGCCGACCGGGACGAGAAGGGCCGCCGGGATCAGCACGGCGGCGAGCAGGCATTCCTGGCGAAACGCATCCTCGTGCCGAAACGCGGAAGCCATGCCCTGGAGCGAGTAGCCGAGCGCGTTCCACAGGCGCTGCAGCCCGGTCTTGCCCTTGAAGGGACTTTCCTGCATGAGGCTGCCTCCCAACGCAAAATGCTTGCGATTGTAGCAAGCTCGGGCGGGCAGCCTATTTGTCGGCGGCAAGCAACGCGAGCAGCTGCTCCTGCGCCGAGCGCGGTATCCGGCCGCGGGACTTCCTTCTCTGGTAGTTGCCGTCGGAGTCCATTTCCCAGGCCTGGCTGTTGTCGGACAAATAGGGCTTGAGGCCTTCCTGGATGACGCGCTCCTTGATCCTGCGGTCGAGAACAGGGAAGCACAGCTCGATTCGCCCGAAGAAATTGCGTCCCATCCAGTCGGCGCTGGACAAATAGAGATCGCCCTCTCCGCCGTTGAAGAAGTAGAAGATGCGCGAGTGCTCGAGAAACCGTCCTATGACCGAGCGCACACGTATGTTCTCGGACAGCCCCGGGATTCCGGGACGCAGCGAACACACGCCGCGCACGATCAGATCGATTTTCACCCCGGCCTGCGAGGCCCGGTAGAGCGTCTCGATCACCTTGGGCTCGATCAGGGCGTTCATTTTCGCGATGATGTGCCCGGGCTTGCCGGCGCGCGCGTGGTTTGCTTCCCGCTTGATCGCCGCAAGCACGCGCTCGTGCAGCGAGAACGGCGAAATCCATAGATGGTGGAGCTGGCGCGCGCGTCCGAGCCCGGTGAGCTGCTTGAAGACCTCGTTCACGTCCTCGCAGATTTTCTCGTCCGCAGTCAGCAATCCGAAATCCGTGTAGAGCCTCGCGGTGCGCGGGTGATAGTTGCCCGTGGAAACATGCGCGTAGCGCCGCAGTCTGCCGTCTTCGCGGCGCACCACGAGCGACATTTTGGCGTGAGTCTTGTACCCGACCACGCCGTACACCACGTGCGCGCCGACTTCCTCGAGCTTCGCCGCCCAGTTGAGGTTCGCTTCCTCGTCGAAGCGCGCGAGCAGCTCCACGACGACCGTGACTTCCTTGCCGCGCTGCGCGGCGTCGATCAGGTACTTCATCAGAACCGAGTCGGTGCCGGTGCGATACACGGTCTGCTTGATCGCGACCACGCTGGGATCGTCGACCGACTGCTCCAGGAAGTCGATCACGGGGTTGAACGATTGAAACGGATGATGCAGCAGGACGTCGCCCTTGCGGACGATACGGAACAGATCGGGACTTTCTTCAAGCTGCTTGGGGACACCCGGGACGAACGCTGCAAACTTGAGCGTGGGGATGTCGACCAGATCGGGGACCTGCATCAGGCGCACCAGGTTCACGGGCCCGTCGACGCGGTACAGGTCGTCCGCGTTGAGCTGGAACTGCTCCAGGAGAAACTGCTCGAGCTCCGCCGGCAAGTTGTCGGCGACTTCGAGCCGCACCGAATCTCCGAAATGGCGCTGCGAGAGCTCCCCGGCGAGCGCGGTGCGGAGGTTCTTGATCTCCTCCTCGTCCAGGAACAAGTCGCTGTTACGGGTGACGCGGAACGGGTACGAGCCCCGCACGGTCATTCCCTGAAAAAGCGTCTGCACGAACGCCTGGAGGATCGAGGTCAGCAGCACGAAGACATGGCCTTTGCCGGCGATGGCCTTGGGCAGCTGGATCACCCGCGGCAAGGCCCTGGGAGCCTGCACGATCGCCGTTCCTGAATTGCGCCCGAAAGCGTCGCGGCCCTCGAGTTGAACCGCGAAATTCAGGCTCTTGTTGAGCACGCGCGGAAAAGGATGCGACGGATCGAGTCCGATCGGCGTCAGGAGCGGCATCATTTCCCTCAGGAAATAGTTGTGCAGCCAGGAGCGCTCTTCCCGCGTCCACTGCTGCTCCGCGAGGAAGCGCACGCCCTCCTCTGCAAGCTCCGGAAGAATTTCCCTGTTGAGCAGCCGATATTGCTCCGCGACCAGCGCATGAGCGCGCTCGCTGACCAGGGGGAAGACCTCCGCCGAGGGCGTCTCTCCGGGAATCGTTATCTCATTGCCGAGCCTGATGCGCTCCTTGAGCTCGGCGACTCGGATCTCGAAGAACTCGTCCAGGTTGCTCGATAGGATGCACAGGAAGCGCAGCCTCTCCAGCGCCGGAACCCGCCGGTCCTGGGCCTGGGCGAGCACGCGCTGGTTGAATGCCAGCACAGCGAGCTCGCGCGCGAGGAATTGCGGCTTGATCTTGCCCGCCGGAAACCGGGTTCTCTGGAGCATGGAGAAGTCTAAGGACCGTGTATGGCAGAATTGTTACAGCGCGGCACGTCGCAATAACGCGGCAGCGGCATTATGATACCGTCGCTTCACATATCGGGCTGAACACGCGCGACAATCGTGAAACAGGACACTCTGGCCGCCCTCGACCTGGGATCCAACAGCTTCCACCTGCAGATCGGCAGAGTCGTCGACGACCAGGTCTACCTGCTCGACAGTCTGAGAGATCCGGTGCGCCTGGGCGCGGGTCTCACGCGGGACCGGCGCATCGATCAGGCGACCAAGTCGCGGGCGCTGGAAGCGCTCGCGCGCTTCGCGGAACGGCTGCGCGGCTTTCCGCGCTCGGCGGTGCGCGCCGTGGGCACGAGCGCGCTGCGCGTGGCGAAAAACGCCGAATCTTTCCTCTCCGAGGCGGAAGCGACGCTCGGTTTTCCCATCGAGGTGATATTCGGCCGCGAGGAGGCGCGCCTGATCTACCTCGGCGTTGCGCACAGCCTCGCGCCTTCGCCCGAGCGGCGCCTGGTGATCGACATCGGCGGTGGCTCGACCGAGCTCATCATCGGTACCGGGCTCGAGCCCGAGCTCATGGAGAGCACTCCCATGGGCTGCGTCAGTTACAGCCTCAGGTTCTTTCCGGAGGGTCGACTGGAGAAATCGTGCTTCAAGCGGGCGGAGCTTGCCGCGGCGAACGAGCTGCAACGTATCGTGGACGTTTACCGCCGCACCGGCTGGAAACACGCCGTGGCATCCTCAGGCACCGCCAAGTCGCTCGCGGCCATCCTGCGCGAATCCGACCTGTGCGAGCAGGGAATCTCCGCCGCAGCCCTCGACAAGCTCCGCGCCCTGTTCATCAAGGCGGGAGAAGTCGGCAGGCTCGATCTGCCGGGACTGCGCGAGGACCGAGCGGCGATCATCTCCGGGGGCCTCGCTATCATGTCGGCCGCGCTCGCCGAATTCGGAATCGAGAATCTGGAGGTTTCCGACGGTGCTCTACGCCAGGGCGTGCTCTATGACCTGCTCGGACGCGTACGCCATCGCGACATGCGCGAGGCGACGGTGCGCCAGTTCATGCGACGCTATCAGGTGGATACTGGGCAGGCCGAGCGGGTGGCGCGGCTCGCGCAGAATATCCATGCGAGCCTGAACGGGGAATCCTCCGAGGCCGACACGGCGATGTTGCGCTGGGCGGCGAGCCTGCACGAGATCGGCATCTCGATTGCCCACGCCGGCTATCACAAGCACTCCGCCTACATCGTGGCGCAGGCCGACATGCCCGGCTTCTCCCAGAAGGAGCAGGCGCGCCTGTCGCGGCTGGTGCTCGCGCATCGCGGCAAGCTCACCAAGATCGAAGACCTGCCCGAACAGAGCGCCGACTGGGCCCTCATCTTCGCTCTCAGGCTTGCCGCCCTCTTCAATCTGAGTCGGCGCGACCTCGCGCTGCCCATCCCCGCCTGCAAGGCCTCGAAAAGCGGCTTCCAGCTGACTCTGCAGTGCGCCTGGCTCGAGGAACATCCCATGACCGAAGGGGCGCTCGACAACGAGACGGAGGAATGGCGGGCGCTCGGAGTCAGACTCGAGCTGCGCAGCTCCGCCAAGGAAGAGCGTCCGGCCCTCGCCTGAGGCCGGAGTTATGCCAGCGCGCGCCGGAAGCGATAACCGGTCCCGCGGACTGTTTCCACCAGGGAATCATGTTCGGTGGGCTCGAGCGCTTGGCGGAGCCTGCGTATGTGCACGTCGACAGTCCGCTCCTCGACGAAGACGTGATCTCCCCAGACCTCGTCGAGCAGCTGGTCGCGGGTGTAGACCCGCTCCGGGTGGGTCATGAAGAAATGCAGCATCCTGAACTCGGTCGGCCCGAGATCGACGTTGCCGCCAGCGGCGCTGACGCGATGCGCGACCGGGTCGAGCCTGAGGTCCGCGATCTCGACGACGTCCTCGGTCAGCTGGGGAGCGCGGCGGCGCATCACGGCCTTGATGCGCGCCAGAAGCTCCCGGGGCGAGAACGGCTTGGTGACGTAGTCATCCGCGCCGCTCTCCAGGCCGGTGATCGTGTCCTGCTCCTGCGCGCGGGCCGTCAGCATGATGATCGGAATATCCTTGGTGCGCCGATCGGTGCGCAGCTGGCGCGCGAAATTCACGCCCGGCGGGCCCGGAAGCATCCAGTCGAGGAGCACGAGGTCCGGCAAAACCTCGCGCACCAGGGCTTCGGCTTCCGGGACATTCGCGGCCCGCAGCACCTGATGACCGGCATGCTCGAGGTTGACCGCGATCAGCTCCTGGATCGCCGGCTCATCTTCGACTACGAGTATCGCACCGCCCATGACCGCCCCGCTTCTGCTCTCGTTCCACGCCGTGCCCATCAGCTGAGCGCCTCGCGCTCGACGACCTCGACTGCCGTGTGGCCAACGTCGGTGCCCTTGACGATGTAGATGACATCCTCGGCGATGTTCTTGGCGTGATCCCCGATGCGCTCGATCGCCTTGGCGATCCAGACGATCTCGAGCGCGGTCGAGATCGTGCGCGGATCCTCCATCATGAAGGTGATGAGCTGGCGCAGGATCGACCGGAATTCGGTGTCGATCGCCACGTCCTGCCGGATGATGCTCGCCGCGTCCGCCGCGTCCAGGCGCGCGAAGGCGTCGAGCGCCTGGCGCAGCATCGACAAGGCGATGTCGGCGGCGTGGCGCACGGTCGCAAAACGATGCAGGTCTGCATGCCCGCGCTCGTGGATCTGCCTGGACATGCGCGCGATCTTCTCGGCCTCGTCGCCGATGCGCTCCAAGTCCGTGACCGTCTTGCTGATCGCCATGATGAGGCGCAAATCGCCCGCCGCCGGCTGGCGCTTGACGATGATGTGGCTGCAATCGTCGTCGATCCGGACCTCGCACTCGTTTACGCGAGCTTCGGTCGCAATCACCTGGTCGATCAGCTCCTGATTGCCGTGCGCGAACGCGTCGATGGCCCCGCGTATCTGGGACTCCACTAGGCCGCCCATCTGCAGAACCCCCGAGCGCAGGGTCTCGAGGTCGTTGTCGTATTGCTTGGAAAGGTGTTCGCTGCCCATAGTGCCGCTCCTCGTCAACCGAACCGGCCGGTGATGTAGTCCTCCGTCTCCTTCTTCTTCGGCTTGATGAAAACCTCGTCGGTCACGCCGAATTCCACCATTTCTCCGAGATACATGTACGCCGTGTAGTCCGAGACGCGCGCCGCTTGCTGCATGTTGTGCGTGACGATCACGATCGTATAGTCGTTCTTCAACTCGTGCACGAGTTCCTCGATGCGGCCGGTCGAGATCGGGTCGAGAGCCGAGGCCGGCTCGTCCAGGAGCAGCACCTCGGGTTTCACCGCGATTCCGCGCGCAATGCACAGCCTCTGCTGCTGGCCGCCCGAGAGGCTGGTGCCGCTCTGCTTGAGCTTGTCCTTCACCTCGTCCCAGAGCGCCGCTTTTCGCAATGCCCATTCGACGCGCTCCTCCATCTCGCGCATGGAAAGGCTTTCGTACAGGCGCACGCCGAAGGCGATGTTGTCGTGAATTGACATGGGAAACGGCGTCGGTTTCTGGAACACCATGCCGACCTTGGCGCGCAGCCTGTTCAGGTCCTGGCGAGGCGAAAGAATATCCTCCCCGTCGATGAGGATCTCGCCTCTAGCCTCCTGCCTGGCGTAGAGGGCGTACATGCGGTTGAAGGTGCGGAGCAACGTGGACTTGCCGCAGCCCGACGGACCGATGAACGCGGTCACTCTCCTCTCCGGAATCTGGAGATTGATATCCTTCAAGGCGTGAAACGCTCCGTAGTAGAAGTTCAGGTTTTTCACCTGAATTTTCTGCGTCAAGGTTTCTTGCACGGCTTGCAGGACGGCTGCGTTCATGTCAGTAAGTCGGAGACTTGTTGCGGAAGAATACGCGCGCCAGGATGTTGAGCACAAGCACGCCCAAAGTGATGATCAGGGCGCCCGCCCAGGCGAGGTGTTGCCAGCTTTCGTACGGGCTCATGGCGAACTGGAAGATCACGACCGGCAGGTTCGCCATGGGCTGGTTCATGTCGAGCGACCAGAACTGGTTGTTGAGGGCGGTGAACAGGAGCGGCGCGGTCTCGCCGCTGATGCGTGCAACGGCAAGCAGGATACCGGTGATGATCCCGGCCTTCGCGGCGCGCACGGTCACAAGAGTGATCACCTTCCATTGAGGCGCGCCGAGCGCGGCCGCCGCCTCGCGCAGGCTGTCCGGGACCAGGCGCAGCATGTTTTCGGTGGTGCGGATCACCACCGGTACGACGATCAGCGCGAGCGCCATCGTCCCGGCCCAGGCGGAAAAGTGCCGGGTGTGGATGACGTAGACTTCGTAGACGAAAAGCCCGACCACGATCGAGGGAGCCGAGAGCAGGATATCGTTGATGAAGCGCGTCACCGGCGCGAGCCAGCCGCGGCTGCCGAATTCGGCGAGATAAATACCGGCCATCATGCCGATGGGCGTGCCGATCAGGGTTCCCGTTGCGGCCATGATCAAGCTTCCGGCGATCGCATTCGAGAGGCCACCGCTCGCCCCCGGCGGAGGAGTCATCGTAAAAAAAAGCGCCGGGCCGAGAGCCCTGAAACCGGTTTCGAACAAAGTCAACAGGATCCAGCCGAGCCAGAACAGCCCGATCAACATAGTAAGGAGCGACACCGCAAGATTAAAGCGATTGATCCACAACCGCCGGGAATAAAGGCTCATGATTGCAGTCGATGCACTCACGTCTTCTGGCCCTCCATCTTGCCGAGCTGCAGCAACAGCATCTTGGAGAGGGCAAGGACCACGAAAGTGATGAGGAACAGGATCAGGCCAAGCTCGATCAGCGCCGAACCGTAGAGCTCGCCGACCGCCTCCGTGAATTCGTTGGCGAGCGCGGAAGCTATGCTGTTTCCAGGCATCATCAGCGAAGAGTTCAGTTTGTGCGCGTTGCCGATGACGAAGGTGACGGCCATGGTCTCACCCAAGGCGCGACCGAGGCCCAGCATGACTCCGCCCACCACGCCGACTTTCGTGTAGGGAAGCACCACGTTCCACACGACTTCCCAGGTCGTGGAGCCGAGTGCGTAGGCCGATTCCTTGAGCACCGACGGGACGATTTCGAACACGTCGCGCATCACGGCGGCGATGAAGGGGATCACCATGATCGCGAGGATGATCCCCGCGGTGAGCACTCCGATTCCCATCGGAGGTCCCTGAAAGAGCGTTCCAGCGAGGGGAATCGCACCGAGCGCGGCCGTGAGCCAAGGCTGGAGCTGGGCGAAGGCGGGCGCAAAGACGAACAGCCCCCACATGCCGTAGATGATGCTCGGGATCGCGGCGAGAAGCTCGATCGCCGTGCCCAAGGGTCGCCGCATCCAGATCGGCGAGAGCTCGGTGAGGAACAGGGCGATCCCGAAGCTCACCGGGATGCCGATGACAAGCGCAATGAACGAAGTGACCAATGTGCCCACAATAGGCACGAGTGCGCCGAACCGCTCGGTGACCGGGTTCCACTGCGGGCTCGTCAAGAACCCCGGTCCAAATGCACGCAGCGCGGGAAGGCTGCCAGCCACGAGCGAGACGATGATCCCCGCGAGCAGGAGCAGAACCAGAAACGCGAAGAGCCGTGTCGCGAGCCGGAACAGAAGATCGAGCCGGTGCTGATTCCTGAGATTCGCGTCCGGAATGGTTTTGGCCACCGGGGAGACCCCGGAATTGCTTCGTGACAGGCCGTCGATCGTATCCGCCACGCTGCTCATTCTAGCCGCTCCGGACGCGCAGCGCCCTGCACGCTACCAGATGCTCTTACCGCTCGAGTCCTTGATCTGGCTCCTCCACGCCGATTGGACCAGCGCCACCACGTCGTCGGGCATGGGGATGTAGTCGAGCTCGAGAGCCATCGCGTCGCCGTCCTGGTAGGCCCACTCGAAGAACTTGAGGACCTCTTTGGCTTTTGCCGGGTCGACCTGCGTCTTGTGCATCAGGATGAAAGTCGCGCCGGTGATGGGCCAGCTGTTTTTGCCCGGCTCGTCGGTGAGGATCTCGTAGAAGCCCGGGGCGTTCTTCCAATCGGCGCCAGCGGCCGCGGCCTGGAAGCTCTTGTCGTTGGGCGACACGAAATTCCCGTCCCTGTTCTGCAGCAGCGTGTAGGTCATCTTGTTCTGCTTGGCGTAGGCGTATTCGACGTAGCCGACCGCCCCCTTGATCCGCTGCACGAAAGAGGCGACGCCCTCGTTTCCCTTTCCGCCCGAGCTGCTCGCAGCCGGCCATGACACCGAAGGGGCATTGCCGACCTTGTCCTTCCATTCCGCGCTGACTTTAGCCAGATAGTTGGTAAAGATGAAAGTGGTACCGGAGCCGTCCGAGCGATGGACCACGGTGATCGCCTGGTCGGGGAGCTTCAGGCCCGCGTTCGCTGCGGCGATCTGCCGATCGTTCCACTTGCTTATCTTCCCGAGGTAGATGTCGGCGAGCAGCTTGGCGGTCAACTTCATGTGGCCGGGTGCCACGCCGTCGAGGTTCACGACCGGCACCACGCCACCCATCACCATCGGGAACTGAACGAGGCCGTCTTTCTCGAGCTGTTCGAGCTTGAGCGGCGCGTCCGAAGCTCCGAAATCGACCGTCTTGGAGACGATCTGCTTGATCCCGCCGCCCGAGCCTATCGACTGGTAATTCAGTCCGATTCCGGTCTTCTGCTTATAGGCATCCGCCCACTTGGCGTAAATGGGATACGGGAAGGTGGCGCCGGCGC
>CAYQVE010000107.1:0-10635 GCA_964420785.1 uncultured Enterobacteriaceae bacterium | reverse complement strand
CCCCCATACCTACCAGGGGGAGCCGTCGCCCGAGGGAACGCTCCACGACCCGCACCGCGCCGCGACCAACCTGCCGCTGATCCCGCGCGCGATCGCCGCGGGCGTGCCGGTGTTCGGCATCTGCCGCGGCTTTCAGGAGATGAACGTTGCCTTCGGCGGCACGCTCTGGCAGCGGCTGCAGGACGTGCCAGGGTTTCGCGATCACCGCGAAGACACGCCTCGCGGCGGCGCCTGAAATACCCACCGTGGACGAAGCGGGCCTGCCGGGGCTGCATGTTTCGGTATGGTACGGAATCTGGGCGCCGCGCGGCACGCCCCGCGGCGTCGTGGCCAAGCTGAACGCAGCCGTTGTCGCGGCTCTCTCCGATGCGAAGGTGCGCCAGCGTCTCGCCGACCTGGGTCAGGAGATCCCGCCTCGCGAGCAACAGACCCCGGAGGCGCTAGCCGCGTTTCACAAGGCCGAGATCGAGAAGTGGTGGCCGATGGTGAAGGCCGCGGGCATCAGGCCGGAATGAAGTCCTCCGCGACCTCCAGGACCAGGAAGGAAGCCGCGCCGGACTCGGCGAAGCTCGAGTCGATGCGGAACGAAATCAGGCTCCACCTCGAAGGTGTCAGGCGTGCGCTCGCTGCGGAGATCCGCAACTACCCCACGCCGATTCCGCGGTGCGACGCGCAGTTCAATCACCTCTACGGGCAGCAGGCGAGGCTCGCCCGGGATCTGGACCGCTTCGGCGCGCCCGCGGGGAAGAACGCGAAGCGCGGCGACACCATCGAATTGATCGGGCAGTTCATCGCCTCGGCGCCTTATACGGACGACGCCAGGGAGCGGGCGCTAAGGTCTCGGATGAGGGCCGAGCTCTCCGCGCTTGCAGAAAATCAATGAGTCCGTTGCTTGACCACAAGGAGGAGAACATGTTGAGACGGGTCTTTATTTTTGGCGTCGTGGTGGCAGCGGTGATGGCGAGCGGGTGCGCGTCGGTGCCCATGGCGAGCCCGGAAATGGATACCGCGGCGAAGAGCTTCGCCGTCAAGCCCGGCAAAGCCAATATCTACGTCTTCCGCAACGAATCGATGGGGGCTGCGTTGAGAATGACGCTCGTCCTCGACGGCAAGCTCGTCGGAAGCACGGCCGCCAAGACATACGTGCTGCTGGAGGTCAATCCCGGGAACCATACCCTGATCTCGAAGACGGAGAACGACTCGACTCTGACCGTTTCGGCCGTGGCCGGCAGGAATTACTTCGTGTGGCAGGAAGTGAAGATGGGCGCGTTCTCGGCGCGCTCCGCGCTGCAGCTCGTCGACGAGGCGAAAGGGAAAGCCGGAGTCGCGGAGTGCAAGCTGATCCAGGCAATGTAGCGGGCGCCGGCTGATCTTCTCGCACGGGGCGGCGGCGGGTCCGGCCTGCTGCAGCCGCAATCCGATGGAAACCAAGAAGATGCACAGCCGGGAGCTGGGCCTGGTCCTCGCGCAGCAGCTCCTCGACGTGGAAGACCTGCACTACGGGCTCTGGGACGCAGACCTCGAGCTCAAGCTCGGCAACCTCGCCGCCGCGCAGCAGCGCTACAACGACATGCTGATCGCGCATCTGCCTCGGCCCGAACGCGAGATCCGCGTCCTCGACATCGGTTGCGGAACGGGACAGCTGCTGCGCCAGCTGCTCGACCGCGGCTATCGCGCGGACGGCGTCATCCCGTCCCAAGACCTCGGCGACGCAGTGCGCCGGAAACTGGCGGATCGCTCGGGCAATCGATCCCGGATTTTCGAGTGCCGATTCGAGGATTTTCCGGTCGAGCAGTGCCGGCGCCACTACGATGTCGCGTTGTTCAGCGAAAGTTTCCAGTACATTTCGCCGTCGGTTTCCTTGCCGATTCTTCAGGCGATCCTGAAGCCCGGAGCGCTGCTGCTCATATCCGATTTCTTCAAGAGCGATGTGCCCGAGAGCGCGTCCCTCGATCCCGGCTTCGGCGGCGGCCATCCTCTGAAGGATTTCTACGCCACGATGAAGCAAACGCCCTTCGTCCTCGTCAAGGACGAGGACATCACGCGGCGCGTCAGTCCCAACATGGAGCTGGTGAACGATCTGCTGATGAACAGGATCAAGCCGGCCACGCTCACGGTCGCGCGCTACTTCGAGGGCCGCTATCCGCTCCTCTGGCGGCTCGCGCTCGGGCTCCTCCGCAGGAAGCTCGACAAAGCCAACCGCAAGTATTTCTCCGGCCACCGCAGCAAGGAAGTCTTCGAGCGTTACAAGACCTACCGCCTGCTGCTCTATCGCCTTCCTTAGCGAAGCAGCATTTGAATCGCTTCGCGCTCACGCGTTCGCTTCCGCGGGCCGGGTGCGCTCGAACCGGAGGATGGCCCGCTTGATCGGCTCGGGCCACGGGGCCGGTTTCCTCGTTTTCGGATCGGCGTTGACGTAGATGAGCTCACCGCTCGTGATGTGCTCGGCGCCGCGCCAGATGCCGAACACGAGCTGCATCGAGGAGCGCCCGATGCGGCCGACGCGGCAGCCGATGTCGATCAGCTCGTCGTAGGTCGCCGACCCGTGGTATTCGGCGCTCGCCTTTACGGCATAGATGTCCGTGCCGAACTTCTCGACGATATCCTCCGGGTAGCGAAAGCCGATCGCGCGCCAGTATTCTGCGACCGCGACGTCGAAATAGAGGAAGTAATGCCCGTTGAAGACCACGTCCTGCCGGTCGACTTCCGCCCAGCGCACCCGCAGGCTGTGGACGAAGGTGAACTCCTCGCGCTTCATTCGCGGCTGGATCCGCTGCTGGATTAGACTTCGAGCATACCAGAGCCCCGATGGACGAGATCGTACTGCGATCGATTCTGAAATGGCCGGACGTGCCGGCGGTGTACGGCTGGCTCGCGCTCGACCGGCGCGGAAACTGGATGATCAAGACCGTCGCGGGGCGCTTCGAGCGCATCGCCCACGCCGCGGTGAGGGAGTTCATCGGCAGGAATTACGCGTCGGATTCCCAAGACCGCTGGTATTTCCAGAACGGCCCGCAACGGGTGTTCGTCGCGCTCGATTACACGCCGTGGGTATACAGACTCGACGACGCGGGGCGGGGGCTGCTCGCGCACACCGGGGCCGTGCCGCGCGCGCTCGAGGCGGTGTTTCTAGACGACGCGGGCGCGCTGCTTCTCAAGACGGAGATCGGCATCGGAGTGCTGCTCGACCGCGACCTTACGGGCTTTCTCGAGCGCCTCGCCGACGTCGGCGGCCGGGCGCTCGAGCGCCTCCTTGGAGAGGTCGCCCGGGGCGCAGAAGGGCAAGTGATGCTACAGGGCAAGAAGGTGCCGATCGCTTCCGTCAGCGCCGCGGACGTTCCGAGCCGGTTCGGATTTGTCGCGCGGCCCGCGCCTCGGGCGGGCGAACCGGAGTGCTGAGCGACGCGGGATGTAACGAGGTGTAAAAGGTGTAAAAGGCCAACGCCGGACTGGCGGCGGGGTTACACTTCTTCGGAGCCGGGTTCTCCGTGGATAGGAGGCTCCAATGAAACGACCGATCGCGATTCTGCTGGGAGTGGCCCTGCTGGTAGGCGCAGACGCCGTCCTCGCGCGCGGCGGCAGGGGCGGCGGAGGCCATGCGGGCGGCGGAGGATTCCACGGTGGCGCTACATCGATGGGTTTCCGCGGTGGACACGGGGGAATAGCCACCGTCGGGGCTCGCTTCGGGCATCCTATCGGACGGCCCTTCGTGGGTGTTCGCCCCGGTTTCGTCGGCCGTCCTCCCTTTTTCCATCGCCCCCGCGTATTCGTCGGCGGCACGGTCATAATCGGTGGGCCGTTCTTCTATCCCTACTATCCCTACTATCCTCCGGTGTACGCGCCGCCCGTGTATTCGGAACCACCGGTCTATATCGAGCAGGGCGGGGGCGTGTATTACTACTGCCCTGATTACAACGATTACTACCCCAACGTCCCCAGCTGCCCCTCGCAGTGGGTGCCGGTCTCTGCGACCGCGGGCGAAGCCCCGCGCTAAAGCGCTGTAGTCAGCACCACCTTTCCCTGAACCTTGCGGCTCATCATGTCGTTGAGCGCGTCGGCTGCGCGCTCTAGCGGATAGCTTGCGCTCACCAGCGGTTTGATCTTCCCAGCACGTAGCCACGCCGTCAGCTCGCGCAAGTTCGCCGCGTTGAGATTGCGCTCCCGCCTGGCGAACTCGCCCCAGAAAACGCCCACGATCGAGCAGCCCTTGAGCAGCGTCAGGTTGAGCGGGATCTTCGGGATCTCGCCCGAGGCGAAGCCGACCACAAGGTAGCGCCCCTTCCAGGCCATTGCGCGCACGGCAGGCTCGGAATACTTTCCGCCGACCGGATCCAGGGCGATGTCGACGGCGCCGCCCAGCTTCTTGAGGGCTTCGCGCAGGTCCTCGCGCTCGTAGTTGATCGTGACTTCGGCGCCGAAGCGCTTGCAGGTCTCGAGTTTCTCGTCGGAGGAGGCGCAGGCGATCACGCGTGCACCGAAAGCCTTCCCGAGCTCCACGGCGGCAAGGCCGACGCCGCCCGCCGCGCCGAGCACGAGCAGGGTCTCGCCCGCCTTGATTCCCGCGCGATCCTTGAGCGCGTGGTAGGCGGTCGCGTAGACCAGGCCGAACGAGGCGGCGACCGCGAAATCGAGGCCGGCCGGAACAGGCGCGACGAGCGCTTCGTCGACCACAGCCTCCTCCGCATAACCGCCCCAGCGGATGTGCGCCATCACCCGGTCCCCTGGCATGAACCCGTGCACGCCTTCGCCGACCTGCCTGACCACGCCGGCGATCTCGCTCCCCGGCGAGAAGGGCAGCTCGGGCTTGAACTGGTACTTGTTCTGGATGAGGAGGACGTCGGGGAAATTCACCCCGCTCGCTCTTACGGAAACCAGAAGCTGTCCCTTGCCCGGCGCAGGCGACGGAACGTCTTCGACCACCAGCGAGTCGGGCGGCCCCCAGTCCTTGCACAGCACGGCTTTCATGCGCGCCCTCTTGCGATCATGCCGGCATCATAGCCGCCCTGTTGCCTCGGCTACAATTGTGGGGCTACCATGCATCGCACCCGAGGGAGGTTCCCATGGCCGAAGACACCACCGTCAAGCGCGAGCCGCAATACGTGGGTTTCTGGAAGCGGGTTTTCGCCACGATCATCGATACCCTGATCCTTGTCGTCGTTATCGGACTGATTGCCGTTGGAGTCTACGGCATGCAGTACGTGCGGCTCTCCTCCGAGGGGAAAACCGTGATGTTCGATTTGGTCGTGCAAGGGCTGCTCCCTGCGCTGGCGGTGATCGTCTTCTGGCGCTACCGCGGCGCGACGCCCGGGAAGATGCTGATCTCGGCCAAGATAGTGGATGCACATACACTCGGGACGCCTTCCACGGGAAAGCTGATCGGCCGTTACTTCGGCTATATCGTTTCGTGCATCTTCATGCTCGGATTCATCTGGATCGCTTTCGACAAGCGCAAGCAAGGCTGGCACGACAAGCTCGCCGGAACCGTGGTGATCCACGACGAGGCCGCCTGAAGGCCGCGCTCGCTCGCAACCGGAACGCACGCAAGAAAAGGGGAAGACATGAGTTGGGGATTCTGGATTGTCGTCGGCGTCGTCGTCGCGGCCGTGGTGTGGCTGATCGCGATCTACAACGGACTGGTTGCGCAGCGCAACCGCTTCAAGAACGCCTTTGCGCAGATCGACGTCCAGCTGAAGCGCCGCTACGACCTGATCCCGAATCTGGTGGAGACGGCGAAGGGCTACATCAAGCACGAACGCGGGACGCTGGAAGCGGTGATCGCGGCGCGTAATACCGCCCACGCCGCCAACCGGCCCGCCGCGGCCAACCCGGCGGATCCCGAGGCGATGAAGCAATGGATCGCTGCCGAAGCCGGCCTTTCCGGCGCGCTCGGCAGGCTCTTTGCGGTGTCCGAATCCTATCCCGACCTCAAGGCCAATCAGACCATGATGCAGCTCTCCGAGGAACTGACGAGCACGGAAAACAAGATCGGGTTCGCGCGGCAAGCGTACAACGACGCGGTCATGAGCTACAACACCGCGATCGAGAGCTTTCCGGACAACTTCGTTGCCGGCTTCGGCGGATTCAAGGAAGCAACCCTGCTCGAGGCCACCGAGTCGCCCGAGGAGCGCAAGCCGGTCAAGGTTTCTTTCAGCTAGTCCTCATCGACTGGAGCGCGGCGAGCGGTACGGGCTGCGTCGTGGATTTCTTCGAGCAGCAGCACCGCGCCCGGCGCCACACGTGGCTGATGCTCGTCCTGTTCGTGCTCGCGGTCGCCGCCATCGTCGCCGCGTTCGACCTGGTGTGCGCAATCGTATACGTTTGGGTTTTCGACGCGCAGATCCTGTACTCCTCGAGTGGCCATCTGCAGCAGGTTCCGCCCACGGTTTATCTGTGGTCCACCCTCGCAACGCTGCTCGTCATCGGCTGGGGTACCGCGTCGCGGTTGTACCAGCTCGCCGGCGGCGGCGTCGCGGTCGCGGGCCTGATCGGCGCGCGCCATGTCAAGCGCGACAGCGGCGAGCCGGCGGAGCGCCGCCTGCTCAACGTCGTCGAAGAGATGGCGCTCGCCTCGGGCATCACCGTGCCGCTCGTGTTCGTGATGGATGACCAGCAGACGATCAACGCCTTCGCCGCCGGCTACTCTCCCAACGAGGCGACGGTCATCGTGACGCGCGGGACGCTGGAGCAGCTCAACCGGGACGAGCTGCAGGGGGTCGTGGCGCACGAGTTCAGCCACATCCTGAACGGCGACATGCGTCTCAACATCCACCTCCTCGGAGTGATCGCCGGCATCGTGATGATCGGGTCGATCGGGGCCTTCCTGATGACGGGCATCCGCGACGGCGACGACCTGCGCCGCGCGGGAACGGACATCCGCGTGTTCTTCCTCGGGCTCCTGCTGTGGCTGATCGGCTCGATAGGCGTGCTGGCGGGCCGGCTGATCAAGGCGGTGATCTCCCGCGAGCGCGAGTTCCTCGCCGATGCCTCCGCAGTGCAGTTCACCCGCAATCCGGACGGCATCGGGGGAGCGCTGTTCAAGATCGGCCTGCGCGGCAGCACCATCGCGCAGCGCCACGCGGAGGAGCTGTCCCATATGTGCATCGGCGCCCCCGTCAACGACTATTTCGAGTTTGCCGTGTTTCACGATCATCCGCCGCTCGACGAGCGCATCGAACGACTGCTCGGCCCGGGCGCCAAGCGGCTGCTGCGCGAGCGCATGGAGCGCGCCGAGGCCGCGGCCCTGTCGGCGCGGGGAAGCCCGGTCGTGAGCGAGCTCGTGAGTCCGCTCTATATGGCTCGCACCGCGCCGCCCGCCACCTCCGCGCTCGCGGGAGCGCCGGGAATCGCCCAATCGATGGTCGAAAGCATCGGCAATCCGTCCTCCGCCCACCTCGATCATGCGCGCGGGATGCTCGACGCTATTCCGGCGGAGATCCGCGCCGCCGTGGGGAGCGGAAAAGGCGCGGAAGCGGCGCTCTTCGCGCTCCTGCTGGGCGAGGGCGAGTTGCGCAAGACGCAGCTCGCCTTGATCGGGGAGCGATCCGGCGCGGAGGTCCCCGCGCAAAGCGCGCACTTCGCCGACGCGCTGAAACCGCTCGGCGCGCGCGCGCGGCTTCCCGTGCTGGCATTGGCGATCCCGACCTTGAAGCGCCTGCCCGGACCCGAGCGCGACGCGCTGCTCGAGACGGTCAAAGGCCTGATCGAGGCCGACCGCAAGATCACGCTCGGCGAATTCGTTCTGCTCACGCTGTGCAGGAGCCAGATCCAGAAGGAGCTAAAGCGCCCGCCGGCCGTGAAGTACCGCAGCCTCGATGCGGTGGCAACCGAGGCGGCCGTGCTGCTTTCGCTGCTCGCTCACTCCGGCAAGGGCGGGATGGCCGCGTTCGACAAGGGAATGGCCGTCCTCGGCGCAGCGGGCGGGGTGCTGCGCTCGCCTTCCGAGCTGAACATCGGTGCGGTGGAGGGCGCCCTCAACGAGCTGAACCTGCTCGCGCCGCTGAAGAAACCCCTGTTCATCAAGGCCTGCGTCGCGACGGTGATGGCCGATGATAAACTGACGCTCGCGGAAGGGGAGCTGCTGCGCGCGATCTGCGCGGCGCTCGACTCGCCCCTGCCGCCGATTCTGGAGACCACGGAGGCCGTCGCGTGATCGGACCACTGGACGGGAAAATCGCGTGGGTCACCGGCGGCGGCAGCGGCATCGGGCAGGCGTCCGCGGTCGAGCTCGCAAGAGGCGGCGCAACGCTGGTCGTATCGGGGAGGCGGGCCGATGCGCTCTCCGAAACCGCGGCGCTGATCAAGCAAGCCGGCGGCAAAGGCGAAACCGCGGCGGTCGATACCAGCGACAAGCAGGCGGTCGAGCGCTCCGCTGCCGCGATCCTCGATCGCCACGGCCGCATCGATGTCCTCGTCAATTGCGCAGGCACCAACGTTCCGAGGCGCTTCTTCAAGGATCTCGACGCGGCCGATTGGGACCGGGTCGTCGCCACCAACCTGAACGGCGCGCTCTACTGCACGCTCGCCGTACTGCCTTCGATGCGCAAACGGCGCGACGGCCTCGTGATCCACATCGCGTCCTGGTTCGCCCGCTATCAGAGCTACGTTGGCGGCGCGGCCTACAACGCGAGCAAGCAGGCGCTGTGCGCGCTCGTCCACCAGATCAACATCGAGGAAGGTATGCACGGAATCCGCGGCTGCGCGATCCATCCGGGCGAGACGGTGACTCCGCTGCAAAAAGCGCGGCCGAAACCGCCTTCGCCCGAAGATCAGGCGAAGATGCTCAAGATGGAAGACGTGGGGCGCGTCGTGCGTTTCGTCGCCGAATCGCCGGCGCACGTGTGCGTGAACGAGATCGTCGTCACCCCGACCTGGAATCGTTTGATCCTCGGTGGTGGGGAGATGCTTCTCGCGCCGAAGATCGAGTAGAAGCCGAAGCAGGGACCAATCGACTTCGTTCAGCGTCCTGCGACGCGCAGCAGCCTCAGCATGAGCGCCTTCTGTACGTGAAGCCGGTTCTCCGCTTCATCGACCGCCACGCAACCTGGTGCGTCCAGGACCCCGTCGGTCGCCTCGACATTGCGGCGCACGGGCAGGCAGTGGCTGAAAATCGCATTGTTGGTTATCGCCATCTTCCTTTCGTCGACGATAAAGCGTCCGTACGCCCTCGACAATTCCCATTCCCTCTCCGGGTTGCCGTAATACGGCAGCGACCCCCAGCTATTCGCATAGACCACGTCCGCATCCGCGTAGCCCTCGCCGATCTCGTGGGTAACGACCAGGCGACCGCCGCTCGAAGCAGCGTTCTCATGCGCCACCTTCATGAAGCGCTCATCGAGGACGTAGTCGGGACTTGGGCAAAGCAGGCTCACATTCATCCCGTACTTCGTGGCGATCATCGCTACGGAGTTGGCCACCGCAGTGCTGAGGGGCTGCGGGTTCCACGTCCATGTCAAGCACAGCTTCTTTCCCTTTAGCGGGCCCAACCTCTCCTGGAGAGTCATGGCGAGCGCCAGTTCTTGGCACGGGTGAATGATCGTCTCCATGTTGATCACGGGAACCCGGGAATAGCGGGCGAGCGCCTTTATCAGCGGATCTTCGCGGTCGTACTGCCAGTTCTTGAAGCCGGGGAATGCGCGCATCGCGATGAGGTCGCAGTAGCGTGACAACACCTCCGCGACTTCAACGATGTGCTCCTCGGCTTTGCCGTCCATGACCTTTCCCGAATCGAATTCGATCCCCCACACGCCGTTGCCGGGTTCCAGGACGATCGCCGTGGCGCCCAGCTGCGCTGCGCCGATCTGAAACGAGGCCCTCGTGCGCAGCGAGGGATTCAGAAAGAGCAGCGCGAGGGTCCTGCCTTGCAGAAGCGGCTGCATGGGACTGGATTTGAGGCCTTTCGCTTCATCGAGGAGCGCCTGCAATTCCTCGACGGCCCAATCCTGAGTATTTATGAAATGTCGCATTGCAGCGTTTTCCGAAAGTGCCGTCGATCTGCGGAACACCGGACCGTCAAGCCGCCCGTTACCCGTTTTTCTTCTCTTTGTCCGCGAGTAGCTTGAAAGTCCCGATCGCCTTGGCGAGCAGCTCGCCCTTGTCGTCGCGCGCCTCGGCCTCGCAGAAGGCGGTCGACTTTCCGCCGTGGAGGACTTTGCCTTCGGCCGTCACCTTGTCGCCGAAGCTCCCTTTCATGAACCCGACGCTCAAATCGACCGTCAGCACGCCGCCGAGCACGCCGTAGTGCCCGCGCACCGCCCAGCTCATGACGAGGTCGAGCATGGTCATGATCACGCCGCCGTGAGTCGCACCCCAGCTGTTCAGGAGTTCAGGGCGCCTCTTCAGGGAAACCACCGCGTGTTCCTTCGTCATCTCGACGAGCTGGATGCCGAGGTGCTCGGTAAACGGGATCCTGATGCCGGCGGAGCCCGGCGTCAGCGGGGCTCCTTCAGGCGACACTCGCGCCTCCATCGACTGCGATGATCTGCCCGGTGATGTGGCGCGAAGCATCCGAGGCGAGCAAGACCGCGAGCCCCTTCAGGTCCTCCCCGTCGCCGAGCCGGCGCAGCGGCGTGCGCGCGACCACTTTCTCGCCGAGCCTCCCGAGCGACCCCCGGGGCACCTTCCACGGAAAGAATCCCC
>CAYQVE010000106.1:5069-10679 GCA_964420785.1 uncultured Enterobacteriaceae bacterium | reverse complement strand
TTTGCCTACTCGAGGGGCGCTCGGCGCCGTCAATTCGTGGCAAGCGCCGATGTGCGAGGCTGTTGCGGGCAATGCGCTCCAGGTTGTCTCGATCCGGCATATGCTCGGGGCCGCCGTCCAGAACTTCGAGCAGCGGCTCCGGCCGCCTGTACGCGGCGCAGATCGGATGGAACCACACGGTCATCTCGCCCTCGGCAAAGGGGTTGGGCAGGCGCTCGCCGAAGCGCAGCTCCCCACGCTCGATGGCCTGAGCGCAGCCGCGGCACTTGGCGCGGCCGCTGGCGGCGAGTTCGAAGAGGTGAGACACGCCGCAAGGATAGCCCCGCCCGTTCGGCAAGGCGAAAGCGACGGCTGCTACGATATCCCCTGGCAATCGTGGAGTTCACCTATGCTCATCCTCAAATGGTTCGTCATCGTGGTCGTGGTGCTCGTCGTCCTAGCCGTCGCGGCTGGTCAGCTGGGCTTCCTGCAGGGCACGCCGCCCACCGACCTGGGCGTGCGCGACGGCAAGCTGAAACCGCCGTCCATGACCGAGAACAGCGTCACCAGCCAGGCCGCGCTCTACCCCGATCACCCGCAACGCAAATACGCGGACATCGCTCCGCTGCCGGTGAAAGGCGAAGGTCCGGCCACGATCGCTCAGATCAAGGCCATCGTGGAGGGCATGGGCGGCGTCAAGGTGGTGAAGAGCGAGCCCGGCTACCTCTACGCGCAGTTCACGACCAGGCTGATGAAATACGTGGACGACGTGGAGTTCTGGTTCGACCCAGCGGCGAACGTGATCCAGGTGCGCTCGGCCTCGCGCGTGGGCCGCGGAGACATGGGCGTCAACCGCAAGCGCATCGAGGCGGTGCGGGCGGTGTTGGATCCACCGAAGTGACGGCGCGGGATCGCGCGGCGTAGCTCCGGCTAGGCCGTGAGTCCGAGCACCGCGCGCAGGCTCTTCACCAGGGCCTCGTGCTCGAAGGGCTTGGTGATGTAGCCGTTGGCGCCTCCCGCGAGCCCGCGCAACACGTCCCTGCGGCTGGTCTGCGCGGTGAGCATGATGACCGGAATCTCCCGAAGCGCGGGGTGTTGTCGGACGCGCGCCAGGATATCGAAACCGTTGGTGCCGGGCAGGTTCACGTCGAGCAGGATCACGTCGGGTAGGGACGAGGTCCTGAGCGCCGCCACGATCTCGTCGCGGTTGCTCGCGACGCGCGGCTCGTAGCCTTCGAGCTTCAGCAGCATCCTCACCGCCGTGCTGAACTGGAGGTTGTCCTCGATCAAGAGCACCGCATATTTCGAGCCGTTGTTCGGCGCCTTCTTGGCGGCCGCTCGCTGCGCGACGCCGATGTAGTAGCCGCCGTGATCGAGAGACAGCATGCCTTTTTCCGCTTCGTCCCGGATCTCAGCCGGAACGCTCTCGGGCATCGTGTCGACCGGCACCTCGAACATGGCACCGAAGTCCGACTCGGCTGTTTTTCCCGAGACGATGTCGATGAGCTTGCCGCGAAGCAGCGCCGCCACCGCATCGCCGATCTCGCCGGGCCGCGCACCGCTGACCCGCTTGGCGATCGCCGACATGGGCGACTTTCCGTCGAACAGCACCATCAGCTCGAGCGCGAGGGTCGAGAGCTTGGTCGAACCCGCCTTGAGCTCCGCCCTGCCCTTGTCGGTCGGCGTGAAAATGGCGAGGTTGTCGGTGTCTTCGAGGCTCATCGCCTCTCCCCGGTTGGCGCGACACTAGGATACGCCTGAGTGCAGTCAGCCTCTTGCAAACAATCGCTCAGGTCTTCTCCCGGCCGCGCGCATGCTGAACTATGCCTGGGAAAACCACATCGGGTCCATCGAAAAAGGCAAGTTCGCCGACATCATCGCGGTCGCCGGAAACCCCCTCGAGGACGTCGCCGAGATGGAGCGCGTCAGGTTCGTGATGAAAGGCGGCCTGGTCGTGCGAAACGCGCTGGGCGCCCGCTAGGGGCAATGCGGTTGGCGTAGAATCGCCGTTTCCCACGGCAGTTCAAATCAATACATCCAAACGGAGGTCAAATGAGCTTTTCGAGAATTTCGGCAGGAGGCATCTTGTTTTCGGCGGCCGTAGTCGGAACAGGAATGACGGCTGCGGCGCAGGCCCAGCAGGCGGACATGACGTTCTTCGTGACGAGCAGCGGCAAAGGCAACGGCGCCGATCTCGGCGGCCTCGAGGGGGCGGACGCGTATTGCGCGGCCCTCGCCAAGGCGGCGGGCGCGAAGGCGACCCCCTGGCGCGCGTACCTGAGCACGGCTTTGCCGGGAGGCGACCAGGGCGTGGACGCGCGCAGCCGCATCGGGAAGGGCCCGTGGCGCAACGCGAAAGGCGTGGTCGTGGCGAAGAGCGTGAGCGACCTGCACTCCGAGCACAACAACATCAACAAGCAAACCGCCCTGACCGAGAAGGGCGAGCCCATCAAGGGCCGAGGCGATACGCCGAACGAGCACGACATCCTCACGGGCTCGGATCCGGACGGGCGCTTCTCGACCGCGGGCGGCGATACCACCTGCGGCAACTGGACCAAGAGCGGCGACGGCTCGGCGATCGTCGGCCACCACGACCTGCAAGGACTGAAGGACACGCGGCACATGAAGTCCTGGAACTCCTCGCACGGTTCGCGCGGCTGCAGCCAGGACCAACTGAAAGCCTCCGGGGGCGCCGGACTGGTCTACTGCTTCGTCGCCAACTGACCGCGAAATTCGACGCGGCCGGAGCCCGAGTTCACTTCGGGGGCCGTTTCTTGGCCAGCCGCTCCCTGAGATCCGCGAAGGGAGCGTAGGTCGAGATGCGGCCCTCGACCGCGCGGCCGCTTCCCCCGCCGGTCGCTTCCAAGTGCCGCCGGTGTTCGTTGTCGTGGCAGTACAGGCACAGCAGCTCCCAGTTGCTGCCATCGGGCGGGTTGTTGTCGTGATTGTGGTCCCGGTGGTGGACGGTCAGCTCGCGCACGTTGGCGCGCGTGAACTCGCGGGCGCAGCGCCCGCAGATCCATGGGTAGATCTTCAACGCCTGTTCCCTGTAGCCCCGTTCGCGCTTCTCGGCGGCGCGACGGGCTTCGGCGACGATGCGGTCCAGTTTGCCGGGGTCTGTTGCGCTCATATGGCCGCCCGAAATTTACAGGATTCCGCCTTGAGAGGTTAAAGTGCCCAAGCCGATCGAGGAAGGAAGCTCGCAATGCCCGTAAGGAAGATCCTCATAGCCGACGATTCGTCCACCGCCCGCCACGTTCTCTTCCAGATGCTGGCGAGGCACGGCTACCGCTGCATATTGGCCGAAACCGCCAGGGAGGCCATGGACAAGGCGAAAACCGAAAAGCCGGACCTCATCCTGCTGGACGTCGTGATGCCCGACATGAGCGGCTTCGAGCTGACGCGTCTCATCACGCGCGACGAGGCGACCAAGCACATTCCGGTGATTCTCTGCACCAGCAAGAGCCACGAAACCGACCGGCTGTGGGGCCTGCGCCAGGGCGCGGCGAATTACGTGGTGAAGCCGGTCGACGAGAGCGATCTCCTCGCCAAGATCACGGCGCTGGGCTGAACCTGCGACCGGTGGTGCGCCAAGGCGGGCGGCCCTGCAAGAATTTCCGCCGGTCTAGCGGTTGTGCCCTTCGCCGCGCGCTCTTCCTGCGGAAGGCGCGAGGCGGTTTCCCCCCTGCCCGCGACCGGGGAAGCCCTGCGCCTGCGGATTGTGAACGGGCGCGGACTGCGGCATCGGGTTTTGCATGTGGGGAACGCTGCCCGGACCCGTGTGCATCTGCGGGGCCGCGGCGACAGGCGGGCGGGTCACAGGGCCGTTGAATTCGGGACGCGCCGCGGCGCCGGGATTGGCGGAGCTCCGCGCGTCGCCACGGCCGTCCCTGCGCGGATTCGGGCGAAAATGGTCGCCGTGCACCTCCGGCCGGTTCAGCGCGCTGTTGCGCGTCGCCGGGACGACCGGATCCTGCCACCGGAAATCACGCCGCTGGCCGAGCTGCGTGCTGCCTCCGAACCGCTGCTGCACCGACCCGATGTGATAGGGCCAGCCGGGGGGGGGCCCCGGATCGTGCTGCCATACGACCGGCTGGCCGTTTCTCACCGGCACCGGCCGGTTGACGATCACCTGGCGATTCACGAAGACGTTGGTGACGTTCACGACGGTGACGTGGCGGCGGTGCCAGTCGCAGGAGCTGAAGAAAAATCCCGCGCCCACGGCGATGCCGGGACCCCAGACGAATCCCGCCCTGTACCCCGGGTACGCGTAATACCCCGGCCAGGGCGCCCAGTAGACGGGCGGATACGCTGGCCACCACCACGGACCGTACACCACACGCGTATCGTAGTACGGCACGTAGACCACTTCCGGGCTGGCCGGCTCGATCGCGTAGGCTTCTCCCTGCCGGTACACCTGGGCCTGCTCCGTCGATCTCAGATTGCCTGCCTCATACGCCTTCTGCCTCAAGCTCTGAACCGTTTCCATCACCTGCGGCTCCTGCGCGATGAAAACGTCTCCGAGCCGCGCGGTCCACTCGATCTGCTGGGCCATCATCGCGAGGATCTGCGGGAACGCAGCGAGCGACTTGACGCTCGCGTCCCAATCCCTCTGCTCGACCGCCTCGACCGCCTGCTGTCCCGTCAGGGCGGGGTTCGCTCGCGACCAGCGCGCCGCTTCCACCACCTCGAGCGGATAAGTGGAGGCCATGAAGATCTGCGACAGCAGCGAATCGGGGTAGAGCGCGATCGGCGCGAGCATCTGGTCGAGCTCCTGTTGCGTGGCCGCGGCCCTGCGCTGCGCGGGCGGCGTCTGCGCAAAAGCGACCGACGCCGAAACGAGCAGCACGAGCAGCAGCCGAAAGGCATGTACGAAGAACGCTTTCATCGGCACCTCCTATCGCAAGCGAAGGCGGGCGTGTCGTTCCTCCCGACGGGCCAGCACCGGCGGAATCAGTATACGTCTCATGCTTACAGAAACGCACGGGCGGCGCCGGCGGTTGAACCCGGCTCGGCGAACTCGGTGATTCGATTGTAAGAATTCATTTCATCGGCCCGGGGCGCAGCGACAAACAAGCGGACTCGGAGTAGGCTTATCCCGGCATTTCAGCGCCGACGATGGAAGCTCCCGTGCGTCCCTGCTCACAACACCTCGCGAATCTCGCGCGCGCGGCGTTCTGAAGGAACGAGCGGCAGCGCGGCGCGCTAAGCCGCTCGATCGACCTCACTGCGCGGGCCGAAAGGTGATATCGCCGTACTGCGCGCGTGCCTTCGCGCGAGTGTCGTCGGCGTCGGTCATCACCCCGACCGCGACGATGTCCGAGGGTTCCTCGCCGAACGCATGCCGGTAGTCCTCGAGCACGTTGCGCCGGAAGTCGCGCCACTTGCCGGTGCGGCGGCCGCCTTTTTCGACGACGATCATCTGGATCTTCTCGGTGTAGACGCTGGAGGCGATGCTGCCGACCGGCGCGTCGCTCGCCCAGACGTACATGAGCATGGCGTACGGCAGCATCTCGCCGGTGAGCGCCTTGTAGAGCCTCAGCGTATTGCGCTCGCCGATGTCGAGCCGCTTCGCGTCGCCGTGGAAGCAGATCACCAGGCAGAAGAACGAGCGCATGGAGCTGGAGGAGT
>CAYQVE010000106.1:0-5059 GCA_964420785.1 uncultured Enterobacteriaceae bacterium | reverse complement strand
CATCGCCTATGCCATGGTGGGCGCCGCACGGGGCTATCAAGTAAAGCTGTTCCTGCCCGAGAACGCCAGCCCCGAGCGGAAGCTGATCCTGCAGGCTTTCGGAGCCGAGCTGGTGTTGACAAACCCGCTCGAGGGAACCGACGGCGCCATCCGCGAGGTGCGCCGCGTCGTTGCTGAACATCCCGAGAGGTATTTCTACCCGGATCAATACAGCAATGACGGAAACTGGCGGGCTCATTTCGACCCGACGGGGCCTGAAATCATCGAACAGACCGGGGGCCGCATCACGCATTTTGTGGCGGGGCCCCGGCCCGAGCGGGATGCGCCGGTAGAGCCCCGCGGCGGAGCGGTGCCGGCGGGCCTCGAGCACCGTGTGCGGGTTGCTCTCGACGAGGCGATACTCGGTGCGCGTTGCGAAGGGCGAAACCACGAAGGGGCTCCAGCCGCCGGGCGGGGCCTCGCCGGGGCGGCCCGCGGAGAACCGCGCAGCTTCGACGAAGGCGCCGCTCTCGCGCGGGAGCTCGGCGACGATCGCGGTCGAGGCGAGCAGGTCGTCGGGTGCGCTGACGCAGCCGGCGAGCGCGACGCCGCAGGCGAGCGCTCCCGCGATGCGGAGAAGTTTTTCTCGGAGGGCCATATCGGGTACCCGGGCCCGGACACTCTACTGCATCATCCGCGCAGTTCAAAGCATGAAGGGTCCGGAGCTGCAATCGGGGCGTAACACCCGGAAAAGCCGCGCTAACGTCCGCGCCTGGCCTTGCTGATGATCTCCTCGCGCACGTCGGTAATTTCACGCGCGCGCGACGCCCTGGCGCCGTCGCAATGCTCTGTTCGCGGACAATGCGTGCTGCGTGGACAAATGATGCGTGCGGGACGCAACAAGGCATCCTCGACCCAGGCAATGTTCAGTACCTTGGCCGCTCCCTTGATCGCCTCGACGGCGGCTTTGGAAATTCTCGCTTCGCCGTGATGATGCAAGCATTCATCGGTGATGCTCGCGACGATATTTTCCGCATCGACGCTGTGCGAACGCAGCGCCGGCACCAGATCGATCCCTACCGACAATACATGGGGGTTGCCTGCCATGTCGTTGGTGCGCCGCGAGTGACAGCAATACAGCATGGATTGATCGCCGTCGCGCAACAGTGAAATCTGCGAGCTGCGATCGGTGGTGCGATTCTCATTGAGCATGCGAAAAACGGCCCAGTTCGGACAGGGGTCGGTGACTTGCGCCATGTTGCCCCAGGGCAGCGGGATGCCGTTGCCGCGATACACCGCGCGCAGATATCCGGGCGGATAGGCGTCGAAGAAATGCCAATAGGGATATGGCGATACCTTGGTCATGCGCCGCATCATCACAGCCGGCGTGAGCTGGATTTTCTCCCCGGCTTCGACCCGATACGACTCGCGCGTGAGGAGTCGCCGGAATGGAACCTTGGGACACAGCAGCGCGCCAGCGAAGAAACTGCACTCGAAATCGCGCCAGGCGTGCAGCACGTCTTGCGCGTTCATGCCGGCGGCGATTTCCGCGCCGCCTTCCGGACTGCCTCCCATTTCCCCGCCGGTGGCATGCGCGGACTTGAGTCCATCGCCTCCGTGCAGCACCTTGTGGCCCAAGTGCGAGGCGAGGTCGAACTTCAGACGCGCCGGATCGGCTTGCAACTCGCGATTCAAATAGACGGTGCGCGGCGATTCGAAGAACGAGCGCACCATGCTGCGCAGCTCGCGATCCTTGTCGCGCGCGAGCACCGGCTTGCGGTCAAACCAGCGCAGGGTCAGACCGTGGTGCTTGCAAAGACGCATCAGGTCGTCTGCGCCCAGCGGAAATCTGCGCTCGCCGACATTTTCCGCCGATCGCTCGAGATCGGGAAAGGCATTGCGCGACAGCTCCTGATGCGAGCGAATCAGCAAGTGCGCGAACTCCCGTCCGGTGGTTCCGGTTTGCGCCAATAGCTCGGGGATTGCCGCCCGCAGCAGTTCCTTCGAGAACAAAAACGCAGGTTCGAGCGGCACACCCGCCGCGCCGCCGGCACGCTGCCTGATTGCAGGGGTCTCTATTTCCGGATTGCCATCGAGAAACCAGCGCGGATCGCGTTGGAACAACGATGACAGCAATCCGAGCACGTCTTCCGACGGAACCCGCTTGCCGCTCTCGATCATGCTCAGGTAGGAGACCGATGGCGCGCTCTGCGAATCGAGTTGAATGCAGCGTGCCGACAATTCTTCCAGGGTCAGACCATTGCGCTTGCGCAAGGCGCGCAACTTGGTGCCGAGGAAGTGACTTTTGCGGATGTGCTGGGTCATCGGAGTTTGTGAAATTAACAATGTGAAATTTCCACCGTCAAATTCACCGATTTCTGAGCCTATCATGCGCCGCATGAAGACAAATGTACATGCCATGCCGGCGCCGGAGCTGGAACTCGTTGCGCCCCGGCCCGAACGATCGGCGGAGGTGCTGACTCCCGCGGCGTTGGACCTGGTCGTCACGCTGCATCGAAAATTCAACGGCCGGCGCCTCGAACTGCTGGCCGCGCGTGCGCAGCTTCAAAAGCAGCTGGATGCGGGCGGCTTGCCGGAATTCTTGCGGGAAACCGCCGCAACGCGCGCCGGCGAGTGGCGCGTTGCGCCGGTGCCCGCGGATCTCCTGGATCGTCGCGTGGAAATCACCGGACCGGTCGATCGCAAGATGATCATCAATGCGCTCAACGCACCGGTGCAGGCTTTCATGGCCGACTTCGAGGATTCGTCCGCGCCGACCTGGGAAAACATGGTGAACGGGCAGGTCAATCTGCGCGACGCCGTCAACCGCGACATCGGCTACCTCGATGCCGCCAGCGGAAAGTCCTACCGCCTGGGCGCCCGTATCGCGACACTGATCGTGCGGCCGCGCGGCTGGCATCTACCCGAGAAGCACCTGCAAATCGACGGCGAGCCCGTGTCCGCATCGCTGTTCGATTTCGCGATCTTCCTGGCGAACAATCACGAGTCGCTAGCACGCGCCGGCACCGGTCCTTACTTCTACTTGCCGAAAATCGAGAACCACCTCGAAGCCCGGCTGTGGAACGATGTCTTCGTCGCCGCACAAGACGCCCTGGGCATGAAGCGCGGCACGATCAAGGCGACCGTGCTCATTGAGACCGTACTGGCCGCGTTCGAAATGGACGAGATCCTGTTCGAATTGCGCGAGCATTCCGCGGGGCTCAATTGCGGCCGCTGGGACTACATCTTCAGCTTCATCAAGAAATTCCGGAACCGCCGCGACTGCGTGCTGCCGGATCGCGGCACGCTGACCATGGACAAGCCTTTTCTGAAGTCCTATGTCGAGCTCTTGATTCAAACCTGTCATCGCCGCGGCACGCACGCGATGGGCGGCATGGCGGCACAGATTCCGATTCGCGACGACCCGCAAGCCAATGAAGCCGCCATGGCCAAGGTGCGCGCCGACAAGACGCGCGAAGCGCTGGCCGGTCACGACGGCACCTGGGTTGCCCATCCGGGCCTGGCGCCCATAGCGATCGATGCCTTCAACGCCGTCATGTCCGGACCCAATCAGCTGCGGGTGATGCGCGGCGACGTGCGGGTCGGCGCGGCGGACCTGCTGCACGTTCCCGACGGCGTGATCACCGAAGCGGGACTGCGGCAAAACATCCGCGTTGCCCTGCAATACATCGAAGCCTGGCTGCGCGGCTCCGGCTGCGTGCCGCTGTATAACTTGATGGAGGACGCCGCCACCGCGGAGATTTGCCGCGCACAACTGTGGCAATGGATACGCCACGAAGCTCGCATGGACGACGGCGCGACCGTGACTGCGGAGCGATTCGATCTGCTGCTCGGCGCCGAGCTCGAACAAGTGCATCGTGAAGTCGGCATTGCCAGATTCCGATCCGGCGCCTTTCCCGATGCGGTGCGCCTGTTCAGTTCGATGGTCAAGAACGACAGCTTCGACGAATTCCTGACCCTGCCTGCCTACCAGCTCTTACCCTGATGATTGAGGAGCAACGCATGACGACTCGTGAATGGGAAACGGCGAAAATCAGGAACGACTGGGTTGAAAATCCGCGCTGGAAAGGCGTCAAGCGCGGCTACTCGGCCGAAGACGTGTACCGCCTGCGCGGCAGCGTGCAGATCGAACACACGCTCGCCCGTCGCGGCGCCGAAAAGCTGTGGAAGATGTGCAACGAGCGGCCTTTCGTCAACTCGCTCGGCGCGCTGACCGGCAACCAGGCGATGCAGCAGGTGAAGGCCGGCGTGCCGGCCATCTACCTCTCCGGGTGGCAAGTGGCGGCCGACGCGAACGACAGCCTGTCCATGTATCCCGACCAGTCGCTCTACGCCGTCACCAGCGTGCCCAGCGTGGTGAAGCGCATCAACAACGCGCTGCAACGCGCCGATCAGCTGCACCACGCGGAAGGCGAGAACCACGTCGACTGGTTCGCTCCCATCGTGGCCGACGCCGAAGCCGGATTCGGCGGCGTGCTCAACGCACACGAGCTGATGAAAAGCATGATCGAGGCGGGCGCGGCAGGCGTGCATTTCGAGGACCAGCTTGCTGCGGTCAAGAAATGCGGCCACATGGGAGGCAAGGTGCTGGTGCCGACGCAGGAAGCGGTGCAGAAGCTCGTCGCGGCGCGTCTTGCCGCCGACATCATGGGCGTGCCCACCGTGCTGCTGGCGCGCACGGACGCCGAGGCGGCGAATCTCATCACCTCCGACATCGACGAGAACGACAGGCCGTTTCTCACCGGGGAGCGCACCGGCGAGGGCTTCTACTGCGTGAAGAACGGGCTGGCCCAGGCGGTGTCGCGAGGCATCGCCTACGCCGAGTATGCGGACATGGTGTGGTGCGAGACCGGCAAGCCCGACCTCGAGTTTGCCAGGAAATTCGCGGAGGGCGTGCGCAAGGTCCATCCGGACAAGCTGTTCGCCTACAACTGCTCGCCTTCCTTCAACTGGAAGCGCAACCTGGACGACGCGACCATCGCCAAATTCCATCGCGAGCTGGCGGCGATGGGTTACAAGTTCCAGTTCATCACGCTGGCCGGCTTCCACTCGCTCAACT